>CAZYQK010000025.1:0-28113 GCA_964650245.1 uncultured bacterium | reverse complement strand
GGCGAGATCGGGCGCGCGCTGGCGAGGGCCGCAGCACCGGCGTCCCGGGGGCGTGTCCGGTGAGCGCGTCACGCGCTGCCGCCCGCGTCGTGAGCCGGGAGCGGGCCGCCGCGCTGTGCGCCGAATGGCACGCGCGCGGCGAGCGCGTGGTGCTGGCGAACGGCGCGTTCGACCCGCTCCACGTCGGGCACGCGCGCTATCTCGCGGGGGCGCGCGCGCTGGGGCAGAGGCTGGTGGTGGCGGTGAATGGCGACGCCTCGACCGCGCTGCTCAAGGGCGCGGGGCGGCCGGTGGTGCGCGCGGACGACCGCGCACGGCTGGTGGCGGCGCTGCGCGGCGTGGATCTGGTGGTCGTGTTCGAGGAAGAGAACGTCGAGCGCCTGCTCGAAGCGTTGCGGCCGGCGCTTCACGCCAAGGGCACGGACTACACCGCGGCCAGCGTGCCGGAACGCGACGCCGCGTTCGCCCTCGGGATCGGCACCGCCATCGTGGGCGACCCCAAGGCGCACGCGAGCCGCGACCTGCTGGCCCGCGTGCGCGCGCGCGGCGTGGGGCGAGCGTGAGCGGCGGGGTGCTGGCGATCCGGCTGCGCGCGCTGGGCGACGTCGTGCTCACCACCCCGGCGCTGCGCGCGCTCAAGCGCGGGTTTCCAGGCGCGAGCCTGGAGGTCGTCACCGAGTCGCGCTATGCGCCGCTGCTGGATGGGCTCGCGGGCGTCGACCGGGTGTGGCCGCTCGAGCGCTCGCCGGGCTCGACGCTGCGGCTGATCGTGGCACTCAGGCGAAGGAGATTCGAGCGCGCGGTGGACTTCTTCGGCACCCCGCGCAGCGCGTTGCTCGCGGCCTGCTGCGGGGCGCGCGTGAGCGCCGGGTACGCGCTGCGCGGCAGGGGAAGGCTCTACAGCATCCGCGTGCCGCGCAGCCTGGACGCTCCGGGCGGACGGCGCGAGCACGCGGCGGCCACCCACGTGCGGCTGGCGGCGGCGGCGGGCGGCGTTCCGGACGGGCTGGAGGCGCGCATCGCGCTCCAGCGCGGAGCGCGGGCCGCGGCGGCGGAGTTGCTCGAGCGCGCCGGGGTACGCGATCCCGCGCGCTGCGTGGGGCTGGTCGCGGCGGGCACGTGGCCCGCCAAGACCTGGCCGCGCTCGCACGCCGCGGCGCTGGCGCGGCGGCTGATGGCCGCAGGCCTGGGCGTGTTGCTGCTCTCCGGTCCGGGCGAGGCCGAGGTGGTGGCGGCCCTCCGGGCGCTGGCACCCGGCGTGGCCGTGTTGCCGGAGTGCGATGTCGCGGTGCTCGCCGCCGTGATCGAGCGGCTGGCCGCCGTGGTGGGGACCGACAGCGGGCCGCGCCACGTCGCGGCGGCGCTCAGCGTGCCCACCTTCGCGTGGTTCGGTCCCACGCACCCCGACACCTGGAACCCGCCGGGCGAGCAACACGGCTTCATCCAGACCGGGCTCCCGTGCCGGGCCTGCGACCGCACCGTCTGTCCGCACTGGAGCTGCATGCCCTCGATCGCGCCGGAGGACGCCGCCGCGCGCGTCCTCGCGCATCTCGAACGCCATGGATCCGCTGCCGGTCTCAGTTCTGCTGCTGGCGCGTGACGAGGCCGCGCGCCTCGCGGAGCTGCTGCCGCGGCTTTCGTTCGCCCGCGAGCTGATCGTGGTGGTGGATGCCGCCACCCGCGACGCGACGCGCGAGGTCGCCGCGCGGCACGGTGCCAGGGTGCTGGAGCGCGCGCTGGACGGGTTCGGGCCGCAGCGACGGTTCGGGCTCGAGGCGGCGCGCGAGCCCTGGGTGCTGTGGCTCGACGCCGACGAGCGGCTGGACCGCCTGGCACTCGACGGGATCCGGGACGCGGTCGGCCGCGGCGATGCCGCCGGCTACCGCCTGACGCGCGCCACCTGGTTCCTGGGCCGCCGTATCCGCCACTGCGGCTGGCGCGGGGAAAAGGTGCTGCGGCTGTTCCGGCGCGAGGCGGCGCGATTCGACGACGCCCCGGTTCACGAGCAGGTGCGGGTCGAAGGCAGGATCGCGGAGCTTGCGGGGCTGATCGAGCACAGGAGCTACGAGCGCTGGGAGGACTGCCGCGAGAAGCTCAACCGCTACGCCGCCGCCGGAGCTGAGCAGCTCCGTCGCCGCGGGCGGCGCGCGCATCCGCTCGACCTGGTGCTGCGGCCGCCGCTTCGCTTCCTGCGCATGTACGTGCTCCAGGCCGGATTCCTGGACGGGGCGCACGGTCTGGCACTGTGCGCGCTGGCCGCTGCGCAGGTGCTGCTCAAGTACGGAGCACTGTGGGCCGAGCCCGAGAGCGCGCCGGGAGCGGGCGCTCGCACCGGGCCCACGTCCGCAGGCGACCCGCCGGAGCGGGCATGATGCGGGTCTGCTTCTTCGGCGCATACGATCCCGACTATCCCCGCAACCGGATACTGCGCGAGGGCCTGAAGCGTGCCGGGGTCGAGGTGCGCGAGGCGCGCGTTCGGGAACGGCGCGCCCTGTTCCGCTATCCGGCGCTCGTGCTGGCGCTCGCCCGCAACCTCGATCGCGCGGGGGTGGTGGTGGTGCCCGAATTCCGCCACAAGGACGTGCCGCTCGCTCGGCTCTTGAAGGGCGGAAGGACGCTGGTGTTCGATCCGCTGGTGTCGCGCCACGACACGCTGGTCGCGGACTGGGGTCTGCACCCCGCCGGCTCGGCGCAGGCGCGATGGAATCTACGGCTCGACCGCTGGGCGCTCTCACTGGCCGACCTCGTGCTGTGCGACACCTGGGCCCACGGCGAGCTGTTCGTCTCGCTCGGGGCCGAGCGCGCGCGGCTGCGGCGCGTACTGGTGGGGGCGGAGGACGCCTTTTTCAACCTGTCGCCCCCGCCCGCGACCGACCCGGTGCGCATCGTCTACGTGGGCGGATTCCTGCCGCTCCACGGGATCGCGGTGGTGGTCGAGGCCGCGGCGCGACTCGAGCGGGACGCGGCGCGGCTGCCGCCGTGGCGCTTCGAGCTGTTCGGAAAGGGCATCGAGCTCGAGCGTGCTCGCTCGCTCGCCGCCCGCTCGCGGCTCGAGCGGCTCGACTTCCCGGGCGCGGTGCCCTATCGCGAATCGCCGCGGGTGCTGGGCGAGGCCCACGTGGTGCTGGGTGCCTTCGGCGCCGGGGAGAAGGCGGGCCGCGTCATACCTCACAAGGTCTACCAGGGACTGGCCGCCGGGCGGGCCGTGGTGACGGGTGACGGCGCGGGGCTGCGCGAGGTGTTCGAGCCCGGAGTTCAACTGCTCGCCGTTCCGCGCGGCGACCCGGAAGCGCTGGCCGCGGCGCTGCGCGAGCTGATCGCGAGCCCGGAGCGGCGCTGCTCGCTCGGCGCGCGCGCCCGCGAGCGCGCCCGCGAGGTGGCGACCCCGGAGCGCGTGGGAGAAAGCCTGCGCGACGCGCTCGCGGTACTTCCCGGGGCCGCGGCGTGAGGGTCGCGCATCTCGACACCGGCCGCGACTGGCGGGGCGGGCAGGCGCAGGTGCTGCTGCTGTTGCGCGGCCTCGAAGCCGCCGGCCACGACTGCCTGCTGCTCGCCCCGCCGGGGCCGCTCGCGGAGCGGGCGGCCGAACTGGGTGTCGAAGTGAGCGCGTGGCGGCCGCGCGGCGAGTGGGACGGGCTCGCGCTGCTGGCCGCCACTCGCGCGCTGCGCGGGTATGAGCCCGAGGTCGCGCACTGCCACAGCGCGCACGCGCACGCGCTCGGCGTCCCGGCGGCACGCCTCGCCGGGGTGCGGGCGGTGGTGGTGTCGCGGCGCGTGGACTTCACGGTCGCGGGCCACCCCTTGAGCCGCTTCAAGTACCGCATGCCGGTGGACCGGTACCTGTGCATCAGCCGCGGCGTGATGGAGGTCATGCGGGTGGGCGGTGTTCCCGCCTCCCGCCTGGCGCTGGTGCCGAGCGGCGTCGACCTCCCGGCCGGCGGCTCGCCGGTCGCGGGTGCCGCGGCCGGCGGCCTGCGCGCCCTGATCGGGGCCCCGCACGATGCGCCGATCGTGGGCACGGTCGCCGCGCTCGCGCCCCACAAGAACCACGCCGATCTCGCGCGCGCCGCGGCGATCGTGGCACACGCGAGGCCCGCCGCGCGCTTCGTGTGGGTGGGCGAGGGGGAGTGCCGCGCCCCGCTCGAGCGGCAGCTCCGCGAGCTCGGGATCGAACGGCAGGTTCAGCTGCTCGGCTTCCGGAACGATGCGATTGCGCTGCTCTCCCAGTTCACGCTGTTCGCGCTCGCCTCCCACCTCGAAGGTCTCTGCACCTCGCTGCTCGACGCCCAGGCGCTGGGGGTTCCGATCGTGGCGACTGCGGTGGGCGGAATCCCCGATGTGGTGGAGGACGGCCGCACCGGGCGACTGGTGCCGGGCCGCGATCCCGAGGCGCTGGCGCGGGCGCTGATCGAAGCGCTCGATCATCCGGACCTCGCGCGGAGTTGGGCGGAAGCGGCGCGCGCATCGGTGCGCGCGTTCAGCGCGGAGGCCATGGTGAAGCGCACGCTGCAGGAATACGACAGCGTGTTGCGGGAGCGAACGGGGGCCGGCTGAGGTGTTCCGCGTGCGGGGCTGGAACGCGCGGCCACGGCTCGGCCGTGCGCGGTGCGGCTCTTGCTTGAAGCGCGCAAGTGCGAAGCCCGACTCGGTCGGGCGAGGAGTGCGCGCTCGAAGGGCGCGATCCTTGACGCTCCGACAGGTGCGGGTTAGCCTGCGCAAGGGTCAGATTTTCCAAGGAGTTGACGGTGCTCTGGAATGCCGTGGTGCCGGGTTTCGTGCTGCTCGGGCTGGTCATTTTCGTCCACGAGCTGGGCCATTTCCTGGTGGCCAAGTGGCGGGGCGTCGGTGTGCTCCGATTTTCGCTGGGATTCGGCCCCGCGCTGGCGTCGGTGCGGCGGGGGACAACCGAGTACCGCCTGTCCTGGATCCCGCTCGGGGGCTACGTCCAGATGGCCGGCGACCATCCGGGTGACGACGGCAGCATGCCGGCCAGCCGCGAGGAATTCCTGTCGCACCCCTGGTTCGGACGATTGCTGATCGCAGTGGCCGGTCCGGCGGCCAACCTGCTGGCGGCGTTCGTCACCCTGGTGGTGGTGGGGCTGGTCGGGGTGAGCTACCCGGATTTCCCGAACCGGCTGGGGGCCACTCCCGACACCAGCGTCGCCTACCGATCGGGGCTGCGGGACGGCGACCGCGTGGTGGCGGTGAACGGCATCGCGGTCCGGAGCTGGGTCGAGATCTTCGTCACGAACTCGCGTCAGCCTCCTGCCCGGCCCGGGACCCTCACGCTCGAGCGCGACGGTTCCAGGTTCGAGCTTCCGGTTGCCCCCGGGGAGCGCGAGCCGCTGATGTCGAGCCTGAGGCGCCCGTCCGACCCGCCGCTCGTCGGCTCGGTGGTGACCGGGATGCCGGCCTACAAGGCCGGGCTCAAGGAAGGCGACCGCATCCGCGCCGTCAACGGCCGGCCGATCGCGACCTGGGACCAGCTGCCCGAAGCCCTGCGCGGCCAGGTGGACCAGGATGTCACCCTCAGCGTGGAGCGAGCGGGGCGCGTCTTCGAGATCCACGTCAAACCGATCAATCCCGACGGTGGCCGCGGCGCGAACGCGCGCATCGGCATCGAAGCGCCGCGGCACGGCGTCTACGTCGAACGCTATCCGCTGGGGGAGTCGGTCGTGATGGGTTTTCGCGCCACCGGATCGCTGGTGGCCTCGGTCTACGGCAGCATGTGGCTCACGCTCACCCGGCCGCTCTACTACCGTGAATACCTGGGCGGGCCCATGTTCATCGCGCAGGCCGCGAGCGAGCAGGCGCGGCGCGGCCTGGACTCCTACCTCCAGTTCCTCGCCATGATCAATGTCGCCATCATGGCGTTCAACCTGATGCCGATACCGGTGCTGGACGGCGGCCACATCCTGCTGGCGCTGGTGCAGGCCCTGCGCCGGCGCGCGATCTCGTCGCGCGGCTACCTGCGCTTCCAGAGGGTGGGGCTGGTGGTGATCGGCGGCCTCTTCCTCATGATCCTGGCCAACGATCCATTGCGCTGGGTGCAGCGCCAGCGCGCGCTCGACAAGGCTCCCCCGCCCGCTCCCCGGGAGAAAGCGATTGCGCCTTCGCCGCCCTGAGCCTCCGGCCGGGTGTGGATCGACCGGACGGCCCGGAGGTGCTTCGCGCTCGCTCCGCCTCGCAGGGTGGTCGGTGATTGCACTCTCGTTGCTGGCCCCGTGCGCAGGCGAGGCGTTCGCGCAGCAGGAGCTTCCGAGCGAGCTGCGGGTGATCGCCGCCGTACGCCTGCGCGGCCGCCACCGGGTGCCCGCGCGCGACGTCTGGGCGGTGATCAAGACCCGCCGTCCCTCGATCTGGCCCTGGCGCGAGCGGCCGGCACTCAGGCTCGACTTCCTGCGGGCCGACACCCTGGCGATCGAGGCGGTGTGCCGCCAGTACGGCTTCCTGGACGCGCGGGCGCGGGCGCGGGTGAGCTCGGCCAGGAACGCCCGCGAGGCCATCGTCACGTTCGTGATCGAGGAGGGGCGGCGCTCGCGCGTGGCGTCGGTCTCGTTCGCGGGGGTCCACGCCTGGGCGATCGAGCACTTGCGCAAGCGGCTCACGGCGCGGCCGGGAAAGCCGTTCAACCCGTCCTACCTGATCGTGGACACCACGCGCATCTCGCGCGCCTACCAGGAGCGCGGCTACATCCCGCATGTCACCGCGAGCGCGCGCCGCGAGTCGCTCGCCGTGCACGTGCACTACGAGGTCGCGGAGGGGCCGCTCTACCGTTTCGGCGAGGTGCTGTTCCCGGCGCCCGGCGGCGCCCGGGTGCGAGCGTCCTTCATCCGGCGCGAGCTCCTGATCCGGAAGGGCGAGGTGTACCGCTATCCGCGGATGGAGCGCTCCATCGAGCGGCTCTACGAGACCGGCCTGTTCAGCCAGGTCCAGATGACGCCGTTCGTGGACTCGACGCAGTCGCGCATCGACGTGGATCTGAGGGTGCGCGAGCGCAAGCCGCGCTGGATCGACGCGGGTGTCGGCAGCGGGACCGCGGAGCGTTTCCGTTCCACCGGCGAGTGGGGGCATCGCAACCTGGGCGGCCGGGCGCTCCAGGGAGTGGTGGCCTCCCGGCTCGCGTTCGACGGCAACGCGCGCTTCCTGCTGACGCGCTCCGAGGCCTCGCTGCTCGAGCCCTGGCTGCTGAAGACGCGCACCCGGGGCCAGGTGACGGGCTATTACGAGCGCCGCGACCGGCGCACCGACCCGCGCTGGGTGATCGGGCAGGAGGCGAAGGGCTTCAGCTTCCAGCTGCGCCGCGAGCTGGGACGCTTCGCGCGGGTGTCCCTCACCCAGGACAACGCATTCGTCATCCAGAACGTCGACTTGTTGGAGCCCAATCTCACTCAGACGGTGCGTGACTCGCTCACCCTGGCCGTGCGACCGGCCTACAGCACCCACCGCCTCCAGCTCGGCGTCGATCGCGACCTGCGCGACAACCCGATCATCGCGACCCACGGCTCGGTCCAGCACGTGACCGCGGAAGTGGCCGGCGGCCGGCTCAGCGGCGCGAGCAACTTCAACAAGGGGCAGCTGGTCTCCGCGTGGTACACGCCGCTCTCCAACGGATGGGTACTGGCGAACCGCGTTCGCGCCGGGGCCATCCGCTCGTTCGGCGAGCAGCAGGCGCAGTTCTCTCCCGATCCCGCGCTCGACGCGCGCGTCCAGCGCGTTCCGCTCGAAGATCGTTTCTTCACCGGCGGGGTCAACTCCATCCGCGGCTACAACGAGAACAGCATTCCCTTCTCGGGCGGGCTCGCGGTGTTCGAAGCCAGCCTCGAATTCCGAATTCCGGTGGTCGGACCCTTCGGACTCGAGGTGTTCGCAGACGCCGGCAACGTGTGGCTGCGGCCCTCGCACCTCAAGTGGCGGCAGTTCGAGCCGGCGGTGAACCACGTGTCGCTCGATCCGGCCGACGTGCACTACGTGTTCGGCATCGGGCCGCGCGTCAACCTCCCGATCGGGCCGCTGCGCATCGACTTCACCTGGAGCCTCAGGCCCACGCTCGAACGCGCGGCGCTGGTCGCCGAGCCGCAGTTCGCGATCGGTCCCGCGTTCTGACCATGACCCGTCCTCCCGATCCGGAATCCACGCCGCCCGCCGGTCCGGAGCCGCCCCATCACGGGCTGGTCGAGGAGCTCAAGGAGGAGCTCGAAGAGGTGGTGGAGCACGTCCCGCGCCCCGTGCGCTGGACGGTCGCGCGGCTGGCGTGGGTGGTGGTGCTCTCGGTGGCGGGCCTGGTGCTCATCGCGGTGGTGAGCGGGCTACTCTATCTCGCCAACCGCACCGAGTGGGTGGCCCGGGAGCTCACGCTGTTGCTCGACCAGACGCTGGCGCGCAACAGCGACCTCACGCTCGAGATCCGCGACATCAAGGGAAACCCGTTGAACGGGCTGCGCATCATCGAGCCGCGCCTCAAGTTCCGAGACGGGGATCAGCCGCCGCTGCTCGAAGCGCCGCTGATCAAGGTGAGCTACTCGGCGTTCGGGCTGCTCCGCGGGCGTGGCTCGATCGAGTTCGAGCTCGAGCGGCCCGTCATCCGCCTCGCGCGCGGCGCCGACGGCGGGCTGCGCCTGCCGAAGTGGCGGTCGTCGCCGGAAGCGAAGCGAAAGCGCGCGGGCGGCTTCGATTTTCATTTCGTGGTGCGGGACGGATCGGTGCGGGTGCCGAAGCCGCTCGAAGGCGTCGACGGCCTCGAGCTCAAGGCCTCGCTCTCGACCCGCGGTCCCACCCGTGCCGCGATCCACGGCCTGAGCTGGAAGACGGGCCCGTTCGGGACCCGGCTCGAGCGCCTCCAGGCGGACTACACCGAGAGCGACAGCGTGCGGTTCGCGATCCGTGGCCTGCGCACCCGAGACCTCGCGCTCGAGGCGCGCGCGGCGTGGGCACGGGGCAGCGACGAGCGCGTGCTCCATCTCGGGGTTTCGCGCGTCCGCTGGGCGTGGCTCGCCGTCGTGTTCCGGAACCGGGCCTTCGACGTGCCGGGCGAGGGCCGCTTCGTTGCCCACGCGCGCGGCTCGCGAACCTGGCGTGGCGATTTCGTCTCGCGACTCGAGTGGAAAGGGCTGCCGCTCGAGGGGCACGGCGATTTCGTCACGGACGGGAAGAAGTGGACGGTCGAGCCGCTCGCGGCGCGGTCGGCGGCCGGCGACCTTGAGGGGCGCTTCGAGTACTCCTCGAATGGATGGGAGGTGAGCGGCGAGGCCCGTGGCGCCGATCCGGCGCGCTGGGGCGCGATTGGCATCCGGGGCTGGCCGGCGGGAACGCTCCAGGGCTGGTTCCGCTACGCGGTGGACCCCGGCAAGAACGGCCGGCTCGCGGCTCGGCTGGGCGACTCCCGGCTCGCGGGCTGGCGGGCCGACAGCGCGACCGTGGCGGTGACGTTTCCGGCTGACGCTCCCGACAGCTTCGGGGTCGTTGCGCTACGGCGCGGCGGCACCATGACGCTCGACGGCGCCTCGACCGCACGCGGCTGGCGTGGCCGCTACACGCTGGCCGATCTCGCGCTCGACGAATGGCCGGACGGACGCGCGAGTGGACTTACCGGCCTGCTTAAGCGCGGCGATGGAACGGTCGAGGGCCGCGACGGGGAGTTGCGCGTGACGGGCGCGCTCGAGGGCCGGAGCGCCGACTGGCTCGGCGCCCACATGGCGCGCTGGCGAATCGAGGAGCTCGAGGGCCGGCTGCTGCCCACGCCCGATCTGGGCGCCCGGGCGAGGCTCGCGGACGTCACGTACCTGGGTGTGCACTTCGACAGTGCGGGCTCGGGGTTACGAATGGGAGACCGCGCCCTGGACTTCGGGAGCCTGCAGGCGCGCGCCGGCGACACGCTGGTGACGGCGTCCGGCCGGGCCGCATGGACCTCCGAGGGCTGGAACTTGGCCCTCGACCGCGCCGCCGCGAGGAGCTCGCAGTTCGACTGGGAGGCCGCACCGCCGGTGCTGCTCTCCGGTGACCCCCGCGGCGTCACGTTCGATCGCCTGATCGCGAGCGATGGGCCGGCGCGGCTTGCGATCGCGGGACGTTGGGCCGGACCCGGAGGAGCCTACGACTGGATCGCCCACGCTGAACGGCTCGATCTCTCGCGCCTCGGCCTCCCGCCGAACTGGCGCCTCGCGGGGAGCGCCGGCGTCGAGCTGCGGGTGGGCGGCCCGTCGGGCGATCCGCGCTGGACGGTTGAGGCCGCGGTGAGCGCACCCGGCACCGGGGGCCACCGCGCGGATTCGCTGAGCCTGGCACTTTCCGGGAGCGCGCACCGGCTGGAAGTCGGGGCGCTGCGGCTCGAGCTCTCGGGTGGCGCGCTCACGGCGCGGGGCCGGGTGGAGGAAACGGTAGCGCCCTGGCCGGACACTCTGACCGCCGGGGGCGTGCTCGAATGGCTGGAGGACGCCGCGCGCTGGGAAGGGTCGCTGCGCGCCACCTCGTTTCCGCTCGAACGGGTCCAGGCCATGGCGGCCGCGGCCGACGGCTGGTCGGGCCGGCTCGACGCGACCCTCGAGCTCGAGGGAAGCCCGGCGCGACCGGAGTTGCGGCTGAGTGCCGAAGGCCGGCCGCTCGCGTGGCATGACTACCGGGCGGATCTGGTCACGGCGCGCGCCGCCTATCGAGAGGGACGCCTGGACGTCGAGGAGATCCGGATGGCGCGAGGGAGCGTGGTGTCGACCGCCTCCGGCGCTCTTCCGCTCGAGCTCAGGCTCGGCGCGCGCCCACGGCTGCCGGACGCCCCGATGTCGGGGCACGTCGACCTCCCGGGCGGCGATCTTGCCGTGCTGCCGCTCTTCGTTCCCCAGATCGGGGCCGCCTCGGGTGGTTTCGACCTGAGTGCCAGGCTGGCGGGCACGGTGCGACACCCCGAGCTCGACGGGTTTCTGCGCATGCGCAACGGCGTGGTGCGGCTCGCGACGCGCGAGGAGGTGCTGGAGGAGGTTTACGCCGACTTCCGGCTCGACGAGTCGGGGATCACGCTGGATTCACTCTCCGCGCGCCAGGGCGCGCGCGGACGGATCGACGGGCGCGGCGTGGTCGAGCTCGCCGGGCTCGGGATCGAGGGCTACCGCTTCGACCTCAACCTGCGGGACTTCACGGCGGTCGAGTCCGGACTCTACGCCGCCGAGTTCGACGGCGACTTCGAGGTGACGAACGGGCCGGAGGTGCACGGCGCGATTCTGCCGCAGGTGACGGGCCGGGCCGAGGTCCAGCGCGCGGTGGTCCTTTTCGACTTCACCAACCAGAGCGAGACCCAGCAGATTGCCGCCACCACGCAGCCGCTGTTCTGGACCTACCGCGTCCAGGCCAGCGCCACCAGCAACCTGCACTGGCAGCCTCCCGACGGCGACATCGAGTTCAGCGCCGACCTGACGCTGGAGCAGACGCCCGACTCGCTCATCATCTATGGCGACATGCGCTCCCTGCGCGGCACCTACTACTTCCTGAGCAACCGCTTCAACGTTCAGCGCGCGGATCTCACGTTCGACAACCTGAGCGGGGTGAATCCGCTGATCGATGCCGAAGCCACCACGCGCGTGGTCCCGACCCAGGCCCCGGTGGGCGGGCCTTCGACCGGTGCCGAGGTGCCGAACCAGGTGACGGTCCGGATCACCGGGCGGGCCGCCGAGCCGGTGGTGGAATTCTCGAGTCAGCCGGACGACTGGGACGAGCCGCGGATTCTGCGCGAGCTCACCGTGGGACGTTTCGTCGACCCGCGGAGACAGGTGTCGCTCCGCGACCCGCTGGACAACTACCTGACGCGCGCGATCAACAACACGCTCTCCGCCGAGCTGCAGCGCACGTTCAAGGGATACGTCAACGAATGGGTGCTCGAGCGGGAGCGGGGTGGACTGCTGAGCGGGGAGGGCGACGTCATCGTGGGGGTCGGGATTCCGGTCACGCGGAACCTCCAGCTGCGCTACCGTCAGCGCGTGCCGGGGCTGGAGCGCGGCTACGCGCCCGCCGCCTCGCCGGCCACGCCCTTCGAGCGCGACGTCGAAGCCGAGTACCGCCTGAACCGCTTCTTCTTCGTGACGACGGAGCTCACCCAGCGCCGCATCCTGAGCGCCAGCGCCAGCGGCTCGGCCGGTGCCCCGGATTTCAACGTCAATCTCAAGGCCCGCTGGGAGTATTGAGGGGCGGACCGCATCCGCCGACAACCACACGGAACCTCGTGCGTCTGAAGCGGTGTACACTGGGGGTGGCTGGCGCCGCCGCGCGCCCGACGACCGGATGAGAGAGGACCACCACATGCGAAGCAAGACCGCGATCCTGGGGATCGCGCTGGCGCTGGCGTTCTCAGGGCTAGCCCCGAGGGTTGCCGACGCCCAGTACTTCGGGAAGAACAAGGTCCAGTACCGGCAGTACGACTGGCGCTCGATCACCTCGGACCATTTCGAGGTCCATTTCTATTCGGGTCTCGACAGTCTCGCGATGCGGGTGCTCGATCTGGCGGAGAAGACCCACGAGGTTCTCTCGAGGCGCATGGGTCACACCCTGGCGCGGCGGGTGCCGATCATCCTCTACGGCTCTCACAACGACTTCGCACAGACCAACGTCACTACCCAGCTGATCGACGCCAGCACCGGCGGCTTCACCGAGGCGCTGCGCAACCGCGTGGTACTGCCCTTCGCCGGCTCCTACGAAGATCTGCGGCACGTCGTGGTTCACGAACTGGTCCATGCCATCACCTTCGACCTGCTCTACGGCAACTCGGCGGCCTCGCTCATCGCGCACCAGAGCTTCTTCTCGGTGCCGCTCTGGTTCGCGGAAGGCATGGCCGAGTACTTCTCGCTCGGCATGGAGTCCGGGGCGGAGATGGTTCTGCGCGACGGCGCGATCGAAGGCTATCTGCCGCCGCTCGAGTACGGGGGCGGCTACCTGATCTACAAGCAGGGGCAGTCCGCGATCGCCTATCTGGTGGAGCGCTACGGCGAGGAGCGGCTCCGGGAGGTGCTGCAGCGGATCCGCTCCATGCGCGGCTTCGATCGCGCCTTTCAGCGCACGATCGGCATGACCCCGGCCAAGTTTGACGAGCAGTGGCGCGCCTCGCTCCGCAAGGCGTACTGGCCGACCGTCGCGCGCAAGGAAGATCCGGAACAGTTCGCCCGACGGCTCACCGATCACCGCCACGACGAGAGCAATCTCAACACCTCGCCCGCGATCTCGCCCCAGGGGGACCGGGTCGCCTACTTCTCGGACCGCCGTCAGTACACCGACGTCTACATCATGTCCGCGTTCGACGGGAAGGCGATCCGCCGCGTGATCCGCGGCGAGCGGAGCGTGAAGTTCGAGGGCATCCCGTCGTTTCGCAGCGCGATCACGTGGTCGCCCGACGGCCAGCGCCTCGCGCTCACGGCGAAGAGCGCGGGGCGGGACGTGCTCTACATCGTGTCCGCAGAGGACGGGCGAATCCTCGCGCGCTTCGATCCCGGCTGCGACGCGCTCTCCTATCCGGCGTGGTCGCCAGTCTCCGACTCGATCGTGGTGGCGGGGGTGCTGAACGGCCGCTCCGATCTGTGGCTGGTGGACGCCGGGAGCGGTGCCCAGACCCGGCTCACCGACGACGCGTGGGACGAGATCGAGCCCACATGGAACCCGGACGGCACGGCGATCGGCTTCGCCTCGGACCGTCTCGCCCCCGTGGTGTTGCGTCCGGTGCGGAAGCGCGGCGAGTACGGCGCCTACGGCATCTTCGAGCTCGACCTCCGGAGCGGGCAGGTTCGGCGGCTGCTCGACACCGGCGGGGACGATCACTGGCCGGTGTGGTCGCCCGACGGCGGCAAGCTCGCCTTCGTCTCCGACCGCAATGGAACGCCCAACATCTATCTCTACGATCGCCGCGACTCGACCTTCACCCAGCTCACCGACGTGCTGGGGGGCATCAGCAGCCTCTCGTGGTCGCGGCAGAACGACCGGTTGGTATTCTCCGCGTTCAACCGCGGGGGCTTCGACGTGTTCGCGGTGCGGGAGCCGCTCTCGGTGGAGGGCGTGCTGTCCCGCCTGCAGCGGCAGGCGCCCGGGGCGGTGATGGATGCCGCCGCCGCGCGCGTCGCGATCGGGGACAGCACGAAGCCCGCCCCGACGAGGGCGGCGCTCGCGGTCGCCTGGCCCGACAGCATGAGCATGCCGAAGGATACGGTCCGCACCCTGGCGGAGCTGCCCGGGCAGCGCGCGCAGTTCGGCGGGGCGATCGACACGCTGCGGGCCGGGCTGCCGCGCCCGGGCGAGCCGCCGGCATGGGCGGGGGGCGAGATCCGGGAGCCGTCGCCGCGCGACACGCTTCCGGCGATCGCGGTCACCATCCCGCTGATCGATCGCGGCGGACCGTTCGCGCTGCCGGACTCGGTGCTGGGACAGGTGCCCGCCCCCTACCGGGTGCGGCTGTCGCCCGACTACGCGGGTGCCGGTTTCTACGCCGCCAGCGGCTACGGATTCGGCGGCAACTCGCAGTTCGTCCTGAGCGACTTCCTCGGCAACCACAGCGTGTTCATCGCGACCGACGTGTTCAGCAACTCGCTGGAGGACCTGAACGCGCTCGCGATTTACAGCTACCTGCCGCGGCGCTGGGACCTGGGCGGAGGGTTGTTTCACTTCAAGAACTATTTCTCGTCCAACGTCACGACGCTCGGGGAACAACTCGGAGCGTTGCGCAACTTCTCGGAGCGCAACTACGGCATGCTGTTTTCGGCCGCCTACCCTTTCGACCGCTTCCGGCGCGTGGAATTCGCCTTCACCCAGATGTTCCTGGAACGGGTGTTCTACGAGCGCGACGCGTTCGGCGAGTTCTTCCGCAGCGGCAGCGAATTCCGGTCTGTGACCTCGCCCTCGGTCTCGCTGATCGGTGACAACTCGCTGTTCGGCTACTACGGTCCGGTCAACGGGCAACGCTACAACTTGACGTACGCCCCCGCCTTCGCCTGGTTCGACAACGGCCTCGCGTACCAGACCGTGACGTTCGACGCGCGCCGTTACTGGGACCTCACTCGCGGCTACACCTTCGCGGGGCGGGTGCTCGCCGGAATGAGCAACGGGAGTGGGGCCCAGACCTTCCGAGTCGGCGGCTTTTCCACGTTGCGCGGCTACTCCGATTTCGACCTGCGCGGCTCGCGGGTCGCGATCGTGAACGCCGAGTTGCGGTTTCCTTTCATTCAGCAGCTCGGGGTGGTGGGGCCAGTCCCGGTCGGAATTTTCAACCTGCGGGGCGCGGTGTTCGGGGATGCGGGCGTGGTGTGGAACCCCGGCGACGACCTCAGGCTCACGCACTTCGTCGAGGGCACGCGGCGCCTCGACGATCCCCGGCTCGGATTCGGCGTGGGCGTGCGGAGCGCGATCTACTTCCTGATCCTGAAGCTCGACGCGGCCTGGAATACCGACCTGCGCGGCGCGAGCCAGCCGCGCTGGCACTTCAGCATCGGGCCCGAGTTCTAGAGGCGCCCGCTCGCGGCGCCCCTCCGGCAGGGGCGCAGAATGCCTTCGACGATCGCGGAAGCGAGGCGCCCCTCTCGTAGGGGCGCAGAATGCCTCGAACGACCGCGGAAGCAGGGCGCCCCTCTCGTCGGGGCGCAGAATGCCTCGAACGACCGCGGGAGCGAGGCGCCCCTCATAGTGCAGCGCGTGTGGACCCCCGCGCGGCTTTTGGGCTAGATTGCGGCGCGTCGAGTCCTCCGTGTCCTCCAACCGGTGAGCGTCGCCCTGGACACCTCGTTCCATCTCAATCCCGAGCAGCGTGCGGCGGTCGACCATCCCGGCGGGCCGTTGCTGGTGGTGGCCGGTGCCGGCAGCGGGAAGACCCGCGTGCTGACGGCGCGCGTGGCCCGACTGATCGAGCGCGGGAACGCGCCCGAGGCGATTCTCGCCTTCACCTTCACCAACCGCGCGGCGCGCGAGATGCGCGAGCGGATCGCGCGCGCGGTGGGAGGGGCGGCGGAGCGGCTGTGGGTGGGGACGTTCCACGCCACGGCGGTGAGGATCCTGCGCCGCGAGGCGGAGGTGCTGGGCATCCCGCGCGGCTTCGCGATCTACGATCGCGAGGACCAGGAGAGCGTGCTGCGCGAGATCCTGTCGCGTCCGGAAGGCGACGACGACGCGTCCCGGGTGGGCCCGGTGCTGGCGCGAATTTCCGACGCCAAGAACGCGCTGGTGGGTCCCGAGGAGATGGGCCGACTGGCGGCGAGCCCCGCCGAGCGGCGGATCGCGGAGTGCTACACGCTCTATCAGCGTGCGCTGCGCGCGAACCACGCGCTCGATTTCGACGACCTGATCGCGGAGGTGGTGCGCCTGTTCCGTGAGCACGCGGAGACCGGCCGGCGCTACAGCCGTCGCTTCGAGCACGTGCTGGTGGACGAGTACCAGGACACCAATCACGCCCAGTTCCGGATGGTGGAGGCGCTGGCCGGCGAGCACCGGAACCTGTTCGTGGTGGGGGACGACGACCAGTCGATCTACGGCTGGCGCGGGGCCGATCTCCGAAACGTGCTCGACTTCGAGCGGTCGTTCCCCGGCGCCGTGGTGGTCCGGCTCGAGCAGAACTACCGCTCGACCGGGAACATCCTGCGGGCCGCGAACGCCGTGATCGCCAACAACCGCCGCCGTCAGGGCAAGCGGCTGTGGTGCGAGCGCGAGGACGGTCCGCGGCTGCGGTTCGCGCTGGCGGCCGACGAGGTCGAGGAGGCGCGCCGCATCCGCCGGTTTCTGAGCGAGCGCGTGCGGCGCGGGGGCAGGCTCGACGAGTGCGCGGTGCTGTACCGCACCAACGCGCAATCGCGCGCGCTCGAGACCGAATTGCGCCGGAGCCTCATCCCCTACGAGATCGTGGGCGGCGTGGCGTTCTACCAGCGCCGCGAGGTGAAGGACCTGCTCGCCTATCTCCGGCTCGCGGTGAACCCGGCCGACGCGGTGGCGTTCTGGCGGATCTGGAACACGCCGCGGCGGGGGCTGGGAGACGGCGTGCGAGCCCGGGTCGAGGAGCGCATGGCGGCACTCGGCGTGCCTCCGTTGGAAGCGCTGCGCGCGCTGGCCGCCTCCTGCGTTCTCACGCGCGCCGCGTGCGCCGGGGCGGCGGGCCTGATCGCGCTGCTCGACCAGCTGCGCGGTTCGCTCGACCAGCCGCCCGATCGGGTGCTGGTGCGGCTACTGGAGGAGTCCGGCTACCTCGCCACGTTCGACGGCGACGACAACGCCTCCGAGCGCCGCGCCAACGTCGAGGAGCTGGTGGCGGCCGCCGCCGCCTTCGCCGGGACGCGCGGAGGCGCGCTCGAGGACTTCCTGGCCGAGACGGCGCTGGTGAGCGACATGGATCGGCTCGCGGAGGGCGCGGACCGGACGCTGCTGCTCACGGCGCACAGCGCCAAGGGGCTCGAGTTCCGGGCGGTGATCGTGGCCGGGCTCGAAGAGGGGCTGTTTCCGCACGCCGCTTCGTCCGTGGACGGGCCGGGGCTCGAGGAGGAGCGACGTCTCTTCTACGTGGCGCTGACGCGCGCGCAGGACGAGGTACTCCTCACCGCCGCGGCCTTCAGGCGGCGCTTCGACGGCGCGCGCGGCGGCCAGGTATCGCGCTTCGTCTCCGAGATCCCGGACGAGCTGCTGGAACGCGAGGAAGCTCCCGCGCGCGCGCCGCGCGCGGAAGCGTCCGGGGCGTGGCGGTACCGCCGGCATGAGCGCGGCGAGGACGGAGGGGATGAGGGGGACGAGGCCCGCGGGATCCATGCAGATGTGGCCGCGTCTCCCTCGCGCGCCCGGGGACCGCGCCATCGGGCGCTGGGGTGCCAGGTCTTCCACGATTCGTTCGGGCGCGGCGTCGTGGTGGCGGCCGACGGCGAGGGGCCGGACGGGCGCTTCACGGTGCGTTTCGGGACCCTGGTCAAGAAGGTGCTGGGCCGTTTCCTGAGCGGAGGGCCCGATGTCGATCAGCCGTGAGGAAGTGCAGCGGATCGCCGAGCTGGCGCGGCTCGAGATTCCCGAGGATCGTCTCGACCGCATGCAGGCCGAGCTCTCCGCGGTGCTCGAATTCGCCGCCGCCCTGAACCGCCTCGACCTCGGGGGTTGCGAGCCCTTGAGCTTCGCGCCCGCCGAGGCGCCGCTGCGCGAGGACGCCGTGAATGGCCGGCGGCTCACGACCGAGGCCGCGCTGGCCGCGGCCCCCGACCGCGAGGGCGGTTTCTTTCGCGTCCCACCCATCGTCGAGAACCTGAACCCGTGACCGAACCCGAGCTGTGGAGGCTGTCCGCGGCCGAGGTCGCGGCGCGCGTGGGTGGCGGAGCCGTCGAGGCCGAGACCGCAGTGGAAGCGGGCTTCGAGGGGCCGGCCCGGGTGTGGGAGGAATCGGTCCATGCCGTGGTCCACACCGACCGCGAGCGGCGCCGGGCGGGCGCCCGCGCCGCCGGCGCGGGGCCGCTCTCCGGGGTCCCGGTGCTGGTCAAGGACAACCTCTGCACGCTCGACTT
Organism: uncultured bacterium; assembly: GCA_964650245.1. Lineage (GTDB taxonomy): Bacteria > Eisenbacteria > RBG-16-71-46 > RBG-16-71-46 > RBG-16-71-46 > WS-2. The sequence continues at coordinate 9,637 of CAZYQK010000025.1, read as the reverse complement.
TCCGACCACCTGCGGCTCGAAGATCCTCGCGGGCTACCGCTCACCCTACGACGCCACCGTAGTGAAGCGGCTGCGCGCGGCCGGCGCGGTGGTCATCGGCAAGGGGAACATGGACGAGTTCGCGATGGGCTCGTCGACCGAGTACAGCGCGTACGGCCCGACGCGAAACCCCTATGACCTGGAACGCGTCCCGGGCGGATCGAGCGGCGGGCCCGCGGCCGCGGTCGCCTACGGCCTGTGTCCGCTCGCGCTCGGCTCGGACACCGGCGGCAGCGTGCGCCAGCCGGCGGCGTTTTGCGGCGTGTACGGGCTCAAGCCCACCTACGGGCGACTCTCGCGCTACGGGCTGGTGGCGTTCGGCTCCTCGCTCGATCAGGTCGGAATCTTCGCTCGCCACGCGGGCGACGCGGCACTCGCCTACGGCGCGCTCGCGGGGGAGGACTCCTACGATGCCACCACGCGGCTCGGGCCCGCCCCCGATGTCTCGGGCTGGGATTCAGGGGTCGCGGGGATGCGCTTCGGCTGGCCCGCCAACCTGTGGAAGGAGGGCGTGGACCCCGAGGTGGTGGAAGGTCTCGAACGCGCGGCCGGTTGGCTCGAGCGCGCGGGCGCCACACGCGTGGCGTTCGACTTCCTGCCCGGCGAGTACTCGGTCGCAGCCTACTATCTGGTGGCGACTGCGGAGGCCAGTTCCAACCTCGCGCGGTTCGACGGAGTGCGCTACGGCTTCCGCCACGCGGAGAGCCCGGACTTGAGGTCGCTCTACACGCGCACCCGCAGCGAAGGCTTCGGCCCCGAAGTGCAGCGCCGCATCCTGCTCGGCACATACGCGCTCTCGGCCGGCTACTACGACGCCTACTACCTCACCGCGCAGCGCGCGCGCACCCGCATCCGGCGCGAGTACGAAGCGGCGTTCCGGCGCTGCGACCTGATGCTGCTTCCGGCCTCGCCCACGCTGGCGTTCCGGCTCGGGGAGAAGACCGAGGACCCGCTCGCCATGTACCTGAGCGACATCTTCACGCTCGGCGCCAATCTGGCCGGCATTCCCGGCCTCACGGTTCCGGTCGGCCTCTCGGGCCGGCCCGCGCCCTCGGGCTGCCGGCTCCCGTGCGCGGTCCAGCTGCTCGGTCCCGAGGACGGGGAGCCTCTGCTGCTCAGGGCCGGGCGCGCGATCGAGGTGGAGGGCGACACGCAAACGCTTGGGCGCGGGCACGCGAAGGAGTTCGTATGGCCCACGAAGCGGTGATCGGGCTCGAGTGCCACATCCAGCTCGGCACCCGGAGCAAGATGTTCTGCGACTGCCCGGCGGCGTTCGGTGACGAGCCCAACTCCAACGTCTGCCCGGTGTGCCTGGGGCTGCCCGGCTCGCTGCCGCGCGTGAACCGCGCGGCGATCGACGCGGCGCTCCGGCTGGGCCTGGCACTCGGCTGCGACATCCGCGGGGAAAGTGTGTTCGCGCGCAAGAACTACTTCTACCCGGACATGCCGAAGAACTACCAGATCACCCAGTACGACCGGCCGCTGTGCGAGGGCGGATCGCTGCCGGTGGCAATGGGAGGGAGCGAGCGCGCATTCGAGCTGGTGCGCATCCACGTCGAGGAGGACACCGGGAAGTCGTTCCATCCGGAGCGCTACGGCGACCGCCCGGTGTCGCGCGTGGATTTCAACCGCGCCGGGGTGCCGCTGCTCGAGCTGGTGACCCGCCCGGTGTTCCACGAGCCCGCGGAGTGCGCCGCGTTCCTGCTCGGGCTCAGGCGCCTGGTGCGCTGGCTCGGCATCTCGGACGGCGACATGGAAAAGGGCCACCTGCGCTGCGACGCCAACGTGTCCATCCGCCCGGCGGGAACCGAGCCGCTTGGCACCAAGACCGAGCTCAAGAACCTGAACTCGATCAAGGGGGTGGAGAAGGGCCTGGGCGCCGAGATCGCGCGCCAGCGGAGGGTGCTGGACGAGGGCGGCCGGATCGAACAGAGCACGCTGCTCTACGACGCCGACCACGACAAGCTCGCGGTGATGCGCTCCAAGGAATCCGCGCACGACTACCGCTATTTCCCGGAGCCGGATCTTCCGGTGCTGCGCGTGGCTCCGGCCTGGGTCGAGAACGCGCGCGCGGGGCTCCCCGAGCTGCCCTGGTCGCGCGCCGCGCGGTTCGTGACGCAGTACGGCCTGCCCGCATACGATGCCGCGGTGCTCACCGACCAGCGCGAGCTGGCGGAGTACTACGAGGGCTGCGCGGCGGCGGCGGACGGCAAGCTCGCGAGCAACTGGCTGATGACCGAGGTGCTGCGTGTGCTGAGGGAGAGAAGCTGGGGCATGGCGGACTGGAACCGGCGTGTGCCCGCCGCGCGCATGCGTGCGTTCCTCGAGCGCGTCGCCGCGAAGCAGCTGCCGGGGCCGCTCGCCAAGCAGGTGTTCGCGTGGATGATCGACGAACCGGGGGAGCTCGACGCCATCCTCGATCGGCACGCCGTCCGGGTGCAGGCCTCGGCCGACGAGCTGCTGCCGCTGGTGCGCCAGGTGATCGAGGAGAACCCCGGCCCGGTGCGGCAGTATCTCGGCGGCAAGACCGCGACCCTGGGCTTCCTGGTGGGTCAGGTCATGAAGAAGAGCGCCGGGCAGGCGGTGCCGCAGACGGCGCAGGATCTCTTGAAGCGCGAGCTGGCCGCGCGCGGCGGCGGAGCGTGAGCGAGATGCGCATTCTGGTCGTGGGCGCGGGAGGGCGCGAGCACGCGCTCGCCTGGCGCCTCGCTCGCGACCCCGAGGTCGCGCAGGTGATGGTCACGCCCGGCAACGACGGGATGGAGCGCGCGTTCCGGCGGCTGGCGGTGGCGGAGTCCGACGTCGACGGCCTGATCCGCGCGTGCCGCGATCACGCGATCTCGCTGGCGGTGATCGGGCCAGAGGCCCCGCTCGCCGCGGGAGTCGCCGACCGACTGCGCGCCGCCGGGCTCGCGGTCTACGGACCGGGCGCCGCGGCCGCGCGGCTCGAGTCGAGCAAGTGGTTCGCCAAGCAGGTCTGCCGCGACGCGGGAGTGCCCACCGCGCGGTCCGAGGCGTTCGACGCGATCGAGCCCGCGCGCGGGGCGCTCGCGCGCTTCGGCCCCCCGTGGGTGATAAAGGCGGACGGGCTGGCCGCGGGCAAGGGCGTGCGGGTCACGCGCCGCCGCGACGAGGCCGAGACGTTCCTCGCCGACTGCCTCGAGCGGGCGCGCTTCGGCGAGAGCGGCCGGCGCGTCGTGCTCGAGGAATTCCTGGAGGGCGAGGAGGTCTCGATGATGGCGGTCGCGCGCGGCGGGAGCTTCACGCTGCTGCCGGCGGCGCGCGATTACAAGCGCGCCATGGACGGCGACGGCGGCCCCAATACCGGCGGCATGGGCGCCTGCGCGCCCAGCCCGGCGCTCGATGCCGAGACCGCCGGGGCCGTCGCGGATTCGGTGCTGGCGCCGGTCCTGGCCCACCTCGAGGCGCGCGGCATCTCGTTTCGAGGAACGCTTTACGCCGGACTCATGCTCACCGCGAGCGGTCCCCGGGTGGTGGAGTTCAACTGCCGCTTCGGAGATCCAGAGTCCCAGGTGGTGCTGCCGCTGGTCGAGGGCCGCTTCGCCGCGCTGCTGGCGGGCGCCGCTGCTGGCGAGTCCGATGCGGCCGTGGCGGCGTCGGTCCGGGCCGCGCCCGGAGCCGCCGTTTCGGTGGCGATCGTGGACGCGGGCTATCCGGACGCGGTACGGGGGGGCGGGCGGATCGAGGGCCTGGAACGCGTCATGGAGCGGGAGGATCTGCTGGTCTTTCACGCCGGCTGCGCGTGGCAGCACGGAGTGTGGACCGTGCGCGGAGGCCGGGCCGCCTACGTGACCGCGGTCGCGGGGACGAACGATGAGGCGCGGACGCGCGTCTACGAGGCGGTGCGGACGCTGTCGGGAGAGGGCTGGCGCTGCCGCTCGGACATCGCGGCGGGCATCGGCGGGCGGGTGGCGGCACAGGACGGGCACGCCGCCCTGAGGGAGGCGGGCGGGGCATGACGGCCAGACGCAGAGGGACGGCACGAGTCGGCATCGTGATGGGCAGTGAGTCGGACCGCCCCGTGATGGAAGAGGCGGCGCGCGTGCTCGACGAGTTCGGCATCGGATGCGAGGTTGCGGTGCGTTCCGCCCACCGCACCCCGGACGCGGCGCGCCGCTGGGCGCGCGGTGCGAAGGCGCGCGGGATCGAGATCATCATCGCGGGCGCCGGGGGCGCTGCTCACCTCGCCGGGGCGATGGCGGCCCACAGCCGCCTCCCGGTGCTGGGCGTGCCGCTCGCCTCCTCGCCGCTCGGCGGCTTCGACGCGCTGCTCGCCACCGTGCAGATGCCGCCCGGGGTGCCGGTCGGAACCCTGGGCGTCGGCGCGTGGGGCGCGCGCAACGCGGCGCATCTCGCGCTCCGCATCCTGGCGCTCGGCGATCCGGCCCTGGGCCGGCGCCTCGAGCGGCACCCCGCGCGGCCGGCGCGCGGCCGGAGGCGCTGAGCCGTGGACGTCCTCGCCATCGATCCCGAGCGCCCGGACGAGGCGGCGCTGCTGGCGGCCGCGGAGGCGGTGCTGCGCGGGGGCGTCATCGGGTTTCCGACCGACACGCTCTACGGGCTGGGCTGCTCGCTGTTCGACGTCTCTGCGGTCGAGATGGTGGCGCGCCTGAAGCGCCGCGACCCGTCGCTGGCCGTGATCTCGCTCATTCCCGAGCCGCGCCAGGTGCTGGGGCTGGCCGTGGAAGTCGGCGACGTCGCGCGGCGCCTGATCGAGCGCTACTGGCCGGGGCCGCTCTCGCTCATCTTCCGTGCGGCGCCCATCGTGCCGCCGCGCGTGCGGGGCGCGGGCGGCACCGTGGCGCTGCGCTGTCCAAAGGACACGCTGTGCCAGGCCCTGCTCGACCGCATCGGCGGTCCGGTGGTGGCGAGCAGCGCCAATCTCTCGGGGCAGCGCCCGGCCGAGACCGCGGAGGAAGTGGTGCGCATCTTCGGCAACCAGCTCGATCTGGTGCTGGACGGCGGGCCGCGCCGCGGCGGTGTCCCTTCGACGCTGGTGGACGTGAGCGGGGAACGGCCGCGGCTGCTGCGACGCGGGGGGCTCGACGTGAGCGACGGGCTCGGCGATTACGAGGACGGCACGGCGGCCCCGTCCGGTTGACTCGTCACCGGACCGCCGCCTATTCTTTTCACGCATGTCATCGAGCCCTCCCGCCTTGCGCGTCCTCCTGGTGTGCACCGGGAACACCTGCCGCAGCCCGCTCGCGGCCGCGGCGCTGGTGCAGGAATTGGGAAGCGATCGCGACCGGGTGAGCGTTTCATCGGCCGGCACCGCGGCCGCCGACGGCCAGCCGCCGACCGCGGAGTCCATCGCGGTGGCGGCGCGCGACGGCATCGATATTCGCGGCCACCGCTCGCGGCGCGTGTCGCCGGGCGTGGCACGCGAGGCGGATCTGGTGGTGGTCATGGAGCGCGGACACATGGGAATGGTGCAGGCGATGGGGGCCGATCCCGGGCGCATTCACGTCTTGAGCGAATGGCCAGATCCCGGCGAGCCGGGGCTTCCGGTGTCCGACCCGTTCGGGGCCTCGAGTGAAGCGTACGAAGAATGCTGGCGTCGCATCCGGCGCCATGTCCTGAGGCTGGTGCCACACGTTCGAGAGGCGTTGCGCGCGCGCTCGGTCTGAGCGCGGGCGTAGTCCCGACCACGAGGTGAGCGATGGCGATCATGAAGGCCGGCAAGATCTGGATGAACGGCAAGTGGGTAGCGTGGGACGACGCGAAGATCCATATCCTGTCGCACGTGGCGCACTATGCGTCGAGCGTGTTCGAGGGCATACGCTGCTACAACACGCGGCGCGGCGCCGCCATCTTCCGGCTCGAGGAACACATGGACCGGCTGATGTTGTCGGCCCGCATCTACCGCATGGAGACCGCCTTCACCCGCGAGCAGATGCGCGACGTGTGCATCGAGGCGGTGGCGGTGAACGAGCTCAAGGAGTGCTATATCCGCCCGCTGATCTATCGCGGATACGAGAACCTCGGCGTGAATCCGTTCGGCAGCCCGGTCGAGGTGGCGGTGGCGGCGTTCCCGTGGGGCAAGTACCTGGGCGAGGACGCGATCAACAAGGGCGTGGCGGTCAAGGTCAGCTCGTGGCAGCGGCTCGCCCCCAACACCCTGCCGGCGATGGCGAAGGCCTCTGCCAACTACATGAACTCCCAGCTCATGAAGATGGAAGCGCTGGTGGACGGCTACGTCGAGGCCATCGCGCTCGACGCCCACGGCTTCGTGAGCGAGGGGAGCGGTCAGAACGTGTTCGCCGTGCTCAAAGGCGAGTTGGTGACCCCACCGCTCTCGAGCAGCATCCTGGCCGGCATCACGCGCGCGAGCGTCATGACGCTGGCGCCCGAGCTGGGCCTCAAGGTGCGCGAGGAGATCATGCCGCGGGAGATGCTCTACGCCGCGGAGGAGCTGTTCTACGCCGGCACCGCCGTCGAGATCTCGCCCATCGCCTCGGTGGACCGCATCCCGGTCGGCACCGGCGAGCGTGGCCCGATCACCAAGGTGCTCCAGGACGCGTTCTTCGGCATCGTGCGCGGCGAGGTTCCCGACCGCCACGGCTGGCTCACGCCGGTGCCGCAGGCCGCCGGCACCACGGCCTCGGCCGCGGTCCGGCATCCTTGAACGCGGGCCCCCGCGCCCGTCCGGAGAGGCGCCGGAGACCGGCCTGAATGAGGATCGCGCTCGGAAGTGATCACGCCGGGTATGCGCTCAAGGAGCGCCTGAAGCGCGAGCTGGCAGCACTGGGCCACGAGGTCCAGGACCTCGGCACCGGATCGGCCGAGGAATCCGTGGACTATCCCGACTTCGCGATCCCGGTGGCAGAGCGTGTCGCGCGCGGTGACGTGGACCGCGGGGTGGTGGTGTGCGCCACCGGCATCGGGGCCGGCATCGCGGCCAACAAGGTGACGGGCGTGCGCGCCGCGGTGGTGACGAGCGACGAGACCGCGCGCCTCACCCGCCAGGACAACGACTCCAACGTGCTGGCGGTGGGCGGCCGCACGACCGAGAATCCGGACGACGCGGCGCGCTGGCTCCGTATCTGGCTCGAGACGCCGTTCGCCGGGGGACGCCACGAGCGCCGGTTGAAGAAGATCGAGAGCTACGAATTCGCGCACGAGCTCGAGCGCCGGAGCCCCCCGTGAGCGAGCTCCGCGACCAGGACCGCTCCATCTTCGACGCCATCGCCGGCGAGCGCCAGCGCCAGCTGACGACGCTCGAGCTCATCGCCTCCGAGAATTTCGTGAGCCCCGCGGTGCTCGAGGCGATGGGTTCTGTCATGACCAATAAATACGCCGAGGGCCTGCCGCGCAAGCGCTACTACGGCGGCTGCGAGTTCGTGGACGTCGCAGAAGAGCAGGCGATCGAACGGGTGAACCGGCTGTTCGGCGCCGACCACGCCAACGTCCAGCCGCACTCCGGCGCGTCGGCGAACCTGGGGGCGTATCTGGCGGTCGCGGCGCCGGGGGACACGCTGCTCGGGATGAGCCTCGCGCACGGTGGCCACCTCACCCACGGCCATCCGGTGAGCGTGACCGGGAAGCTGTGGAAGTCGGTCCAGTACGGCGTTCGCCCCGAGGACGGGCGCCTCGACTACGATCAGGTCGAAGCGCTCGCGCGCCAGCACCGGCCGCGCATCATCGTCGCGGGCGCGAGCGCCTACCCGCGCGTCATCGATTTCGAGCGGTTCGCGGCGATCGCGCGCGAGGTGAACGCAACGCTGGTGGTGGACATGGCCCACATCGCGGGACTGGTCGCGACCGGACTCCACCCGAGCCCGGTACCGCACGCGGACATCGTGACCAGCACCACGCACAAGACGCTGCGCGGCCCGCGCGGCGGGTTCGTGCTGTGCAAGTCGGCGCTGGCCGAGAAGCTCGACAAGAGCATGTTCCCGGGATTGCAGGGTGGTCCGCTGATGCACGTGATCGCCGCGAAGGCGGTGTGCTTCGGCGAGGCGCTCACCGACAGCTTCGCCGCCTACCAGCGACGCGTGGTGGAGAACGCGCGCAGCTTGGCCGAGAGCCTGATCGCGCACGGCTTCGATCTGGTCTCGGGCGGAACCGACAACCACCTGCTGCTGGTCGACCTGAGGAAGCGCGGCATGACGGGCAAGGTCGCCGAAGAGGCGCTTCATCGCGCGCGAATCACCGTCAACAAGAACGCGGTCCCCGACGATCCGCAGAAGCCGTGGGTCACGAGCGGCATCCGTCTCGGCACGCCGGCGCTCACGACCCGCGGCTTCGGGGTCGAAGAGATGCTGCGCATCGCGGGCTGGATTGCGCGGGTGCTGGAGCGCCCCGACGACGCCGTGCTCGCCCAGGAAGTCGAGCGCGAGGTGCTCGAGCTGTGCGCCGGCTTCCCGCTCTTCGCGGCCGATCCGGCGCTGCGCGCCTGAGCGCGCGCGTCTTCCCGTGCAAGCTGACCTGAGCCCGGAACAAAGTTGCAATGGGGCCCGGCCACGACTTGCGAAGTCGTGCGAGATGCGAGCCCCAGCTGGCGGCGAATCAACGCGTTAGGCTGGCCGGGCCACCCCGCGCGTGGCACCGTTCGTGCAAGAACTTCCGGGCACGACTCCTCGCCAGAAAGGTCCTTCGCGCACCCATGCTCGACGCTTCGCTGCTGTGGCCCCTGGCAACCCGCCTTCCCGCCGCCTTCAGCGGCGCCCGCCTGCACCGCGCGGCGCTGCTCGCGCTCTCCCGCGGGGAGTTCGGAACCGCTGAGCGGCTGTTCGAATCGGCGGCCGAGCGTTACCGGCAAGACGTGATGGTCGAGCCTCTGGCGCGCCTGCGCGTCCACCAGCTCATGGCCCGCGTGCGCGCGGGAGTGCGCGCGGATCAGGAAGGCGCGCTGCTGCTCGAGGTCGAGCGGCGGCTGTGCCGGCTCGAGGAGATCGAGTCGCTCGAGTTCCCGTTCGAACGCGTCGACGCCCGCTCGCTGCTGGCCCGCTGGATCGGTGCGCTCCCGGCGCGCGAAGGCGAGCACCGGCTCGCCGCCTGACTGCAAGGGGCGCCCCGCTCCCGCGTTTGGCCGAGGGTCCGCGCCGCGACCAGGGTGAGTCCTCCGGGCGGCGTTTCCGAGCGCCGTTCGGAACCCGCGGCGCATTGGCCAGCCCCACACCCTCCGCTATACTGCCGCGCTCAGCAATCTCGACGTCCCTCTCGGCGTTGCGCTGGGCCCGGAGAATGAATCCATGACCGTCGACACGAAGGAAGCCGTGCGCCGCATCGAGCGCGCGGGCTCCGTGCTCAACCGGGTGCGCTCCGAGGTGGCCCGGGCCGTGGTCGGCCAGCACGCCATGGTGGACCGGCTGCTGGTGGGGCTGCTCACGGGCGGCCACGTGCTGCTCGAAGGGGTGCCGGGTCTCGCCAAGACGCTCGCGGTCAGGAGCCTGGGCGACGCGCTCGCGCTCAAGTTCCGCCGCATCCAGTTCACGCCCGACCTGCTGCCCGCCGACCTCACCGGCACCCTCGTCTACAACCCGCGCGACGGCAGCTTCAGCGCGAAGCAGGGTCCGCTGTTCGCCAACCTGGTGCTGGCCGACGAGATCAACCGGGCCCCGGCCAAGGTGCAGTC
>CAZYQK010000024.1:26992-28215 GCA_964650245.1 uncultured bacterium | reverse complement strand
CAAGGACAACACCAGCGTCGAGTACTACTGCACCATCTTCGCGGTCGCGGAGTCGAAGCTCGATCGCGACGCGCTGTGGACGGGCTCCGACGACGGATTGGTCCACGTCACGCGCGACGGCGGCAAACACTGGACCAACGTGACGCCGAAGGCGCTCCCCGAGTGGAGCATGATCAGCCAGATCGACGCTTCGCCGCACGAGCCCGGCACCGCCTACGTCGCCGCCAACCGCTACAAGCTCGACGATTACCGGCCGTACGCGTTCGTCACCACCGACTTTGGAAAGACGTGGCGCGCCATCACGGCCGGGCTGCCCGCGAACTCGTTCGTGCGCGTCGTGCGCGAGGACCCGGTGCGACGGGGCCTGCTCTACTGCGGCACCGAGACCGGGGTCTACTTCTCGCTCGATGGCGGCGGCCGCTGGTCGCCGCTCCGGCTCAACGCACCGGGCGTCTCCGACGCGATCAAGGCCGCGGCCTCGCGCGCGACCGCCCTTGCGCGCCCGGCGGACGTGGCGAAGACCGCCGCGGAGGAGCCGCGCGGGCTGCTGCCGGTGGTGCCGGTCACCGATCTCGTCGTGAAGGACAACGACGTCGTGGTCTCGACCCAGGGCCGCGCGTTCTGGATCCTCGACGATGTGGCGCCGCTGCGCCAGCTCGGTCCCGCCGCCGGCGCCGGCGACGCGCATCTCTTCGAGCCCTCGCTCGCCTACCTGTTCGGCGGCCCGGGCGGCGGTTTCGGCGGCGGCGCGGCCGGGCAGAACCCGCCGCGCGGCGCGTTCGTCTACTACGCGCTCGCGAAGGAGCCGAAGGAGAAGGAGGAGGTCACGCTCGAGTTCCTCGACGAGGCGGGCAAGCTGATCCGCAAGTTCACGAGCAAGGGCGATGACGGCGCCGAAGCGGCCGGCGGCATCGCGGCGCCGCGCGAGCCGGGCGATGCGCCCCCCGAGCCGAAAGCGCCCGCGCGCGCGGGCTTGAACCGCTTCGTGTGGAACCTGCGCTACGCCGACGCGAGCCGCTTCAAGGGCATGATCCTGTGGGGCGGCGGCGTCACCGGCCCCGAGGTGGTGCCCGGCCGCTGTCAGGTGCGGCTCACCGCCTTCGGCAAGTCGGAGACGCGGAGCTTCGAGGTGCGCAAGGATCCGCGGGTTTCCGCGACGCCCGCCGAGTACCGGAAGAAGTTCGACTTCCTGCTCCAGATCCGCGACAAGCTCACCGACGCGC
>CAZYQK010000024.1:0-26892 GCA_964650245.1 uncultured bacterium | reverse complement strand
ACGACGCCATCACCCGCATCCGCGACGTGCGCGACCAGCTCAAGGCGGTCGGCGAGCGCGCGGGCGCGCTCGATCCCGACTCGAGCATCGCGAGGGCCGCGAAGAAGCTCTCGGAGAAGCTGACCGCGGTCGAGGAAGCGCTCTATCAGACTAAAAACAAGAGCAACCAGGACCCGCTCAACTACCCGATCCGGCTCAACAACAAGCTGGCGGCGCTCGCGGGCACGGTGGATGGGGTCAATGCGCCGCCCACCGATCAGGCGTCCGAGGTGTATCGCGTCCTTGGCGGGCGGGTGGACGCGGAGCTGGCGAAGCTCAAGGGGCTGCTGAGCGACGACCTCGCGGCGTTCAACCAGGTGGTGCGTGAGAAGCAGGTGCCGGCGGTGGTGGTGAAGGAGAAGAAGGAGAAGAAATGAACTGGAGCGCCGGATGAGTGATCCGGATTCCCCGACAGGCCCCGGGAGGTTCGATGTCGGGAGAACTCCGGGCGCCGGCCCGTCACCCGCGAGCGCCTCGGGCCGTTGGGCCGCGCTGGGGTTTGCCGCGGTCGCGGTGCCGTTTGCGCTCCTCGTCGTGCTCCTGACGAGATTCAACCTCGAGACCCGCGCCTTCCAGGACGTCGCGCGCATCGCCTTCGCCGGTTTCCTGGTCCATCACTTCCTGCCGGCCCGATGGCGCCTGCCCTTCTTTCTCGCCCTGTCGGTGATCGCGACGACCTACGTCCTGGGCCTGGATCAGCGGCAGTGGCGGCTCGGCGTCTCGCTCTCGCGAGCCGTCCCCCTGTTCGCCGTGGGGCTGCTCCTGATCGGCATCTGCCACCTCCCGACGCGCCTCGGCGTCAGGGTGACGCTGCTCCTTGCCACGGGGGGAGTACTCGCCTGGCTGCGCAGCCAAGCGGCTGACTCGCCTCCCGGGGTCTTCGACGTCGCCTGGGTTTGGCCGGTTCTCGGCTCGATGTTCATGTTCCGGCTGATGGTCTATCTCCACGACCTCCAGCACGAGAAGGGGCCGACGCGCCCCGCGCGCGTGCTTTCCTACTTCTTTCTCCTGCCCAACGTCTGCTTCGTGCTCTTCCCGGTCATCGACTACAAGACCTTCTGCCGGAACTACTACAACGAGCCCCCTCTGCGCATCTACCAGAGAGGTCTCGAGTGGATGACGCGCGGCATCGTCCATCTCCTCCTGTGGCGCATCGTCTACTACGAGTTCTATATCGATCCTTCGCTCGTCATCGACGGTGCCGATCTGGTCCGCCACCTCGTCTCGAACATGGCGCTCTATCTGCGCGTGTCGGGGCAGTTCCACCTGGTGATCGGGCTCCTGCTCCTCTTCGGCTTCAACCTGCCCGAGACCAACCGCCGCTACTTCCTCGCGGCCGGGTTCACCGACTACTGGCGTCGAGTGAACATCTATTGGAAGGACTTCATCATGAAGCTCTTCTACTATCCGGCGGTTTTCCGCCTCAAGTCCTGGGGCCCCACCTGGAGCGTGGTGGCGGCGACGGTCTTCGCCTTCCTCGTCACTTGGCTGCTCCACTCCTATCAAAGCTTCTGGGTGCGCAATGCCTTTCCGATCAATTGGTCGGACGCGATCTTCTGGGGCAGCCTTTGTGTGCTCGTGATACTGAATTCGCTGTATGAGATGAGGCGGGGCCGCAGGCGCAGCCTGGAAGGCGTCACGGTCTCGTGGAGGGACAAGGTGCGGCGCGGGGGGCTCGCGGCCGGCACGTTTCTCGTCCTGGCTGTCCTGTGGTCGCTGTGGACGTGCGGCTCTCTGGAGCAGTGGCTGGGCCTCTGGGATGCGGCCGACGCCAGCGCCCTCCTGTGGGGTGCTGTGTGCCTCACGGTGGTCTTCGTCGCCACCGTGATCTTCGAAGGGCCATGGCGCGCGCCAGCCACGGCCGCAGTCTCGAGGGGCGCGGGCAACATCAAGAGCGCGGTCTCGGACGTCCCATTCGCCTTCCGACGGGCCTTGTGGACGTGCATGTTGCCGGCGACGTTGCTTCTGCTCGTGAGCGTGAATGGCGTCCGAACCCGGCTGGGACCGGGCGCCGTCGGCTTCCTTGGCTGCCTCTTCGAGACTGGACGGAACAAGTCCGACGAGGCGGCCATGACACGCGGCTATTACGAGAGCCTCATGGACGTCAACCGGGTCAGCCCCTTCCTCGCGTCCGCCTTCCACACCCCGCCAAAGGAATGGATCACGCTGGAGAACACCGAGGTGTACCGCGAAACCGATGACTACCGGCTGTACGAGCTGGCGCCATCGAGGCACATCGTCTTCAACGGCCACCCACTGACCACCAACCGCTGGGGCATGCGCGATCGAGAGTACGAGCTGACCAAGGCGCCCGGAACCTATCGCATCGCCTTCTTGGGCTCCTCCTACGTCATGGGCCTCAACGTCGGCGACGGGGAGCCCTTCGAGGCCCTGGTGGAGGAGCGATTGAACCGGGAACGTGTCGGCCAGCCGGCAGCGCGTTACGAGATCCTGAATTTCGGGCTGAACCGGTACAACCCACCGGCGGAAGTCGTGGTTCTGGAAGAGCGGGTCATTGGCTTCAAGCCCGATGGGGTCGTCCTTCTGGTCAATCCGCACGACGCCGGCTTTTCCATGGACCACTTCGCCAGGAGCCTGCGCAAGGGGATCGAGCCCATGGACGAGGTCTTCCGGCAGGTCGCGCGGGCGGCAAGAGTCGATGCGAAGACGCCGGTGCTTAAAGCTCAGCGGGACCTGCTGCCGTATTGGCCGCAACTATACGAATGGGCCTTCGGGCGCATCGTCGCGCGCTGCCGACAGGAGGGCATCCGGCCGGTTCTCGTATACTTGCCGATGATCTCGGGCGGTGAAGTGTACCGGGAGCAGACGGATCGAATGATGGAGCTGGCCCGGGAGGCAGGGATGACCGTGATCAACCTGGAGGGAATCTACGGCGCCACGCCTCCGGAGAGCCTCGAAGTGGCGCCCTGGGATTCGCACCCCAACGCCCGAGGGCACAGGTTGATCGCCGACAGACTTTTCGCCGAGCTGGTCGCGAAGACCGGTGGTCTCTTCGGCCCGAGCGCCGCAGCTGTGAGCGAACCCCGAGGGAGGTAACCGATGGCCCAAGATCATCCCGCGATGGATGCCGTCAAGCGCTTCATCCTCGGCGAGTTTCTCCCCGGCGAGGATCCGATCAACCTCAAGCCGACGACGCCGCTGATGTCGACCGGCATTCTCGACTCCATCGCGATGCTCAAGCTCATCACCTTTCTCGAGCGGGAGTTCGGGATTCAGATTCAGGCTCACGAGGCGGACGAGGAGCACTTCAACACGCTGGATGCGATCTGCGAGTTGGTCGAGACGAAGCGGTAAACCCCTGAGCGCTCCATGACCACGGGCATTCACCAATACCTGCACGACTCTGCACGCCGGTCGCCAGACAAGGTCGCCGTCGAGGAGGCGGGCGGCGGTTCGATCAGCTACCGGGAGCTCGATGGCCTCTCGGACCGGATGCGCGACCGACTGGTCCAGCTCGGAGTGCGCCCCGGCGACCGCGTCGGCATCTGGGTTCGCAAGTCCATCGACAGCCTGGCGGCGATCTTCGGCGCGCTCAAGGCTGGCGCGGCCTACGTGCCCGTCGACCCCGGCGCGCCACCGGCACGCAACGGCGGCATCCTCGCCGACTGCGCCGTGACCGCCGTCGTCGTCGAGAAGCGCTACGAGTCGGCGCTGCTCGCCCGGCCCGTCCCGCTGCACGCTCATCCCGAACTCTTCGCGATCGACGGCGCCGGCGGCGGCGTTCCACTTCGCGTCGCGCTGGACGATGCGGACCGCCACGCCAGGGCTCCGCTGGCGAAGACCGCCACGCCCGGACCCGAGGACCTCGCCTACATCCTCTACACCTCCGGCTCGACCGGCAGGCCGAAGGGCGTCATGTTGACCCACCGCGATGCCGCGAGCTTCATCGAGTGGTGCTCGGAAACTTTCGCGCCGACCGCACAGGATCGCTTCTCCTCGCACGCCCCATTCCATTTCGATCTCTCGATCCTCGACATCTACTGCCCCCTGAGGCACGGTGCGACCTTGATCCTGGTGGGCGAGGACACCGGCAAGCTGCCCCTCGAGCTGGCACGGATCATCGCCGACACGGGGATCTCCGTGTGGTACTCCACGCCTTCGATCCTGGGTCTGATGGCGCAGTACGGGCAGCTCGGCAGCCGCGACTACTCTTCGCTTCGACTCGTGCTCTTTGCCGGGGAGGTGTTTCCCATCACGCGACTGAAGTCGCTGGTGAATCAGTGGCCGCATCCGCGCTACTTCAACCTCTACGGGCCCACCGAGACCAACGTCTGCACCAGCTACGAGGTGCCGTCGCCGATTCCAGGCGACTGCAACGAGCCGATGCCGATCGGCAAAGTTTGTTCGCACCTGGAGGGCATCGTGGTCGATGCCGCGGGCGAGGAAGTGGGACCGGGCCTGGCGGGCGAGCTTTGCATCCGCGGGCCCGGGGTCACGCGCGGCTACTGGAACCTCCCGGAGGAGTCGCGCGACTCCTTCATCACCGCCGGCGCGGAGCCGCAGTACTACCGGACCGGCGACCTCGTGGTGCAACAGCCCGATGGCAACCTCCGCTACCTCGGCCGCAAGGATCGCATGGTCAAGCGACGCGGCTTCCGCGTCGAGCTGGGCGAAATCGAGGCCTGCCTCCACCGCCACTCCCAGATCGAGGAGGCGGCGGTGATTGCGCTGCCTGACGAGGAGCTGGGGATGAAGCTCCACGCCCACCTCGCGTGCCGGGAGGGCAGGCGGCTGTCGCTCATCGAGCTCAAGACCTTCTGCTCGGAACACATCCCGGCCTACATGATCCCGGACGTCTTCAGTTTCCACCCGGCCTTGCCAAGGACATCCACGGACAAAGTCGATTACCAGACATTGAAGACGAAGAGTTAGGGTCGTCCGCCAACGACGACCGCCGAGGGAGACCGAGTGCCGTCGGCATCCCGATCCGCGCGAACGCGGACGTGACGCGGGGACATCGAACATGGACTTCGACTGGAACGAAGAGCAGAGCCAGCTCCGTGAGGCCGTCGCCGCATTCGCCCGCGACGAGCTGAACGAGGGCCTGCAGGGGCGGGACCAGCACGGCGAGTTCAACCGCGCGGCGTGGAAGAAGTGCGCCCAGTTCGGCATCCACGGGCTGCCGATCCCCAAGGAATACGGCGGCATGGGCGCCGACGCGCTGACGACCGTAGGCGTCCTCGAGCGCCTGGGATACGGCTGCAAGGATAACGGCCTCGTCTTCTCGATCAACGCCCACATGTGGACCGCGGAACTCCCCATCCTCGATTTCGGGAGCGAGGAACAGAAGCGCAGGTACCTGCCACGGCTGTGCAGCGGCGATCTCATCAGCGGCAACGCCATGAGCGAGCCGGGATCGGGCTCAGACGCCTACAGCCTCCTGACCACGGCCCAGCTCCGCGGCGACAAGTACCTGCTCAATGGCAGCAAGACGTTCGTCACCAACGGCACGATCGGGGACTTGATCGTCGTGTTCGCCACCGTGGATCGATCGAAGGGGCCCAACGGCGTGAGCGCGTTTCTGGTGGAGAAGGGCTTTCCAGGGTTCAGAGTCGGCAAGCAGCTCGAGAAGATGGGGCTGCGGACCTCGCCCATGTCCGAGCTCTTCTTCGACGACTGCGAAGTGCCGGTCGGGAATCGCCTCGGCCGGGAAGGCAACGGCAGGAACCTGTTCACGCACTCGATGTCCTGGGAGCGCAGCTGCATCCTGGCCAGCGCCGTCGGCGCGATGGAGCGCCTCCTCGAAGTCTCGATCCGCTATGCCAGGGAGCGCAAACAGTTCGGACAGGCCATCGGCAAGTTCCAGCTCGTCGCCACGAAGCTCGTGGACATGAAGATGCGGCTCGATGAGGCGCGCGCCGCGCTCTACCGGACGGCCTGGCTGCGCGGCAAGGGCAAGAGCGTCTTCCTCGAGGCCGCCCTCACCAAGCTCACCATCAGCGAGAACTGGGTCCGGTGCGCGGAGGACGCCATTCAGATCCACGGCGGTTACGGCTACATGACCGAGTTCGAGGTCGAGCGCGAATTGCGGGACGCGCTGGGCAGCAAGCTCTACTCGGGCACCTCGGAGATCCAGAGGACAATCGTGGCGTCCCTGCTGGGACTGTAGCCACCGGCCAAAGAGCCCGGCCCCATGACCGATCGGCAGCCCAACAATCCGCTTCACGGCGTGACGCTCGAGAAGATGCTCTGCGAGATGGTGGATCGCTTTGGCTGGGAGGGATTGGCGAGGGACATCCCGATCAACTGCTTCCGCGTGGATCCGAGCATGACCTCGGCGCTCAAGTACCTGCGCAAGGCACCGCGCGCGAGGAAGAAGGTCGAGGAGGTGTATGCGCGCTTCGTGGCCGGGCGCCCGGCCTGATCGCGCCGCCACCGGCGCGGGCGCGAGGCGCGGATCATCGGGTTCGTGACCGAACACGCGGTGATCGCGCGCATCCTCGCCCCTCTGGCGCGGGGTCGACGCCCGAGCCGTGGGCCGGGCCGGCGGCCCCGGGCCGACGCGCACGACGCCATCACCCGCATCCGCGACGTGCGCGACCAGCTCAAGGCGGTCGGCGAACGGGCGGGCGCGCTCGATCCCGACTCGACCATCGCGAAGGCGGCGAAGAAGCTCTCGGAGAAGCTCACCGCGGTCGAGGTGTACCGCGTCCCCGGCGGCAAGGTGGACGCGGGGGAGAAAGGCCTTGGGAGGCGGCGGGGAGCGGGCTATCGTATGCAGGGCGGGACGACGACTCATGACGGCTTGGCGGGACGGGTGCCCCGAGCGTCCCGCAGGCGGCGGCTGGGCACAGCCAGCAGAGGGAGCGATGGCTCGAGACACGCGGCGGAAGTCGCAGGTGCGCGAATTCGGGGTCACGCTGTTCTGGACGCTGACGATCTTCCTCACGCTGCGAGCGTCGGTGGCAGAAGCTTTCCGCATCCCGAGCGCGTCGATGTCGAAGACGCTTCTCGTCGGCGATTTCCTGTTCGTGAGCAAGTTCGACTACGGCCCGCGGGTCCCGTTCACGCACATGCGGCTGCCCGGTCTCCGCAAGCCCCGGTTCGGCGACGTGATCGTGTTCCGGTACCCCCCCGACCCGCACCTGAACTACATCAAGCGGTGCGTCGCGACGGAGGGGCAGACCATCGAGATCCGGCACAAGAACGTCTACGTGGACGGACGCCTGCTCATGGAACCGTACGTCCAGCACGTTGACCCGAACGAGATGCCCGCCGCCGCGGGGCCGCGTGACAACATGCCACCCTTCTCCGTGCCGCCCGGGCACCTGTTCATGATGGGCGACAACCGCGACAACTCGCTCGACAGCCGATTCTGGGGACCGGTCCCGATGGACCTCGTGCAGGGACGCGCGATGTTCACCTACTACTCGACCGGCGGAGATTCCTGGTGGCGTTTCCTGCCGGGCACCCGATTCGAGAGGATGCTCCGGCCGATCCACTAGCCCGGGCGAGCGGCGCGCTACCGCATGAACAGCACCACCACGCCCGCCACTGTGATCAGCGCGCCGCCCAGGATGCGCGGCGTGAGCTTTTCACCGTGGAAGCGCGCGGCGAGCAGGATGGCGAGCAGCGGGTAGCAGGCGGTGATCGAGGCTGCGACTCCGGCTTCGATGAACTTGAGCGCCGCGAGCGAGAGCGTCACGCCCAGGAACGGACCACAGAAGGCGCCGCCCAGCATGAACCACGTGGCGGTTCGGTCTCGCAGCGCGTCGAACGAGCGCAGCGGATTGCCCTGTGCGGCGGCTAGAATCCACACGCCGACCGCCGCCGCCGCGATGCGGATCACCGTCGCCGACAGCGGATCGAGACCCGAGCGGAGCGCGAGCTTGGAGATCACGTAGCCGCCCGCCTGCCCGAGGGCGCCCATCACGCCGAAGACGATCCCCGCCCGGGCCGAGCCTTCGACGTGCGTGCGCGCGAGGTGCTCGCGCTCCCAGAGCACCCAGGCGATGCCGCCGATGGTGAGCGCCATGCCGAGCAGCGCGAGCGGCCCCGGCGCTTCGCTTAAGACCGGCCAGGCGAGAATCGCGGTGAAGACCGGCGCCAGCGAGACGATGAGTGCCGCGCGCCCCGGCCCCAGGATCACGAGCGCGCGGAAGAAGTAGGCGTCGCCGAACACGAAGCCGATCAGCCCGCTCGCCGCGAGCAGGCCCACCTGTGAGCCGGTCGCCCACACCGGCCACGGCGAGCCGCGCGTGACGAAGAGCGCGAGGCCGAGGAAGACGCACGCCACCGTGATGCGCAGGCGATTGAGCACCATCGAGCCCATGCGGCGGCCCGCGGCGGCGAAGAAGTTGGAGCCCGCCGCCCAGCACACCGCGGTGCCGAGCGCCGCGATCTCGCCAGCGAACCTCATGGGCGCGGCGCCAGCCCGCTCAGCTCCGCTCCTCCCAGACCCGGCACAGGTGGACGATCACCTCGACCGCCTTCTCCATGTCCTGCACCGCCACCCACTCGAGCCGCGAGTGGAAGTTGTGGCCGCCCGCGAACAGGTTGGGCGTCGGCAGGCCCATGGCGCTGAGCCGCGAGCCGTCGGTGCCGCCTCGCACCCGCGTGTCGCGGGGCTCGATCCCGGCGCGGCGGAACGCCTCGCGCGCGTGCTCGACCACCTGCGGGTGACGGTCGAGCGCCTCCTTGAGGTTGCGGTACGACTCCTCGACCTTGAACGACACCGACGCGCCCGGCCACGCGGCGACCGTCTCGCGCGCGAGCGATTCGAGCAGCGCCTCCTTCTCGCGCAGCTTCGCGGTCTCGAAGTCGCGGATCAGGAACCTGACCGACGTGGTCTCGACCGCGGCGTCCATCACGTACGGGTGGATGAAGCCTTCGCGCACTTCGGTGGTCTCGGGCGAGAGCCGGTCGGCCGGCAGGCGCCGGATGAAGTCCGCGGCGATCTTGATCGCGTTCCGCATCTTCCCCTTCGCGTAACCGGGGTGCGTGTTGAAGCCGTGGAACGTGACCGTCATGGCGTCGGCGGAAAACGTCTGCGTATCCACGCCGCCGCGTCCCTCGCCGTCCAGAGTGTAGGCGAACGCCGCGCCGAACTTCGGGATGTCGAAGTAGCGCGTGCCGCCGCCCACCTCCTCGTCGGGCGTGAAGCCGATGCGGATCGCGCCGTGCGCGATCTCCGGATGGCTCATCAGGTATTCCGCGGCGGCCATGATCTCGGCCACGCCCGCCTTGTCGTCCGCGCCGAGCAGCGTCAAGCCCGAGGGGGTGATGATGTCGTTGCCGATGTACTCGCGCAGCGCGGGGATCTCGGCGGCGCGCAGCACCGCGCTCGGATCGTCGGGCAGCACGAGGTCCTGCCCCCGGTAGTCGCGGTGGACGATGGGCTTCACGCCCGCCCCCTCCGCCTCCGGAGAAGTGTCCACGTGCGCGACCAGACCGAACACAGGCACGCTGGGCTTTTTCGTGGTGGCGGGGATGGTCGCGAACACGTAGCCGTGCTGGTCGCGCACGGCGTCGGCGATGCCGATCGCCTTCAGCTCCTCGACCAGCCGGTCGAGCAGCACGAGCTGCTTCAGCGTGCTCGGGTAGGTGTCCGAATTCTCGCGCGACTGGGTGTCGTACGTGACGTAGCGCAGGAAGCGTTCGAGGACGCTGGTCTTGAGACCGGTGGCGGCGGGCATGGAGGGGCTCCCGAGGGGTTCGGTTCCGAGCAGGGCGTGCGGCGCACGGAAGCTAGTGCACGCTCCACCGGTCAGGCAAACGCGGCCGCGTGAGCGCCGCCCGGGCGCCGGACCGCGCCACCCGACGCCGCAATGGACAGCCCTCGCCCGCGCAGTGCAAGATGGCCGGCCATGCCTCTCGCTCAGGGCTCCCGCCTCGACCGCTACGAGATCCTCGCCCCGCTCGGGCAGGGCGCGATGGGCGAGGTCTACCGCGCGCGCGATGCGCGGCTCGGGCGCGACGTGGCGATCAAGGTGCTGCCCGCCGAGTTCAGCTCGGACCCCGAGCGCCTGCGCCGCTTCGACCAGGAGGCCCGCGCTGCGGGCACGCTCAACCATCCGAACATCCTGGCGACCTACGACGTCGGCGCGCGCGACGGAGAGCCATACGTCGTCTCGGAGCTGCTCGAGGGCGCGACGCTGCGGGAGCGCCTCGCGGGCACGGCCCTGCCGGTGCGCAAGGCGATCGAGTACGGGGTTCAGATCGCGCGCGGGCTGGCCGCCGCGCATGCGAAGGGCATCGTCCACCGCGACCTCAAGCCCGACAACCTGTTCGTCACCAAGGATGGCCAGGTCAAGATTCTGGACTTCGGCCTCGCCAAGCTGACCCGCCCGGAGGAGGCCGCGCTCGGGAGCCAGGACTCGATCGCGTCGACCCTCACCCGCACCGGCATGATCATGGGCACCGCCGGGTACATGGCGCCCGAGCAGGTCCGCGGACTCGCGACCGACCACCGCGCTGACATCTTCTCGCTCGGCTGCGTGCTCTACGAGATGGCCACCGGGCAGCGCGCCTTCGGCGGCATCTCGCCGGTCGAGACGCTCTACGCCATCCTCAAGAACGATCTTCCGGAGTTCCCGGCGGCAGTCCGATCCGCAGTGCCGGGGCTGATCCCGATCGTCCAGCGCTGCGTGGAGAAGCTCCCGGAGGAGCGCTTCCAGTCGTCCCGCGACCTCGCGTTCAGCCTCGAGGTGCTCGCCGGCTCGACCGGCGAGGCGGCGGGCGCGACCGAGGCCGCCGCCGCGGCGGGCGGCCTGATGGCCAGCGCCGCGACGTCGCCGGACGTCTCCTACAAGCGCATCACCTTCCGCCGCGGCGTCATCTGGTCCGCGCGCTTCACCCCCGACGGGCACTCGGCGGTCTACAGCGCCGCCTGGGAGGGACATCCGCCCGAGCTGTTCACGGCCCGCATCGGGAACCCGGAGTCCGGCACGCTGGGCCACCGCGACGCCGACCTGCTCGCCATCTCGCCCACGGGCGAGATGGCGGTCATGCTGCGCCTCAAGTTCGCGAGCTCGTTCGACCGCAAGGGCACGCTCGCGCGCATCCCACCGCTAGGCGGGGCCGCGCGCGAGCTGCTGCACGACGTACACGCCGCGGACTGGAGCCCGGACGGCTCCCAGCTCGCGGTGGTGCGCGACAAGGAGGGCATGATGCGGCTCGAATACCCGATCGGCCGCCTGCTCCACCAGACCTCGGGCTGGATCGGCGAGATGCGCGTGTCGCGCACGGGCGATCACGTCGCGTTCACCGATCACGCCTACCGCAACACCGACGACGGCGCGATCGTGCTGATAGACCGGCAGGGCAAGCGGCACGTGCTCACCGACGGCTGGGGAACCGCGCGCGGCCTGGCGTGGTCGGCCGACGGCCGCGAGGTGTGGTTCACCGCCGACCGCGCTGGCGCGGCACGCGGCCTCTACGCCGTCACGCTCGAGGGATCCGTGCGGCGCGTGCTCCAGGTCGCGAGCAACCTCACCATCCACGACGTCGCCCCCGATGGTCGAGTGCTGGTATCGCACGGACCCGAGCGCGCGGGGATCAGCGGGCAGGTCACCGGGGAAGCCCGCGAGCGCGACCTCTCGTGGCTCGACTGGTCGCTGCTCCACGATCTCTCGCCCGACGGCCGCATGATGCTGCTGAGCGAGAGCGCCGAGGGCGGAGGCGATCTCGGTTCGGTCTACGTGCGCCCGACCGACGGGTCACCCGCCGTGCGCGTCGGCGACGGCACCTGCTTCGCGTTCTCCCCGGACGGCGAATGGGTGCTCGGTCGCGAGTTGCTCTCGAGCGGCATGCTGGTCCTGCTGCCCACCGGCGTCGGCGAGCCGCGTCAGATCCCGATCGGAACCCTGCGCTGCTCCTCGGCGGTCTGGCTCGCGGACGGAAAGAGCCTGGCGCTTGCCGCCTCGGAGCCGGGCCAGGGCACGCGCCTCTATCACCTCGATCTGGAGAGCTGCGCGACGCGGCCGTTCAGCCCCGAGGGCATGGACCCGATCGAACTGCGCGCACTCCCGCAGGGTGACGCCGTCGCGGGCTTCACCTCGGAGCACGGTTACCGGATCTATCCCGTGGACGGCGGCGAGCCGCGGCCGGTTCCGTGGCTCAGCCGCGACGAGCGGCTGATCCGGTGGAGCGGCGACGGCCGCTCGGTGTTCGCGTGGCGGCAAAACGAGATTCCGGCGCGCGTCTACCGCATCGACCCCGAAAGCGGCGAGCGCACGCTGTGGCGTGAGCTGACGCCGCCCGACCCGACCGGGATCTACCGCATCGGCCGGCTGAGCCTGAGCGCCGACGGGAGCGGCTACGCCTACACCTACTACCTGCACCTGATCGACCTGCACGTGATCAGCGGGCTCAAGTAGGGCGCCGCGCGCCCCGGACGGCACCGCTCTTACTCCCGCACGAATTCCACCGCGCGCTCGGCCTCGGCGCCCGTCACCAGATCCCGCACGCGCACACTCACCCGATAGCGCCCCGCCGGCAGCGACGCGGTCTGCACGCACACGAACTGGCGGCGCATCGCGCCGACCTGCGTTTCCTCGCGCGAGGCCCACGTATCCACGGGCGCTTCGCGGCGGCCCCGAGCGCCTTCGGGCTCGACTCGTCGGCTCGCGCGCATGAAAGTTCTTATCCTCAAGACTGATCCCATCCGGAACGTTCGGCGTGGACGACATCCGCACGCCGGCCGACGGCGAGCGCGACGCCGGCGTCCATCGATCCAGCTGGGACGGCCGCGATGACGCCGGCACGCTGCTGGCGCCCGGGCTCTACCTGGCGAAGCTCGACGCAGGGGCAGGCTCGATCAGACGTCGCGGGCTGCGGCTGCAGTGACTCGCGGGCGACGGACGGCGATCTCCGGCTTCACTTGAGCACCGCCACCTTACGCAGCTCGAGGAATCCCGCCGCCGCCATCCGCACCACGTACAGACCATTCGCCACCCGGCGTCCCTGGCTGTCCTCGGTGTCCCAGTTCACGTGGTGCCGGCCGGCCGGCCATGGCCCACGCGCCAGCGTGCTCACCCTTGCGCCCCGCATGTCGTACACGTCAATCGCAAGGTCGCTGGCCTCGGCCAGGTCGAACGCCACCGTGGCGCGGGACCCGAACGGATTGGGGTAGATCGGGGCGAGCGCGGTGCGCGCCGGCATCTGATCCCCGGGCGTTACGCCCACGTAGATCGGGGCGTCCAACATATAGGTGCCGTCCCGGTCCAGGTCGGAACTGCTGCGCTTCCACACCGCCAGGCAGTAATAGCCCGGGTCGGGGACGTACACCGTGAACGCTTCGCCGAGGCCGGGGCCGCTGTCCCACGCGTTCGCGCCCGGCCGGACGAAGTCCGACTTGCTCGGGTACGTCTCGTCGAGGGGATGAAGCGTGATGCCCCAATCCACGTTGCCGCCCTGATCGGTGAGCCGGAAGGCATGGGGGCCGGCCGCCAGCAGGAACTCGTGCAGATGCAGGATGTGCCTCGCGCCGAGCGTGAACGGCCCGATCCCGCGATCGGGGGCTCCACCACGGAAGACGGCGCCGACCACCTCAACGGTGTAGGGCGACTCCACGGCACTGCTGTCTTCGGAATCGCCCGCCGCCTGCACGCCGAAATCGAACGCGCGGTAGCCGGTGCGGCCAAAGTTCACGAGCAGGTACTCCGAGATGCCGGTCTCCCGGCCCGAATACGCGAGCGTGGAGTCGAATCCGCTCTTCGCGGTGGTGGCGAGCTCGAAGAGCCGCAGATCCACATCGCTTCCCGCCCCCGGCATCACTGCCACGCCCGCCCAATGGAACGGTTCGGTTCCCGGCGCGAAGACCGGGGTCCGGAAGCCGTCCACGTTGTACCAGAGCGGCTCGTCCGACTCCGGCACCAGCTCCCAGCCTGCGGTCGGGTCGCCCGGGAAGTTGCGCACGACCGGCGTCTCGAGCGGAAGCGTTCCGGGGATCCAGACGTACTGCTCGGCGTGCCCATTGTTCCCCTCGTCGGACTCCGCGATGCGGTCGTCGGCGTCCAGATGAAGCGCGAGGACGTGACGGCCGGCAGGGATGTTCACCGGATCCACCGGTCGCAGGATGCCGAAGCCGCCGGGCAGGGCCGGGCCGAACGCATACGCGAAACGACACGAATCGTCCACGCACACCTCGGCCAGCATGGCGGGTGACTCGTATGGGCTCCGGTTCTCGAAGGCGAGGTTCAGCCAGGTGGTGGCCCCGTCCCCGAGCAGCAGCGCGGGCGGCCCGGGAGGCGTGCCCGAGCCGTCATAGCGCTCGGCAGGAACGAGCGAGCTCGGCCAGTAGATGCCATTCGACTGGGGATCGAGCGCGGCGAACTCCGAGGGCGCCACCCCTAGCTTCAGCTTGAAGGTGATGGGGGCCGTTCCGTCTTTCGGATGGCGGTAGACGGCGATGCAGTGCTGGGCTCCGAACGCCAGGAACGTCAGCTTGGCCTTGCCAGCGGCATCGGTCGTCGTCTGCTCGTCCGCCTCGTCCAGGTTGCGGTGGCCGGCGTTGCGATCGAACCACGCGAGGGTCAACGGCTGCGTCGAGTCCGACACCAACGTCGCGGTGATCTCGCCCGAGGTGGTCACGGGAACGCCGAAGTGGAAGAGCTTGATCATCTCGTTCGCCCCCATGCCGACCGCGACCGAGTCGTTGACCGCGATCGCCATGCTCTGCTCCTCGTCCGCGGCGTAGTCGCTGGCGCCGCGTTGGGTCTTCACGACCCCGACGTCCCAGGCACCGGATCCAAGCTCGAAGTCGTTGACGAGCAGCGCGTCGAGCTCGCCCGCGGGACGCGTCGAGTGCTCGATGCCATTGGTGAAGCCGTCCTCGGCGCCCGCGGACCACACATGCAGCGCGAGTTCGTAGTCGTCCTCGTTGTCGAGCGGATGCATCGCCAGTGCGCGCCAGAACGTGCCTCCGTGCCCGATGCCGATCCGCAGTCCGTCGCAGTTGTCGAATCCGACCGGCAGAAAGTCGTACGGATCGGGGTCCGGAATCGCGGCCCATCCGCCGGTCCGGTTCGGCGGGGCGCTGCGAATCACCGGGACACCCGAGCCCATGACCAGTGGCGTCCACACCCACTGCTTCGCCCAGCGATTGTCGTTCTCGTCCTGCTCCGCCAGTTCTTCGCCCGCGTCCGCGAACACCTCGAACGTGTGGCGGCCGCCGCGCACGGTAATGGGTCCGAAGTTGACGAGCGCGAGCTGCGCGCCCGGAGCGAGCGTGATATTGGCGTTGTAGGTGCCCACCACCTCGCCGTCCACGCGCGTCTGGACGGCGAAGGTCGGGTCATTGTTGGCCAGCTCGCCGACGTTGGCCACGTTCCAGCTGTACAGGGTGGTGTCCTGGTTCCCCGTGAGGAACGCTGGCGCCGGCACGCTGGACTGGCTGACGATGTTGCGGTGCGGCACGACCGGGTAGTCCCAGCCGATGTGATCCTCGACCGCGAGGTCCGCCGGATAGGGATCGCGGATCTGGAAGGGCCCCAGGTAGGCGTAGATGGCACTCCACTTCCCCGACTTGTCCCGGGCCCGGATGTTGAAGAAGTAGATGCCGGGGCCGAGGTTCTGGGTGGTGAAGCTGGTGACGTCGGCGATGTCCTGGGTCTGATTGGGCATCGCCTCGGCGTTCGGCGATACCAAGACGCTGTAACCCGCAGTCCCGGAGCAGTCGTCGAACGCGCGGGTCCAGGTGAAGTCAATGGTGCCGTCGGTGTACGAGTACTGCAGGCCGACCCCGTGGCTCGGCGAATCCAGGTTGGTGGCGATGCTGGGCGGCGCGTCATCCCCTGCGTTGAAGCCGTTGTTCTGCGCCGTCTGCCACAGACCCTCGCAGGAGGCCGGATACTGCGACTTGAACAGGCCGATGAAGAAGCCCGGCTGATAGATGACGTTGTTGTCCGCGAGGCCGATGATCTCGTCCGCCCCCATGTTGAGCGCGTCGGACCCGGTGCTGAACGCCAGATCGTTGTCCTGAGTGGCATCCTCGATGTCGCGCAGCAGCGCCGCGAAGAAGCCTTCGGTCATGAGCGGGTTGGCGTTGCAGGGGTTGCCGTCGGTGTCGACGGTCGGATCGATCTTCTCGAAGTTGTACTTCTCGAACAGCGTTGCGCCATAGGCCGGCTCGATCCAGCGTGCGATCACATCGCCGAGCCAGTCCGGAAAGCCTTCATTCCAGGCGTCGTCTGCGGTCTCCTGGCACCAAATGCAATGGCCGCAATTGGGCGGGGTATCGCAGACGCCGTTGCAGTAATTGGTGCCGGCGCCCGTGGCGTAGTGGCTCATCCAGTGGTGGCCGTACTCGTGGATCTGGGTGCCCGAGTTCCAGCGCCGAAACCAGCGGATGTGGATCTCGCCGTCGTAGAACGAATTCGTCCCGGAGCTCGTCTCGACGAACTGGCAGTCCACCTGCGGGACGTTGTAGCCGAGCGTGCCGAAGTAGCTCCAGGTCCGGGTCAGGTTGTTGAGGATGTAGAGCGCGGGATGCAGGTCCGCGTCCGAGGGGCTCGAGTTGCCGTGGTTGAGGTCGCTGCCCCCGAAGTCATCGTGGACGCCGCTGGTCCACACGTAGTTGTCCTCGAGGATGGTGTCCTCCTCGATCACGGCGGCGCTGTTGGCGGCCTCGAACTCCATGTAGATGTCGGGCTCGTCCTCGCTGCACGTCACGGTTTTCGCCCAGTAACCGTTGGCGTCCGTGAGCGTGGAGCCCAGGAACTCGTCCCAGTCGACGTCTTCGTCGTAGATGCGCACCGTCACGCCATGGGCGCCGGTCCAGTTGGCGTTCTTGTCCTTGAATCGGAACCGCCCGTGCACGTAGACGTTGTGAGTCCCGAGCGGATTCGCAGCGCCGAGCCTCTCGGTGCGGTGCTTCTGGCCGGGGCGTCGCGGCCGCGCGGGCACCGGCTCGAGCCGCGCCTCAGCGGCCAGCACGGGCGGCTCGCGCAGCGGCGAATCGGGACTCTCGCCTTCCACTGAGCCAGGGGGCTCCACGGCCAGCGCGCGCGGTTGGCCGAGCCTTGCGATCCGGCCGGGCGAGAGGTCCAGCGGACGGCGCACCTCGCGCCCGCCGAAAGAGAACACGACGTAGAGGGGCTTCGTCGGATCGGAGGGTGTGGCCTCGAACGCGACCAGGAGCCGCTCCTGCTTGTCGAGTCGCAGGTCGCCGAGAACGTTGAGATCGCCGATCGACCAGCCTTCGCCCTCCAGGCGCAGGTTCGAGACATCGCCGGACTCGCCGGCGATGAGTTCGACCGCGCCGCGGTAGGCTTCGCCAGCCCCGGCCGGCCGCGGATCCCCGACGAACTTCAGCTTGACCAGGGCCTTCTGCGTGGCGCCGGCCGGGAACGCGACCAGCAGCGCCGACAGGATCGTGAGCCCGAGAAGAACCCGACGCATGGCCTGCCTCCCATCTATTCAGCTCCGGCGCGAGGGCTCCGCTGGCGGAGGTCCCTCACCGAGCACGGTCGAAAGCATAGGCCCCTTCGCGGCCTCGTCCCAAGGGGTTTCTCGCCTGCTCCCGACTTGTGAGCCGGCCGGCTGACGCGCAAGGCGAGGCCGCGTACCGGCCCCAGCAGAAGGACCCCGCGGTGGGATCTGCCCGCGGGGTCCTTCGTGTCTCGCGTCTCGTGCTGCGTCGGGTCAGCGGCCCGAGAAGTTGCCCTTGCGCTTCTCGAGATAGGCGGCGAGCCCTTCCTTGGCGTCCTCGCCCTGAAAGAGCAGCTGCTGCAGCTCACGCTCGACGGCCAGCGCGGATTCGAACGGCAGCTCGGCACCGGTCTGCACCGCGCGCTTGATGCGGCCCACCGCGCGCGATGCCTTGTTGGGAGCGCAGAACTGCTCGGCGTAAGCCTGGATCTTGTCCATGAACTCCTGCGTGTTGGCGGACTCCCAGACCTGATTCACGAGGCCCAGTTCCATCTATCGCGGCCGCCTGCGCATGGTGAAGCCCGCTCCCTACGGACGGCTCGTGTTTCTCAGGACGTACGAGGAGTTCCTGGCCGCCTCGTGCGACAGTCAGTTGCTCGAGGCGATGGCGGGGCGCCGCATAAGTGACGCGAATGCGCGGCTCACCGATCTCGCCGACTCGTTGAGCCCGCAGGGGCGCCTGATCTACGACCTGTTCGAAACCGCCCCGCCCGAGGACGTCCCGGGACTGATCGAGCATCTGCCTTCGGGATTGAGACGCCGCATGGCGGGGCTTTCTCCGGACCGGCGCAGCTTCGCTCCGCTCCACGCCCGGCTCTATCTGGTGCACGACCGCGACGACGGCACGTTCCCGGCGAGTGAGGCCTACCGGCTGGCCGAGCGGGCGCGCCCGCACACTCCCGTGCGCATGGTCGTGCTGGAGGCGATCCAGCACGTCGCACCCGAACCCTGGCGGCGCGATCCCTGGGGATTCCTCAGCCGCGACCTGCCCGAAGCGCCGCGGCTGGCGTGGTGGTGGTACACCCTGCTCGGAGAACGGGGAGGTTAGAACGTGTCGACGGCCCGGATGGCGCTCACCCGGCCTCCACCCCCTCCATCCCGTCCCGCCGTCCGCCCCGGTGCGCCCGCTCCCGCGGGTGCCGACACCTTCGCCGTCGCATGCGACCGCTCGAGCTGCAGCACTTCGACATCGGGGTCCACGACCAGCCTCTCGGGGACGAAGTCGCAGCCGATCGTGACCTCCCGGGTCTCCTTCGGCCCCAGCACTACCGTCGCGCGTGCGTCGCGGTAGGCCTCGGCCTTCTCGTTCTTCTTCGGGAATCGCACGCCGCGCACCGCAGCGACCTCGACCGGCATGCGGCCCGAGCCGGCGTTGCGGATCTTCGCGCGCACCTCCCACGCGCGGCGAGCCGGCACCAGGCGCGCGTCGCTCAGGCGGTACTCGGGCACCACCACCTGCCGGAACCACTGCTCGACGAACGCGTCGTACGCCACGGGGTCCGGCGCGTGGGTCCGCATGAACGCGAGGAACTCGGGAACCGACGGATGATCGGCGCTGTCGGCCCACGTGCGGATGAATTCGCGCAGGCCGGACAGCACGGCCTCGCGGCCCATCAGCCGGGTCAGCATCCACATGGCCCAGCCGCCCTTGTCGTAGATCGCGGTGCGATCGCCCGGACGCGAATTGTCCACCCGGGTCAGCGGCCGCTCCGAGTCGGCCCGCCGACCGTTGGCGTAGCGGTCCTCGATCTGCCGGCAGAACGCCAGGCGCTGCTCGAGGCCCTTCACCTCCTCGGTCAGCAGGATGGTCGAGAAGTGGGCCATGCCTTCGGAGAGGAACGCGCCCCCCGGTCCGCGCGCGGGGCACAGGATGTTTCCCCACCACTGGTGAGCGGCCTCGTGCGACGTGATCCAGAACGCGGCGTTGGCCTTCGGCTCGCTGAGCGTGAGGAATCCGATCCCTTCCGAAAACGAGATGTTCGTGGTGGGCGCCTGCGCGTACTGGGCGAGATTTGGAAACTCGCTGACCCGCAGCTCGCGCCACGGATAGGGCGCGAACCATTCCGAGAAGTGGCGCCGCGCGGCGACCAGCGCCTCGAGCATCTCGTCCACGTTGTAGCGGTGCGCGGGGTGGTAGTAGATGGCAACGCCCGCGCCGCGCTTTTCCGACCAGCGTCCCGCCACCAGGTTGAACAGCCGCACCGGATGATCGCTGGTCCACACCATGACGCGCTTGCCGCCCACCACGCTGTCGCACTCGAGCACCCCGGTCGCGTTGTATCTCAGATCGGCCGGGCCTGTCACCCGGATGCGGGTGTCGGAGCGCTGCTCGCCCAGCGCGGTGAATGCCGGCGTCACGCCGTCGAAGTAGTCGGGAGCCGGATCGCGCGGCTCTGCCCGGTTCTTGTCCTCCACTCCCAGCTCGGGATCGTAGCCGAGCATCGGGACGAAGCCGGCTTGCGAGAACCCGGTGATCACCACCGCCGAGGGGAGGATGAACTCGCGGGCGCCGCCGCCGTTCCTCGTGATCCCGCGGGGATAGAGCCCCTGGTAGCGGAATCCGAGGCTCGCCCGGTCGCCGGGAGCGAGCGGATGCGGCGGAGTGAACACGTAGAGCCGCGCGTCGTCCTCGGGCTTCACCTCGGCGCCGTTCCAGGTCCAGACCAGGTTCTTCCAGTAGAGCCCGCCCGTCACCGGAATGCGCGAGAGCGGCTTCCCGGTGCGGTTGACGAGGTCGTAGCGCCCGCGCAGACGGAAGGCGCTGCGCTTCGGGTCCAGCTCGAGGTCGAGATCCACGGCGCTCACCGCGGGCAGCGGCGCCTCGCTCCACGTCGCGACGTTCTTCTTCCAGTAGTCCTTCTCCAGCTTGCGTGCCGCGGCGCCCTCGTGGCCCTGGTGGACCGCGAAGTAGAGCGCGATGCCTGCCACCGCCGGGAGCACCGCCACCGCGAGCGGCGCGGCGGAGGCCCGGAGCAGCGCCCCGGGACGCAGGCGATGCACGGTGCGGGTGGCGTCGGCCTCGCGCCGCGCGAAGAGCAGCACTGTCAGCACGGTGAAGAACGCGGTGAGGCCGAGCGCCATGACGCGGTTCAGCACGATGGCGCCGCGGTCCAGCTCGAACACGCTCATGTCGCTCCAGCGCAGCGTGCTCCACAGGTCCCAGTTCCCCACCCAGTTCATCTTGCCCCGCATCTGGAGGAAGCCCGTGGCGATCATGGCGCCGAGGCCCAGCGCGTAGGTCAGGTAGCGGCTGCCGGTCGCGGCGAACGCCGCGCTCACGAACGAGGTCCAGAGCAGGAACGTGGGGACCAGCAGCAGCCCCCACACCAGCGCGAAGGGTCCGAGATCGAACGCCACCTTGCCCTGCACCGCCATCACGATCGCGCTGCCGAGCAGCGCGGCGAGCAGCACCACCACCGCCACCACCGAATTGGCGAGCGCCTTGCCGAACAATAGCGAGCCGGTGGCGAGCGGCGTCGCGTAGCAGACGGACGCGAGCCCGGTGCTGCGCTCGCGCTGGAGCGACTCCACGGTGTAGAAGAGCAGCAGCATGCAGACCAGCAGGGTGAGCGTGTTCATCGCGCCCACCGCCATCAACCCCGGCGTGTTGAGCAGCCGCGTGTCGAACGCGCCGACCTGGATCACGCCGCCCAGGGTCTGGATCAGGATCATCGGAACGAACAGGTAGAGCCCGGGATGGCTGCGCAGCTCCTTGAGCTCGACCCGCGCGATCTCGAGCGAGCCTCGTACGAAGCCGAGTGCGCCGCCCTGCATGCGCAGCGCCGCGAGCGGCGCGGCCGGCTCGCCGATCGCCTCGGCGGGCGTCGGGACGGAGCGTGCGGCGACTCGCTTCGCGCCACGGCCGGGCTTCGCCGCGCGCGCCCCGCGGAGGCTCGCCGCGAATCGCCGCTGCGCGAGCGCCATCGCGCCGAGCCCTGCCGCCACGCACCAGGCGCGGTTGATCAGGAACGTGGCGTCCATCCCGATCGGCGCGTGGTTGTAGAACTCCACGCCGCGGTCCACGTTGAGCCAGGTCTCCTTGAGCCAGCGCAGCCCGGCCGGATCCAGCACCATGAGCACGCGATTGAGCGCGGGTTCGAGCCACGCCGGCGACCATTCCCACAGGAAGAACGCTCCGAAGAAGATGGCCCCGACCGGCACCACGAACACCAGGATGGGCCTGCGCGTCAGCGCGCCCAGGGCGAAGCTGGTGCCCGAGATGAAGATCAGCATCGGCAGCCCGAACCAGAACGCGGCCCGCAGGTAGTTGAGTGCGACGAACGGCCCGATGACTTCGACGTTGTCGCCGTGGGGCACCACGTGATTGAAGAGCACGGCGAGCGTCAGGTGAATGCCCATCACGCCGAGGAAGCTCGCGAACACCGCCAGGTACTTACCCCACAGGTATTCGGCGGGCGTGAGCGGCGTGGAGTGGATGACCTCCCCCACCTTGAGCTCCTGATCGCGGATCACGGACATGCCGGCGGCGATCGCGATGAAGAAGCCGTAGACCAGCGTCAGCATCATGCTCATGAGCTGCGAGACGGCGAACTCCGAGGTGATCCAGGCCTTGCTGCCACCCACCGACGCATTGCCCGAGCCGATCTGGGCGCTGCCCCGCGAGAGTTCCCAGGTGAGGAATCCAATCATGAGGATCTGCAGCCAGAAGAGCGGCCGGCGCAGGTTGTGCGAAAAGTCGAGGCGAAAGACCTCGGCGAGGCGGCGCAGGTTCACGCGCCCGCTCCGGCGGGTGCCGCGACGCGCGCGGGCTGCGGCTGGGCGGCGGCGCCGTTCGGATGCGCGCCGCCGTCGGCGCGCATCATCACCAGGTAGGCGTCCTCGAGCGTGGGGGCCACCGGCCCGAAGCCCGCCGGCGGCGAACCCTCGGGATCGAACACGCGCACGCGATGCCGACCTTCGACCAGGATGGCCTGCGTCACGCGACGGGTGCGCCGCAGCTCCGGAAGCTCCACGGGCGGCACGGTGCCCTCGAAGATCGAGCCCGTGATCGCCGTCCGCGCGTCGCGCGGCGTGGTGAGCGCGATCAGCCGGCCATCGCGGATCACCGCGAAGCGCGGGCACAGCACCGCGACATCCTCGACGATGTGGGTCGAGAGCACCACGATGCGGTCTTCGGCCAGCTCGGCGAGCAGGTGGTAGAACCGCAGCCGCTCCTCAGGGTCGAGCCCCGCGGTGGGCTCGTCCACGATCAGGAGCCGCGGGTTGCCGGCGATGGCCTGCGCGATGCCGAGCCGCTGCCGCATGCCGCCCGACCAGCCCTTGAGCCTGCGCCGCGCGGCGAACGTCAGGTTGACGCGCTCGAGCAGCTCCCGGGAGAGGCGCTTGAGCCCGCCCGGCGCCTCGACGCCCTTGAGCCTCAGCAGGTGAAGCAGCATCTCCTCGCCGTTCAAGTGGGGATAGAAGCCGAACTCCTGCGGCAGGTATCCGAGCTGCGCGCGCACTTTCTCGGGCCGGGCGAGGATGTCCACGCCGTCCAGGGTGACGCTCCCCGAGGTGGCTTCGAGCAATCCCGCGAGGATGCGCATGAGCGTGGACTTGCCGGCGCCATTGGGTCCGAGCAGCCCGAACATTCCGGGTGGGATGTCGAGGTCCACGCCCTGGAGCGCGGCGACCGGACCCGGGTAGACCTTGACCAGACTGCGGATCACGAGCATGAGGGTCCTCCGGGGGTGGCGGATGGTGACTGAATGCCGCGACTACGCTCCCGCCCGGCCGCAGGTTGCCGCGCGGGGCGGATTCTCGGGATTCCGGACGGCAGAGACGGTGGCGCGGGGCCCAAGGCCGAAGGCAGTGGCTGGAACTCGGCCTTCCTGCCGCATTCAGCTAACTCTAAGAATCCTCTGCACCACAACTCGATGGCTCAGTGCGAGCCGTGTGAGGCAGACCTCCACTGGAGCACGCGCGACTCGTGAGTCGTGGCCGTCCCGGACCGGCGCGTGCATTCCTGGTCCGAAGTCGCGATCGAACAGGTCGTGCCGGGGCGCACGTCTCGCCGCCCTCTGGAGCGGTCATTTCACTTGCCAAAACGCCTGGCGAATTACGCTTTTTGGGAGTCCTGGGCGAGGTGTAGCCTTCCCCCTCGGGCGCACGAGGGTCAGGGTGGATCTCGTCCCCTCGACCCGCGCCGATCCTGAGTCGGGAGTCGGATTACTTCTTCGTCGACGCATTTCTCTCTCACCTTGGGGAGGCCGCAATGCGACGCAAGCGCTGGATCGTGGCAGCATCATGGGTAGCCGGGTTTCTCGTCGCGACGTCTGCCGGTGGAGCGTTGAACACGAACGACCCCATCGCCTTCACCGGCCACGGCGCCATGTTCGATCGGCAGGGGAATCTGATCGAAGTGACGCCGGAGTTCATCGAGCAGGTCCAACAGATGTACCTCTACGCGCTCTCCTCTCTCGCGACGGAACCGCAGCGGACGAGATTCGCGGCGGAGCAAGCACGTCTCTTCGGAGGGCAAGCCTGGGATCCGCAGAGCAGGCTGATCGCGACCACGGCCCTTGTCGACTGGCTCCTCGAAGAAGTGGACCCTTCGAGGAAACTCTCCGACCTTCGCAGCAAGAACAGGCTTATCGAGTGGTACCTCCAGTCGCGCCTGTTCGAGCCGGCGAAGGGTAAGCCGTTTTCTCCACCCGACAAGCTGACCCGTTTGCTGGCCGCGGGGAGGCCAAGCGTCGTGCCGATGGCGGGGTCAACGCCCGCGAAAAGGGAGGCCTACATCGCCGAGTGCATGGCCTGCAAGGTGCCAATCCCTCCGGCGTGGGGCCCTGCCAATGTGGGAGCGGGCAAATGGGTCAGCCAGGGGATGCTTGAGGAGAAATACAATTTCCTGTTCACCCCGGGAACCAAGTCGGTAGAGATTTTCACGTACACGAGTGCGGATCCTCCTGGCATTTGCTACGCACTGCCTCGAGCCGAGGGCCCCAACGCTGCTGACAAGATCAAGCTGCTGGGAATCATTTGCCTCGGGAAGACGTCGAGCAAAGCTTGTTTCTGGGACAATCAGAAGGACGGAGTAGGCTTTGACATCGCGAAGGACGAAAACGTGGAACTCAAGAAGTTCGAGGGCGGCCCCGGGTTGAAAGATGGGTCCGGGGGAGTGTGCACGGCCTGCCACGCGGGGGAGAATTCATTCGTCATCCATCCACAGACTCCGCTTGCAAATCCTCCACGCGAAGACAGATTCAGCGATGCCTGGTACAGGCCGCTGGTACATCCCTCATGGCCACAGAACGAGGGCCCCAGCACCTTGCTCAATGCCGTCATACCCGACCCGAGCGACTCCACCAGCGTAGCCGGCGCGGGCCAGGGTTGCCTCAGCTGTCATAGGCAGGGAAGGACCGGCGGCAGATTCCCGTTGATCTCGGCTCACATCACTGCTGATGATGACGCGCAACCGCCTGCACCGGAGAAGGGCTATTGCATGATCGTGAGAAAGTCCACAAAACCGACGGCACTGGGCTATCCCAATACCTACACAATGCCGCAGGGCGACCCTGAGGGGACCTATCCCGGACATACCGCGGCCCTTCTCGCCCAGTGCGACAAGAAGATTGCGATTCCGAGGTTCACCATCAACGGCGACACTCCCAAGGGGTGCGGCTTCGCGTACACGTTCTGCCCGCCTCCCAACGAGATCAAAGCCGACGGCGCAATTTCGTCTCAGAGTGATCCGACGGTCAAGTACTTCTGGGGGAAGTGTAAGACCGGTGGTCCATTCACGGCGTGCACGGATGCCTATGTCGAGGCTACTACTGAGGCCAATGTTCCGAACTACAATTTCATGATGCTAGCTGTAGGGACCTATCGCATCGGCCTTCGGCTCAACGGCAGCCCCGACACAATGCTTTATGATGTGTCGATCCAGCCTGCAGAAGCATGCGCGACGCCCACGGCGCTCTCCCTGGTCTCGGCGGAATTTCGTGAGGGCGCCGTGGATCTGGTGTGGTCTGCGCCTGGCGCCGGTGAGTTCACTGCGACCGTCCAACGCCAGCGGGAAGCCAGCGGCTGGTCGGATCTCGCGACGGTGACGTCGGACGACGACGGCCGCATTCGGTTCTCCGACACGGACGTCGCTCCGGGGGCCCGCTACGGCTACCGGCTCGCCGTCGAGGAGGACGGCTCGCGCGTGTTCCGCGGCGAGACCCGGGTGGACGTCCCCACGGCCTCAGGGTTCGCTCTCGCCGCCCCGCGCCCG
Source organism: uncultured bacterium (assembly GCA_964650245.1). Taxonomy (GTDB): domain Bacteria; phylum Eisenbacteria; class RBG-16-71-46; order RBG-16-71-46; family RBG-16-71-46; genus WS-2. The sequence goes on along the minus strand of CAZYQK010000024.1, from coordinate 1,244 downwards.
ACCCCTGCGAGCGGCGCGGTGACGGTCTCGTTCTCGCTCCCGATCGCCGGCCGCGCGCGCCTCGAAGTGCTCGACATCGCCGGCCGGGTGCTCTCGAAGCGAACGCTCGAATCGCTCGGGCCCGGCTGGCACGACGTGGAGGCCACGGAGGCCCGCGCGCTACCGGCCGGCGTCTACTTCGTGCGCCTTACCCGGCTCGGAGGGGCAACGGGTGTGGCTCAGGATTCGCGAATGACCAGACTACTAGTCGTCCGCTAGCGGGGCCCGCCCGGGGCGAGCTCGCTACGGCACAGGGCGCTCGGTCGGCTGCTCCGCCGGTTGCGGTGCGGCCGCCGACCGAGCGCCGCCCGCCCGCCTCAATGCACCCGCTTTCGCCGGTTCCGGACGAAGTCCCGGAACACGTACGCCCCGATGTTCTGCGGGTCGGTCTCGTAGATGCGCCCGTGGTTCAAGGCGGTGAGCTTGCGCACGAACTCGAGTAGCGGGGCGTCGGTGGCGAGCATGAAGGTCGTGATCGTGATCCGCTTCTTGCGGCAGTAGGCCGCCTCCTCGAGCGTCCGGTTCACGATCTTGGGGTCGAGCCCGAACGGGTTCTTGTAGAGCCGCCCATACTCGTGGATCGCAGAGGGCTTGCCGTCGGTGATCATGAAGATCTGCTTGTTCACGCCCTTGCGTGACTCGAGGATGCGCCGCGCCAGCTGGAGCCCGGCGCGGGTATTGGTGTGGAAGGGGCCGGCCTGGATCTTCACCAGATCCCCGAGCTTGACCTGCGCCGCGTCGTCGCCGAACAGCACCACGTCGAGCGAGTCCTTGGGATAGCGGGTCTGGATGAGCTGGGCCAGCGCCAGCGCGATCTTCTTGGCGGGCGTGATGCGGTCCTCGCCGTAGAGCACCATGCTGTGGCTCACGTCCACCATCAGCACGGTGGCGCACGACGAGAGATGTTCGGTCTCGAACACCGACAGGTCATCCTCGGTGATCGAGAGGTCGTCGATGCCGCCGCGCTTCACGGCGTTGCTCACCGAGCCGAACGCATCGAGATCGGTCAGGTTGTCGCCGAACTGGTACTGCCGGGTCTCCGAGAGCCGCTCGCCGCCCTTGCCCGCGGCCGGCGTGTGATGGTCGCCGGTGCCGCCCGCTTCCAGCGCGTGGAAAATCTCGTCGAGCGAATCCTGGCGGATGCGCCGCTCGCCCCTGGGCGTCATCTGGAACCCGCGCGGGGTGCGCTCCGCCTCGCCCGATTC
>CAZYQK010000023.1:0-28466 GCA_964650245.1 uncultured bacterium | reverse complement strand
GAGCGGCGCGAGCGCGCGCGCGACCGGCGGGAGCAGCGCGAGTGCCGCGACCGTCCACGGCAGCCACGCCACGGGCGGCGCGAGGAAGCGATGCAGGTTGAGCCCCCAGCCCCACATCGAGGGCACGAACGCGAGCGCGGCGCGGGCAAGCGCGAGCAGCGCGAGCCCGAGCCACAGCGCGAGGGCTGCGCGCTCCGCCGCTTCGGGCGCGGCGGCAGCCACGCGCGTTCGGGGCCCGGCCGCGTCGCGACGCTCGGGCCGCGCCGCGGCGGCTCCGCGGAAAGCTGGATTCCGGCTGCTGCGGGACGCGGTCATGGTTCAGGCGCGCGATTATGTCACAGCTCGGAGCCGCGCCGGCGCGACACGCGGCCGCGTTACCGCGCGCGCCTGCGCCGCGCTTCCACCGCCCACCCGCCCGCGTTCCAGAGAGCGTACGCCGCGGCCGCGAACGCCGCGGCGGGCGCCAGCCACACGAGCGCGCCGTGCCCGAGCGCGAAGCGCGCGGTGACCGCGAGGCCCGCACCCGCGAACATTCCGGCCATGCCGAGGTGGTAGCACGCCAGGCCGCGCGAGGCCGCATGCTCCGAGGCCGCCGCGTCGCTCGCGGCGAAGTCGAGCGCGAGGCCGATCGCATTGCGCCCGGCATAGAGCCCGGCGGCACCCAGGACGAGCGCCGCCAGCGAGCATGCCGCGAGGGCGGCGCCGCCGCCGGTGAGCGCCACGCACTGGGTGAGCACCGACAGGGCCGCAACCAGCGCGATCACCGCCGTGATCCCCGCAGTGGTGGCGAGGCTGGTGCCGTGCTGGGACGCGAGCGGAGGCTTCATGATCCGCCCGGGCGGCAGCCGCCCGCCGGGACCGGGACGCCGAGCCAGGCGGCGAGCGTTGGCAGGCCGCCGGGAAACATCCGCTCGATGCGGGCGCCGGGCCCGAACGAGCGGGCGAGCCGACGCGCCCCGGGCAGCACGCCTTGCTCGCGATGGAACGTGAACACCAGCTCCGCCGCCTCCCAGTGGGCCGGCGACAGCGCGAGCCCCGCCTCCTCGGCGCGGCAGGCGATCAGGCGCCGTCGGCGCTCGAAGGGCGTCAGGGCCACGAGGTGGCCGAGCGCGGACACGATGCGCTCCGCCGCGGAGTCGACCTCCGCATCGAGCGTGCTCCATCCGAGCGAGAGCCGCAGCAGACCGACGCTTTCGGGCAGGCCGATCGCATCGAGCGTGCGGGAGCGAGCGTCGCCGAGGCAGGCCGACGCGGAGGACGCCGCTACGCCCACCCCGTCGAGTGCGCACACCATCTCGTCGCCGCGCAGGTCTTCGACACCGAAGGCCGCCAGCTGTGGGAGTGCCGATTCGGGATGATCGAGCCATTCGCCCAGCGGCCGCAGCCCGGGGCGCAGGCCGAAGAGCAGTCGCGCCAGCCGGTCGCGCAGTCCGGCGAGCCTGAGGGCCTCGAGCGCGCGGCCCTCGAGCGCCGCCTGTGCGGCCGCGCCGAAGCCCGCCGCGAGCGCGACGGGCACCGTGCCGGGACGGGTGCCGCCCTCCTGCGCTCCGCCCACCACGACCGGCGCGGGCCGCGTCACGCCGCGCGTCACCAGCGCCCCGATGCCCTGCGGGCCGCCGAGCTTGTGGGCGGAAAGCGAGAGCAGGTCCCAGGGCACGGCGGAGAGGTCCAGGACGGCGGCGGCCTGCACCGCGTCCACGTGGAAGCGGGCGCCGCCCGCGTGGGCGATCTCGGCCATCGCCTCGAGGGGCTGGACCGTCCCGATCTCGTTGTGGCCCCCGATTACGCTGACCACGGTAGTGCCCTGCGCCAGCGCGCGCTCGAGCTGGCCCGGGTCCACGCGGCCACGCTCGTCGGGACGCAGCAGCGTCACGGTCCAGCCGCCGGCGGCCAGCGCCTCGCACGCCCGGCGCGTCGCCGGGTGCTCGATTCGGGTTGAGACCACGTGCCGTCCCGCGGCCTGGCTCGCGAGTGCTAAGCCGCGCACGCCGAGGTTCGACGCCTCGGTGGCGCCCGACGTGAAGACGACCTCCTCGGCGCGCGCCGCGACCAGCGCTCCGACCTGCGCGCGGGCCCGATCGAGCACCGCGCGCGCGGCGCGGCCCTCGGCGTGCGCGCTCGCGGCGTTGCCCGGGCCCGCGTCCCAGCCGCGCTCGATCGCCTCGCGGGCCACGGGCCGCAGCGGCGACGTGGCCGCATGGTCGAGGTAGATGCGCGGCTTCATCACGGGGGATAGCGGTGGAACGGATAACCGCCCGCCGATGCCTCCATGCCTTCGACGGCCGCGACGAAGGTGCGCCAGGGCAGGCCCAGGCCGTTGAGACTCCCCTCCCACCGCGCGATCGCGCGCGCCCCGACGCACAGGAAGCTCGCGTTCGGTTTTCCGGTCACGTAGGGGTAGGCGGTGAGGTCGACCGGGAAGCCGGCGACGCCGAGCGTCGAGGCCTCGATCCGCTCCCCGGTCGCGAACGCGAGCCCCTGGATCGTGCGCACCGTCTCGCGCGGCGTGAGCGCCAGGATGACGACATCGGGGATGATGCCGGCGAGATCGTCCTCGGGCGGGAACGCCACTACCGCGTCCATGCACGCGGGCTGGATTTTCGCCATCCCCGAGAAGGCGCGGCGCGCGGCTTCGACGGTGCGAAAGCGGCCCGGATCGTCCGCACCGTAGAGCGCGAACTCCATGTGCCGCGCCGCCGCGCAACCGAACACACGCCCCTCCCGGTAGTCGAGGGGCGCGGGTGCTGCGCCCATGTTCTGGCTGTACTGCCGCCAGCCCGGGAGCGGGGCCGGATCGTCCTCGTCCACCAACCCCAGCGCGATCGCCGCCATCACGCACCCGATGTTGTCGCGGGTCACGAACGGCACCTCTCCCCGGCTCGCCTGGCGGACCGCGTAGCACCAGGTATAGGCCATGTCGAGGGGCTCGGCCTGCGGCGGCGGCGTCTCACCGCGGCGCACGAACTTGACGCCGACCGCGGCTACGCCCTCGACCTCGGGGCTGCCGAACGCCGCGATGTAGCGGCGGTAAGCCTGGGGAAATGCCGGCGTATTCATCGGTGTGTCCTTTCCCGGGCCCGCGGCGCGCGCCGGCCCGCTGGCCTCAGAGGCCGCCGGCGCCGGCGGTCTCGAGAACCTCGACGACGCGCTCGCTCGCGAACAGATAGCGAATCTCCCGCAGGTGTCGCCCGCCGCGACGCGTCAGGCGCAGCTCTCCGTCCTCGATGGTGGCGAGGCCCAGGCGCCCGAGCAGGGCCAGCTCCACCGGAAACGCCTGCGCCAGGTCCATGCCGAAGCGCTGGCGGAAGGAACTCAGGTCCAGGTAGGCGAGCAGCAGCGCCTCGATCACGTACTTGCGGGCGCGCTCCGCCTCGGGCACCGCGAGGACCTGCCGGATCGGGAGCCGGCCGCGCTCGACGTCGCGCAGCCAGACCTCGAGGGGCGAATGGTTGTGATAAGCGAACGCGCCGCTGCTCGAATACGCCCAGCTGCCGAGCCCGAGCGTGGGCAGTCCAAGCGCCACGTTGCGTCGATGGGGATTGAGGCCGCCGCGCAGGAACGCGTTCGCGCCGAAATGCGGCTGCGGGTAGCCGGCCGCGTTCAGGAACTCGAAGGCCCGCTCGCACATCGCCCACCGCGCGCCCGGGGGCGGGATTCGCAGCCGCCGCGATTTGCAGCGCCGACGGAAGGCCGGCAGGTAGACGGTGGCGTAGAGCGTGAGGCCCGGGATGCCGAGCCCCACCGCGGCGCGCAGGTCGGCGGCCCACGTCTTCGCGGTCTGCCCGGGCAGGCCATACATGAGGTCCACGTTGACGTCCCGCATCTGCGTTCCCAGCGCGGCCTCCACGGCGGGACGCACCCGATCCACGGTGTCGGCGCGGCCGCACGCGCGAAGCACCTCCGGATCGAAGGACTGCACGCCGATCGAGACCCGCGTCACCCCGGCCGCGCTGAGCTCGGCCAGCCGCGTGGCATCCACGGACGCCGGATGCGCTTCGATCATCACGTCGGCGCCCTCGATCCAGAATCGGCGGCGCAGCCCGTCGAGCAGGCTCGCGACGGTCGCGGGCGGCAGGAGCGCCGGCGTACCGCCGCCGAGGTAGACCGAGGTGAAGGCGAGGTGGCGGGCGCCGCGCGCGAAGAGGTCGGCCTCGGCGAGCACGGCTTTCGCGTAGCGGTCGTAGTCGTGATCGCGCCCGGCTTCGGCGAAGAACGGGCAGAACCCGCACCGCGTCCGGCAGAACGGGACGTGAACGTAGAGCGTCCCGGTCGCGGGCGACTCGCGCCACAGCTCGTCCGCGCCGGGCGCGCCATCGTAGTGATGGCCGGTCGAGATCGGCGGGTAGAGCATCATCAGGCGCGGCTCGCGCACCGCACGCTGGTAGCGCTCGAGCAGCCTGGATTCCACCCCGAAGTCCGCCACGGCGACGCCCTTATCGCACCAGCGCCAGTCGCCGGGTCCGGACGAACGCACCGGCCCGGAGCCGGCAGAAGTACACGCCGCTCGGGAGTGCCGCCCCGTACCCGCCGGCCAGCGTCTGGCCCGCGCCGGGGAAGCGCACCGCGTAGCGCCCCGCGGCCTGCCGCCCGCGCGCGAGCGTGGCCACGCGGTGGCCGAGCACGTCGAATACCTCGAGCCGGACGTCGCAGGCCTCGGGCAGCGAGTAGGCGATCACGGTGCCGCCCGCACCGAAGGGGTTGGGCACGTTTTCGGGCATCGCGAAGCGCGCGGGCGGCCCCTCCCCGCCCGGCTCCACCGCGGTGACGTCGTGGCCGGTGCCCGAGAGCGGCACCTGCACCGGCGGGCCCGGTGCGTTGTGCGCGATCACGAGCGTGTCCTGGTAGAGCTGCGCCGTGCTCGGCTCGAACACCACCAGCACCGAGTCCCTGCCCGCGGGCGGCAGCGAGAACGAGGTGCGGTTGGGCGTGAAGGGCCCGCCGCCCGGCACGGTGACGCTCGAGACCACGAGTGTCGCCGCGCCGGGGTTCTCGACCCACACCGTGTCGGTGCGGCTCGAGCCGAGGTTCACGTCGCCGAACGCGAGCGTCGCGGGGGCCGTCGTGAGGCCCGGCACCACGATGCTGAAGGGCGCGTCCGACAGGTCCACCGGCGCGCCGTCGTTCGCGTCGCTCACCCGCACTCTCGCCGACCAAGACGCCCACGCTTCGACCGGCCACCACCATGAGCCCGCGGGTGCTGCGGCGTCGGACGCGAGCGGCACCCACGGCCCCTGCGGCTTGAGCTGGACCTCGAGCCTGAGGCTCGCGAGATTCTGGGACGACCAGACGATGGGCTCGGTGTCGCCGTAGCGGAAGGTCTCGCCGCCGTTGGGCCGCGTGAGCGTCACGAGCTGCATGTTGTCCACCGGCATGTCGGGCTGGCTGATGGTCGCCTTCCAGATGCCACCGCTCTGGTGGCACAGGAAGGTGCTGCGGTCGTAGGCCAGCACCGCGTAGTTGGAGCCGGCGATCGGCGCACTGATCCATGTCGCGCCGCGGTTGAGGCTCAGGAACGCCTGGCCGCCGGAGTAGATGGCGTACATGACCACGTTGGGATCGTCCCTCCCGATGTCCACGCCCCAGGCGGAGGCGGTGGTCGCGACCACCGGCCAGGTGAGCCCCATGTCCTGGGTGCGGTTGACGCCGCCGCCGCTCCAGTTGGTGGCGTATCCGAGCTGGTTGTCGAGGGGGGACGCGACGATCGTGGGCAACTCGGAGCTCGGGCCCGACTTCATCAGCGTCCAGTTGCGGCCGCCGTTCGTGGAGCGGAAGATCTGCGCCAGCCCGCTGCCGGTCACGCCGTCCGAGAGGTAGAGGAGACCGCTGGTGTCCGGCACCACGACGATGTCGTCGGGGCTGCGGAACCGCGGCGTCTGGGAAGGGAGCGTGTCCCAGGTCGCGCCGAAGTCGAACGACTCCCAGATGCGCCCGTCTTCGGGGGCAAACAGGACGTGGTCGGGGTTGTTGTGGTCCTGCTCGAGTGGCAGGCCGTACTCCGTGTAGACCTTGCTGAGCGGCACGGTCCAGCTCGCGCCGCCGTCGGTGGTGCGGACCACCCGGTCGCCGTCCTGGACGATCGCGAGCCACGCATTGGTGTCGCTCGCCGACACCAGGAAGGCGTTGGTGCGCGTCCCGGTGCCCGGGATGGTGTCGATCGCCGTCCAGGTGTTGCCCCGATTCCAGCTCGCGATGACGTACTTGCCCTGCACCGCGTAGAGCTTGTCGCGGTTGACCGGGTCGATCGCCAGCGTATTGCCGCGGACGATGCTCGCCCCGCTCGCGATCTTCTGGAACCAGGCGTAGGTGAAGCTTCCCCCGCCCGGGATCGTCCAGGTGAGGCCGCCATCGCGGGTGCGCGCCACGTTCTTCGAGCGCGCCGCGCACACCCACCCGTGGGTCGCGTCGCTGAAGCAGACGTCGGTAATCCCGCTCATGACCTTGTGCTGCGGGAAGAACCAGTGCGCTCCGTCGTCCTGGGTGCGGCGCAGGAAGCCGCCCCCGCCGCACAGCCACAGCGTCCCGCCGGGAAGCAGCTCCACGCCGTTCACGTCCGACTTCGATGTGATCTCGAGATCGATCGGGGTCCACGACGCGCCCGCGTCCGTGGATCTCGCGAGGAAGGCGTAGGTGCCCGCGACCCAGACGGTGTCGCCGGCGCAGGCGATATCGTAGAGGTCCTTCGCGAATCCGGGCGCGCCGGCCGGGGCGCTCCAGGTCGCGCCGCCGTCCACGGTGTGGAGCACGGTCCCGCCTGCGCCGCACGCCCAGCCCTCCAGCGCGTCACGGAAGCGGATCGCGTTGAGATCCGCAGTGGTGCCCGAGACCTGGGGCGTCCAGTTCTGGCCGCCGTCGGCGGTCGCGAGGATGGTGCCTGAGCCGCCGGCGACCCAGCCCGCGAGCGGGGTCGCGAAGCACACGGCGTTGAGCGGGGTGCCCCCCGCAGGGGCGCTCGACACGAACGAGTAGCCGGTGTTCTCGCTCGTCCACAGCGCGCCGTCTGCGTCCACGATCCACACCCGCGCGCCGCGCGCCGCCACCCCGCGATGGTCCACCGACCCGAGCGGATAGCTGCCCCACGTCGCTCCACCGTCGAGCGAGCGGTAGACCGCGCCGACGACGCCCACCGCCCACACGTCGAGTGAATCCCTGGCGGCCAGGGCATTGAAGCCCTGCGCCGACGCCGCGCCCGCGAGCGCCGACATCAGCAGCGCGACGAGGGCGGGCCGAAGGCGGGTCGCATTCATGGGTCGTGCCTCACGTGTCACTCGAGCGCCAGCCGGGCGATGGTCTCCACCTCGGCGAGCCCCGCAAGCGGTCGGCCGGCGACGCGGCCCCGCACCTCGAGCAACTCGATCTTCGCGGCGTCGATGGTGACCGACGGCGCGGCGATCACCGTTCCTTCGGGCGCGATGGCGCCAGTTCGGTTGACTCGGCCCACGACATGCCCGCCGCGCAGCAGCGTGATGCGGCAGCGCTCGACCACCAGGTCGGTGCCGCGCGGCGGATCGGGCCGGATCCCGTAGAGCACGAAGCGCGAAACCTCGATCGGGATCGGCCAGGTGAGCGTGACCGACTGGCCGCGGCGCCCGGCCGCCACCCACGCCACGCCCAGACTGTCGCTGCGCGCGCGGCGGTCCACGACGCGGCGCGCCGGACACGGCGGCTCGCCCCGGCGGTGCGGCCGCCACTCCGAGCTGGCCTCGACGACCGCGGAGGTCGAGACGTTGAACCACTCCGCGGCGCTGAAGTTGTGCGGAATGAACTGCGTGCTGTGCCCGGCGTGGCAGCCCACGCACTGCGCCCACCCGCTGCGCCGGCCCGAGCCGAAGCCGGCCAGGTGCGCGAACGCCCCGCTGGTGGTGCTCAACACCCGGCCATGCGCGTCCACCAGCTGATCGAACAGCGGCACGTCGGCGGGGATCTCGTTCTCGTGGATCGCCCCGCGCGGGGTCAGCGCCGCCTCGCGGTAGAGGATGCTCGGATCGCGGCCGCCCGGATGCTGCCGCTGGAAGTTCAGATAGAGACGCACCCGCGCGCCCTGCGCGATCGCCGGGGCATCCGGAACCGGCGCGTCCACCGGCGCATTCGCGAACACGTTGAGGCAGTCGAAGCGGAAGGTGCCGCCGCGCACGAAGGTCTCGGGATCCTCGGTCGGCGGAAGCGGCGCCGCCGGCTCGAGCTGGTCCGGGATCACGGGCGGCACGGGTTGGGGTGCCAGCACGGCGGCGTCGAGCTCGTGCGTCCCGGGCAGGTCGAGCACGCGCTCGAGTTCCGAGCCGTCGAGCCGACAGCGGTAGAGGCCGAAGTCACCGCGCGCGTCCGGAGCCCACGCGACCAGCAGCCGCCCGTCCGGCAGCGCCACCGGATCGGCCGCGCGCGGAGCGGAGAGCAGCGGCTCGGGGTCGCCCGAGGCCCACGCGCCGAGACCGGGGCCGGGCTTCAGGCCGAGCACGGCGCGCCCTTCGCTCGCGCCCCTCCCGAACAGCCGCACGCCGGTCGCCACCGGGGTCGGCGCGAGCGCGGGATTCGCCGCAAACAGCGTGAGCACGCGCCCGTCGGGCAGTGGTGTCGGTTTGTAGCAGAGGAGTCCCGCGCGCGTGCGCGGGTCGCCGGCGTGGAGCGTCATGCCGCGCCCGTCGGGCGTGACCGAGACCGCTTCCCAGATGTTGCCGATGTCGCGGGTCAGGGCCTCGTGGTCGAGGAAGGTGAGACCGCTGCGGGTCACGTTGCTCGGTCGGTCCAAGTTGAGCAGCCAGTGCGCGTAAACGACGCGTCCGGTCGCCGGATCGACCACGGGCTCGTCGGCGCCGTTGCGCTCGCTGGTGATGCGATGCGGGCCGTGACCGTCTTCGCCCACCACGAACAGGTTGGTGGCGGGAAGGTCGCCGATCTGGGCAACGAGCGGGTAGCGGGTGCTCGCAAAGCAGATGCGCCCGTCGGGCAGCCAGCACGGATCGACATCGTCGTAGCGCGCGAAGCGCGCGGCCGCCGCGCCGAACTGGACGAGCGACACGGCGCGGTCGGAGCGGGTCAGCGGGCGCAGTCCCGAGCCGTCGGCGCGGATCTCCCAGATGCGCCACGACGAATCGGAATGGGTGAGGCCCGAGAACGCGACGCGCGTGCCGTCCCACGAAACGCACGGGTCGGCGACATCGAACAGCCACGTGCCGTCGACCAGCACGCGTAGCGCGCCGCCGGGCTCCCGCACCAGAAGGCGCCCCCCCACTGCGGCGGCGCGGTCGCGCGGTCCGATGCCTGGGATCGCGCCGGGTTCGGGCGTGCCGTCCTCGGCGAGCACGGGATGCCGCGATACGAAGACGATCGGCGGCAGCGGGCGGTCGGCGTCTTCCGACACCCCAGCGCGCGGAACGCCGAGCAGCAGCGCGATGGCGAGCGGCGCGAGCGCGGCACGCGCGTGGCGAAACTCGGGCCGCATGGGTCTCGCCCTCATCGGCCGCGCGGGCGCGCGTCCGCTCCCGCCCGCCGGGACCGGCGAGGAGGGCCGGCGGCCCCCTTCCGCCCGCCAGCGCCGGCGAGCGCCGCCACCTCCGCGGCCGCGGACCGGGATCTTGCTCCGGCGGCGGGAGGCTCCTTCGCCGCCCGCCAGCGCTCCACCAGATCGGCGACCGTCGTGCTGCGCATCATGTCGGACAGCAACGTGCGGGCCTTGAACCAGTGATGATGGATCGGGCACCACGAGGACTCGACGCAGTGGGTCTCGCCCAGAGCGCACGAGTTCGCGCGCGCGTTGCCGTCGATCGCCGCGATGATGTCGGCCAGCCGGACCTTGTCCGCGGAGCGCGCGAGCTCGAAGCCCCCGCCCGCGCCGCGCACCGAGGTCAGAATTCCCCGCGCCGCGAGGAGTTGGAGCACCTTGGCGAGCGCGGCCTCGGGGTAGTCGTCTTCCGCGAGGAAATCGCACACTGCGGCCCGCCCCTGGGGCCCGAGTCGGGCGAGATGCACGAGGGCGCGCATGGCGTGCTTGCAGGCATCCGAGTAGACGGCAAGCAAGAAACCTCCAAATCAGAGTAAAAAGTCTGAAATGATGCTACGCCACCCGGCGGTCACCTGACAAGCGCTGCGCTCTGAACAGCTCCGCTCGATACGCAGCCCTGCGCCTACTCGCGCTCCGCGCGCTGGCCGGCGCGGGCCGCGAAGCGCATGCGCTCGAGGAAGCGCCGCGGGGGGAGGAAGCCCTCGACTCGCGCCTCGCGCACTTCGGCGCCGTCGGGAGTGAGGAACACCACGGTCGGCACGCCGGTGATGCCGAACTCGCGGCGCCACGCCTCGGACTCCGGGGAGTCGTAGCGCGTGAGGTCCACCTTGAATGCGTGGAAGTCGCGGGCGGCGGCGATCACCGAGGCGTCGGTGAAGGTGTTGCGGTCGAGCTCGTGGCACGGCACGCACCAGTCGGCGGAGAAGTCCACCATGACCGGCCGCCCGTCGCGCAGCGCGGCCTCGAGCCCGGCGCGGGTCACGTCGCGGAACGCGACACCCCGAGCGGGCGTGGCGAAGACGATCCAGAGCCCGCCCGCGATGGCGAGCGTTCCGGTCGCCCACTTGAGGCGCTGGAAGCCTCGGCGCTTGGCTGCGCTCTTCTCGAAGAAGCCGAGATAGGCGCCGCCCACGATCAGCGCCAGCGGCACGATCCAGCCCGCCCACTTCGGCGCGACCGCGAGCATTCCGTAGAAGAGGCCGACGCCGAGCAGGATCACGCCGAACAGCTTCTTCACCCACACCATCCATTCGCCGGAGCGCGGCAGCCGCTGGAGCAGGTTCGAGAATGTGCCGAGCACCAGGTACGGGAGCCCGAGGCCCATCGAGAGCGTGAAGAAGGTGGCGAAGCCGAACCACGGGTCGCCCTTCGCCCCCACCAGCGCGAGCAGCGCCACGATCGGCGGGCCGATGCAGGGCGCGGCGAACACGCCCACCACCAGCCCCGAGAAGAACACGCCCGCCGCGCTGGTCGTGCCGCTTCCGCCCAGCTTCGTCAGCAGCCAGGCCGGCGGCTGGAGCTCGTAGAGCCCGAACATCGAGAGCGAGAGCAGCACCATGAGCAGCCCGATCCCGATCAGCACCAGCGGATTCTGGAGGAACGCGCCGAACAGCCCGCCGGTGAGCGCGGCGACCACGCCCAGCGTGCTGTACATGAGCGCCATGCCGAGCACGTAGAGCAGCGCCAGGCCCAGGATCTGAAATGGCGGCGCGGCGCGGCGCGCGCCGAAGATCGAGACCGTGACGCCCAGCATCGGGTAGACGCAGGGCGTGAGATTGAGGGCGAGGCCGATGACGAAGATGGTCAGGAACGCGAAGAAGCCGCCGCGGTCGAAGGCGCGCGCGATGGGGTTGTCGGGGGGAGCGGGTGGAACAGGGGCCGCTCCCGGGGCCGCACTCCGCACTCTCGCCGTGCCGGAAACTGCGTCCGTGCCGGGAATCTCAGCGTCCCCGGGAGCGGCCCCTGTTCCACCCGCTCCGAGAGCTGCGATCTCGACCGGGAGATCGAACGGGATGCTTACGGGGGTGAGGCAGACCTGGTCGTTGCAGGCCTGGAAGGTTAGCTTCGCCTTCAGTGTGTGCGGGCCGGCGATGGCGCTCGCGGCGGCGGCGAGCGGGACTTGGATCTCGACGGTGCCGCCCATCACGAGCATGGGGGCTGGATCGAAGGACACCTGGAGTGGATAGCCCGGGGGGTACCGGGGGGGGCCGGCGGTTAGGCCGGCGGCGGGCTCGATCTCGATCTCGGTGGGCACCATGTAGTCGGGCGAGGGTGGGTTGGCGTTGATGTGCCACCCGGAAGCGATGGCGAGCCGGACCACTGCGACGGCGCGTCCGCCCGCGGGAAACCGAGTCGGCGAGACGTGCGCTTTGACCAGCGTCTCGGCCGGCGGGGGCGGAGCGCCGCCGCCGAGCTGGGCGAAGGCCGCGGGGGTCGCGAACATCACCAGGGCGAGCGCGAGGGCCGGTGCCCGGTACGGGCGCTTCATCGCGTCTTCTCCGCGGCTGCGGCCACGCGCTCGTCGAGCTGGGCGGCGAAGGCGTGGACCTGGGTCGTGGGCAGTCGGCAGGCGTAGTTCACGCACACGTAGGCCGTGGCCTTGCCGCCGCTCGGAGTGAGCGCCCCGACGAACGGCACCAGCTTCTCGAGGCGCTTCTGCCGCTCGCCGCCGTCCACGAGCAGCAGCGCGTCGTGCGGGAGGAAGCGGCGGTTGACCTCGGCGAGCAGGGCTCGAGTGTCGGTCGCGTCCGCCCGCCCCGCGATGACGATGTGGCGCGGGGTGGCGCGCTCCAGATCCATCGCGACCAGCATCTGCGGCATGCCCGCGCCGCTCGTGGCCAGCCGCCGCGCGTAGTAATCGAGCGTGCGCCGCGCGCGCTCCCGCCAGTCGTCGCGGTCGAGCAGCACGCCGAGCATCTGGAGGTTCCAGGCCGCGATCGAGTTGCCCGCGATCTCGGCGCCGTCGAATCCGTCCTTCATACGCACCTTGATCGACGGATCGCCCGCCGGGCTCTCGAAGAAGCCGCCCTGCTCGTCGTCCCAGAAGCGCGAAACCTGGTGTTCGGTGAGCGCGGCCGCGCGCTCCAGCCACTTCGGGTCGAAGGTCGCCTGGTAGAGATCGAAGCAGCCGAGCGCCATGTAGGCGTAGTCGTCGAGCTGGCCGGCGCCCGCCGCTTCGCCTTCGCGCCAGCGGCGCATCAGCGTGCCGCTCTTCGGGTCGTGCATCCGCTCCCAGACGAAGTCGGCCGCACGCGCCGCACGCGCCGCGAGCGCCGGGTCGCCGAGCACGCGCGCCCCGCGCGCGAACGCCGAGATCATGAGCCCGTTCCAGGCCGCGAGCACCTTGTCGTCGCGATGCGGGCGCACGCGCTTCGCGCGCGCCGCGAGCAGGCGGGCGCGCGCGGCGCCCAGCCGCCGTTCGGCCTCGGCGGGCGCGAGCCGGAACGCCTGCGCGGTTTCCTCGAGCGTTTGGACCTCGCTCAGAATGCTGGTGCCGTGCTCGAAGTTCCCCGCGGGCGTGACGCCGTAGCGGTGCGCGAAGAGCGCGGCCGCGTCCTTGCCAAGCGCGGACTCCACCTCGGCCGGCGTCCAGACGTAGAACTTGCCCTCCTCGCCCTCGCTGTCGGCGTCCTCCGCGGAGTAGAACCCACCCTCGGGGGCGCCGAGGTCGCGCGTCACGTACGCGAAGATGTCGCGCGCGGTCGCGGCGTAGCGTGGGTCGCCGGTGACCTGGTAGCCCTCGACGAATGCCCATGCGATCTGCGCCTGGTCGTAGAGCATCTTCTCGAAGTGCGGCACCAGCCAGCGGCTGTCGGTCGAGTAGCGGTGGAAGCCGCCGCCGAGATGGTCGTGGATGCCGCCCGCGAGCATGGCGTCGAGCTGCTTCACCACCAGCGCCCTGGCCTTCGCGCGGCCCTCAGGATCGCGCGCCCAGTAGCGCAGCAGGTAGTTGAGATTGACGATGGACGGGAACTTGGGCTCAGCGCCGAAGCCGCCGTGCACGGCGTCGAAGGCGCGTTCGAAGTAGAGGTAGGTGTCGTCGAACAGCCGCGCGCGGTCCCCGACCGCGGTGTCCGGCGCGCTCATCTCCGCCAGCCGCGCGATCACGCGCGCGCCCTGCGACTCGATCTCGGCGCGCTGCGTCTGCCACGTCTCGTGCACGCGCGGCAGTAGCTCGATCAGCCCCGGCCGGCCCATGCGGCTCGAGGGCGGGAAGTAGGTTCCGCCGTAGAATGGCGCGAGGTCGGGCGTGATGAAAGCGTTGAGCGGCCAGCCGCCACCCAGGCCCAGCGACTGCATCGCGGTCATGTAGATTCGGTCCACGTCCGGCCGCTCCTCGCGGTCCACCTTGATCGCCACGAAGTACTGGTTGAGCAGCGCCGCGACCGAGTCGTTCTCGAACGACTCGCGCTCCATGACGTGGCACCAGTGACACGTCGAGTAGCCGATCGAGAGGAAGATGGGCTTGCCTTCGCGCCGCGCCCTGGCGAACGCTTCCTCGCCCCACGGGTACCAGTCCACCGGGTTGTACGCGTGCTGGAGCAGGTAGGGGCTCTTCTCCCCGATCAGGTGATTGGGCTTGCGATGTTCGTGAGGTGCCGTCATGTCGGGCGATGCGGGTGCCGTGCTCGTGGTCGAATCTCCGCGCAGACGTGTGGACGACTGGGCCATCAGTGCGAGCGCCCCGGCCGCGGTGACGATCAGAGTCCATCGCAGCGCCGGCGCGCGGCGGGGCGGGCGCGGGGCGGGCGCATGCACGGCCGAGCAGTATAAGGGTGAACGCGGCGGGGAGTGTCAGCGAACTGAAAGGGCGGGGCGCGCGTTCAGGCGCGGCGGAAGGCGCGGGCCGGCCTCGCCCCGACGGCCCGCTCGCACCAGCGATAGAGCGGGACAGACGCCACCGTGAGCAGCGATGCGAGCGCGAGCGCCAATCCGAGCTGAACGGCTGGATCGGCGAACGCCGGCACGCCCGTGAACCCGGCCCCGCGCGCCAGCCATTCCCCCGCCGCGTCCGGGGCCCGGCGCCATGCGCCCGCGATTGCCGCCGGGACGACGGCCGCGAACCTCAGCAGCGCATCCGCGCGCCACACCACGAGCGCTGCAACCGCGGCGGCCAGCAGCGTCGCGGGATCCGCGGCCGCGCGCACCCACCACGGCATTTCATTCGTGAGCGTCCACGGCGCCGAGACCCGCGCCGCGCTCGCCTGCGCGACCCGCGCCATCACGCGGCCGGTGAAGCGTGGCGGCGCGGCGATGGCAGGGGCTTCGAGCAGCGCGTCCAGCTCGCGGGCGGCGGCGAGCGAGGAGTCGCAGCGCGCGCAGGCCGCGGCGTGGGTGTGCGATGCCGTGGCGCCCGCTTCCGGCATGCCGTCGTCGAGCCAGCGATCGAACTCCCTGCACTTCATGCGCTCGCTCCTCCCGCGTCGCGGAGCCACGCGGCGCGCAACGTTGCGCGCGCGCGGCTCAGATGCGTCTTCACCGTGTTCACCGGCATCTCGAGACTCGCCGCCGCCTGTTCCACCGACCGGCCCTCGTAATAGTAGAGCGTCACCGCCGCGCGCTGCGCGGGTGAAAGCTCATCCATCAACCGCTCGAGCGTGAGCGCGATCGCCGCGCGCGAAGCGGCGCCCTCTGCGCTACCGCCACCCGCCACCTCCGCCGCCTGCTCGATGCCGACTTCCAGCGCCCGGCGCCGCTTCAGCACCGCGGCGCGGTCGAACGCGCGCCGCGCGACGATCCGGTAGAGCCAGGTCGAGAACCGCGCCTCGCCGCGAAAGCGCGGCAGCGCGAGCCACGCCCGCACGAACGCATCCTGCGCCACCTCCTCGGCGTCGGCCGGCGAGCGCACGATGCGCAGCGCCAGCCCGTAGGCGCGGTCACGGTGCCCGTCCACCAGCACCCGGTACGCGTCCTGATCGCCGCCCCGCGCCTGCTCGAGCAGCGCGCGCTCGTCCGGAGTCTCCCCGGCCCGGGAGACGTGCGGAGCGGCCAGGGCTTCCATCGCTGGTTTCGACCGGGGGAGCCCGGCATCCGGTTTCAACTGGTTCGCTCCCGAATCTGCTGAAACCCGGTGGCGGCCCGCCGCGGTCACAGCAGGTGAATGCGGGACCCCGGGGGCAACACAGGCGCCTCCGGGACGCGCAGAATACCCTCAACGCTCAAAAGGAGCCCGTACCCTCATGAACATCGAACCCGAACTGCTCATTCCGCCGCTGATCTTCGCCATTCCCATCATCGCCATCACCGGCGGCATCATCTCTGGCATCGTCAAGGCCGCGGGGCGCCAGCGCCTGATCGAGCTGGCGCAGCGCGAGCGCATCGCCGCGATCGAGCGCGGGATCGATCCCGCGAAGCTCCCGCCGCTGCCCGCGCTGGACGAGGCCGCGGACTGGATGGGCCGCCCCTACGGCGCGCGTTACCGTTCTCAGGGGCTGCTGATCGGCGGGCTCATCACACTGTTCGCCGGGGCCGGGATCATGACGTTCCTGCTCATCCTCAAGCCCGACGGCGGCGACCATCCGGTGTGGGCGGTGGGGCTGATTCCCGCGTTCGTGGGCGTGGCGCTGCTGCTGAGCGCGTGGATCGTGCGGCCGCGGAACGGCGAGGCGGCGGGCGGGCCGAAGATGTAGTTGGCCCCCGGCGGCTCGAGCGTCCCGGGCCTATCGCCCGGGGCGCTCTTCATTTCCCGCGCTTCAGTTCCGCAGGGCGCAGCTCGCGATCCACCTCGCGGCCGGCGTCGGCCACGATCTCCGGCACCGCGAGCACGTCGTCGAGCGCGGTGCGAAAGTTGACGATGCAGGCGCGCAGCAGGAACCGGCCGCGCACCACGGCGTTGCTCAGGAAGACGCGGCCGCCATCCTTGAGCCGCGTCAGCAGGTCGGTGTTGAGCGCGTCGAGGTACTCCTCGGCGCCGGCCGCCGTGCGATCGAGGTCGCGCGGCACGAAGCGGAACGTGGCGATGCTCAGGCCCAGGGTGAATGCCTCCAGCTCGGAATGCTCGCCCGCCGCGCGATGG
Source organism: uncultured bacterium (assembly GCA_964650245.1). Classification (GTDB taxonomy): domain Bacteria; phylum Eisenbacteria; class RBG-16-71-46; order RBG-16-71-46; family RBG-16-71-46; genus WS-2. The sequence continues at coordinate 11,955 of CAZYQK010000023.1, read as the reverse complement.
AGCGCCGCCGCGAGCGCGATCTCGTCGCGGATCATGCGCACGTAGCCCTCGCGCCCCGCCTGCTGCAGCCCGAGCCACACCTTGAGCGCGCGAAAGCCGCGCGAGTTCTGGGGCCCGTACTCGTAGAAGTTGAGCGGCGGCTCTTCCTCGTCTCCGAAATGGTAGTAGGGCGGCGTGTAGCTGAAGGCTTCGCGCAGCAGCGACGCGTCGCGCACCAGCGTGCAGCCCGCTTCGAGCGGGGCGTAGAGCCACTTGTGCGGGTCCACCGCGACCGAATCCGCCAGCGCCAGCGCCTTGAGATCGGGCGGCGCTTCGGGGAGTGCCGCCGCAATCGCGCCATAGGCGCCGTCGGCGTGGAACCACATCTTCTCGTCGCGGCAGATGGCGGCGATCTCGACCAGCGGATCGATCGCCCCGGTGCTGACGCTGCCCGCCGTGCCCACCACCATGAACGGCAGGTCGCCCGCGGCGCGGTCGGCGGCCACCGCCGCACGCAGCGCGCGCGTGTCCATCGCCAGATCGTCGCGGGTCCCGATCCAGCGGATGCTTTCGGTCCCGAGGCCGAAGAGGTCGGCCGCCTTCTGGATCCAGGTGTGGGTCTCCTGCGAGGCGTAGACGCAGAGCCGCTTCCCGGCGCCGGCCGTCACGCCCGCGGCCCGCACGTCCCACGGCGCCTTCGCGCGGCGCGCCGCCACGAACGCGACGAAGTTCGCCATGTTGCCGCCCGAGACCAGCAGCCCGCCGCAGCCCGCCGGGTAGCCGATCAGCTCCGCGATCCAGCGCACGGTTTGCAGCTCGATCTCGCTCGCCATCGGCGAGAGCTGCCAGCCGCCGCAGTTGGGATTGACCGCGGCCGCGAGCAGGTCGCCGAGTGCCCCGAGCGGCGCCGCCGACGAGGTGATGTAGCCGAAGAAGCGCGGGTGCCCGTTGTGGAGGGAATGCTCGATCAGGAGTTCTGCCGCCCTGTCGAGCAGCGCCCGCGGGTCGGCGCCGCGCTCGGGCAAGGCGCCGCCGCCGAGCGCCCGCCGCACCTCGGCCGGCGTCTCGCCCGGCGCCACGCGGCGCTCGCCGATGGTGCTGAGGAACTCGGCGAGCCGGTCCACGAGCCGGTGGCCGAGCGCGCGAAACTGCTCGGGCGAAAGCTCGAGCGCTACCTCGCGGCGGCGCAACGCATCCGCCGCGCCCGCTCGACCCGCCGCCTCTCCGGTCTCGCGCGCCACCCTACTTCGCCCTCTCGATCGCCGCCGCCGCCCTCTCCAGCGCAGCACGGATGGGCGCCACGCCGTCGCGCCAGGCGCGCGGGTCCTTGTCGAGCACGGCCTGCGCGAGGCGCGGCAGCGGCGTGCCGGCGTAGCCGGTGTTCAAGCCCGGCGCGTAAATCTCGTGCTTGAACCACGGGCGGCCCGGCAATCCCTCGCCGGTCAGCGCGCGCTCGACGCCGATCAGCGCGGCGTTGAGCGCGGCGGCGCTTCCACCCGGCCAGTTGCCGCCCGCGAGCGCCCCCGCGGCGCGCGCCTCGAGCGCAGCCGCGCCGTCGCGCAGCCGCGTCGCGGCCGTGCGCAGCGGCGCCAGATCGTTCCGGAGCTTGAGGCTGTCGGCGAGCCCGGCGTTCGCGTCGTCGGCGCGCTCATCGAGCGCCTGGATCTCGTCGAGCGCGAACTGCCCGGTGTCGGAGTAGTGGAGCGGCAGCGCCTCGGCCTCGGCGAGCCGCAGCGTGACGCGCGACCAGATGTCCACCATCGCAGAGTGATAGACGTAGCCCGGGTCGAGCACGCGGTCCACGAACTCGAAGTCGTCATACATCGAGTGGTAGATCCCGTTCAGGCCCTCGAAGCGGATGTCGATCGCCGGCACGCCGAGGTGGTCCACGAACGCGGTGTAGTCGGAGCCGCTGCCGAGCGGTGTCACGTTCATCTCGAACGGCCGGTCGGGCTCCCTGCGCCAGCGCCGCTCGCGGTTCTTGCGCGCCCAATCCGCGCGCTGCTCCTGTTCGCCCTTGTCGCTCCACGCCTTCTTGAGGCTGACGCCGCGCCCCGGGTCGCGCACCTCCGCCATGGCCTCGACCAGCACGTCGCGTAACGCGTGGCAGCCGCTCGCCGCGAAATCCTTGCCGATCACGGAGACATCCACGTTGAGGTACGCGACCGCGGCTTTCTCAAGCTCCGTGGCGTGGCCCTCGGCCCACTCGGTCGAGCCCAGCAGCCCGTATTCCTCGCCGTCCCACGAGGCCAGCACGATGGAGCGGCGCGGGCGCCAGCCGGTCTTCGCCAGCTCGCCGATCGCGCGCGCCATCTCGAGCTGGGTCACGCTGCCGCTGTTGGGATCCACCGCGCCGTAGGTCCACGCGTCGCGGTGGTTGCCGCACACCACCCACTCGTCGGGTGACTCGCGACCTTTCAGCGTCGCGATCACGTTCCACAGCGGGCGCACCGCGTAGTCGTGCGCGGTCTTCAAGTGGAGCTTCGCCGGCCCGGGGCCGACGTGATAGGCGAGCGGCAACCCGCCCTGCCAGGCGTCCGGCACGCGCGGGCCTTCGAGCGCTTCGAGGATCTTGCGCGCCTCGCCCCACGAGATCGGGAGCGACGGGATCTTCGGAATGCCGCGCGCCTCGGAGGGCTTCAGGCGCTTGCCGCCCGCGGCCGAGGCCCAGCCCGGCGTGGTGGGATCGCCCGGGCCTTCCGAGAGGAACTGGACGCTGCCGCGCTGGATCGCATCCTCGGGGCGGCCCTGGCCGCGCGGATAGGGATCGCCCTTCGCGAAGCCGTCGTCCGCGGGGTCGCTGTAGATGACGACGCCCGCGGCCCCCGCGCGCTCGGCGTTCCGAACCTTGAGGCCCCGGAAGATCTTGCCGTAACGCGCGAGCACGAGCTTGCCGCGCACGTCGATGCCGAGATCGCCGAGCTTCTTCAAGTCGTCCACGTCGCCGTAGTTGGCGTAGACCACCGGCGCCGTCACGTCACCCGACGCTCCGTAGCCGTGGAACGCGTCGAACGTCGCGCCATCGTATGCGTCCTTGTCCCACGGCTGCCCGGCCTCGCGGGTGGCGAGCACCTGGCGAATCGGCTCCACCATCTCGAGCCGCGACTCGGTCGGCCAGTTGAAGTAGATCGGCAGCTCTTCGATCTTCGCGTCCCAGCCGTAGGCTGCGAGCCGGTTCCGCACGTATTCGGCGGTGGCCCGGTCGGCGGGGGTCCCCGCCACGTGCGGCACCTCGGTGAGAATGCGCAGGTGGCGGCGCAGCGTGTCGGGCCGGATCGCGGCGACGATGCTCGCCTCGCGCGCGCGCTCGGCTGCGGCGTCGGCCGCGCGGAAGCCGGAGATCGTCGGTTCGCTGGCGGCGTCGGCGCCCGGCGCGGGCGCCGGCCGAAACGCGAGGGTGGCGATCAGGGTCAAGGGGATGATCGTTCGTGCACGCATCGTGCTCCTCCTCGTGGATGGGGCGTGAAGACGCGCAGTGTACCCGCGGGACCTGGCAGGCGCGACCGCGGAGTTGAGGGCCGCGAGGGCCGCCTGGTGCGCCCGCCCGTCTTGCGGTATCTCTTTCTCTCGTTTTCCGGCGCCGCCGGTCCCGGCCCTCACGGAGCCGCACGGCACCGGGGCGTATTGCGAGGAGGTGGACGATGACGCTTCAGATTGGCAGCGTGGCTCCGGATTTCGAGGCCGAGACGACGGAAGGACGCATTCGCTTCCACGATTGGATCGGCGACTCGTGGGCGGTGCTCTTCTCGCACCCCAAGGACTTCACCCCGGTGTGCACCACGGAGCTCGGGTACATGGCCAGGCTCAAGCCCGAGTTCGACAAGCGGAACACCAGGATCATCGGGCTCAGCGTCGATCCCGTCGGCAACCACACGAAGTGGTCGATCGACATCAAGGAAACGCAGGGCCATGCGCCAAACTATCCGATGATCGGCGACACGGACCTGTCGATCTCCAAGCTCTACGGGATGCTGCCCGCGGACCTGGTGGGCAGCTGCGACGGGAGAACGCCCGCCGACAACCAGACGGTGCGCAACGTGTTCGTCGTCGGGCCCGACAAGAAGATCAAGCTGATCATCGTCTATCCCATGACGACGGGCCGCAATTTCGACGAGGTCTTGAGGGTGATCGACTCGCTGCAGCTGACCGCGAAGTACAAGGTCTCGACCCCGGTCAACTGGAAGCAGGGCGAGGACGTGATCATCGCGGGCTCGGTCTCGGACGAAGAGGCGAAGAAGACCTATCCGCAGGGGTGGAAGGCGCCCCGGCCGTATCTGCGGATCGTGCCGCAGCCCCGGTCGTAGCACGCGGGGGAGGTTTCGGCCCTCACGGGGCGGCGCGTCCGGGCGCCGCCGCGGGCCGCGCTATACCGCCGCGCTCGCCGCCTTCATCTCGAGCCACTGGCAGCGGGCCGCGTAGAGCTCATTGTCCTGCACCGCGAACGCCTCGTGCCGCTTGCGGTGGCAGGTGACGAGGATGATCTGGTGCTGCTTCGAGAGGTGCTCGAGCAGCATGCGCATCCCGGCCCGCGCGCGCTCGTCGTCGCTGGTCGCGAACGCGTCGTCGATCAGGAGCGGAAGCGGCGAGGCGCCGCGCGACAGGTATTCGCTGATGGCGAGCCGCACCGCGAGATGGAGCTGGTCGCGCGCGCCGCTCGAGAGCTGAAGCACGGCCCGGCCGCGCGCCACCTGCTGCCCGCCCTCGAACCTGACCGAGAAGTCGAGGTCCTCGCCGAAGCGCAGGTGCTCGACCCGGGTGCCCACCACGCGCAGGATCTCGCTCACGCGCTCGTTCAGGTGGTCGGCCCAGCGCCGGTGGGTCTCGACCGCCACGCTGCGGATGGTGCCGCAGGCGAGCTCGACCGACCGCTTGAAGCGCTGCGCGCGCGCGAGCGCGACTGACAGCCCCTCGAGCTCGGCGAGCTTCTGCGGATGCACCTCGTGGTGGCGGCGCCAGTCCTCCTCGACCCGCACCCGGAGATCTTCACGCCGCTTCTGGATTCCCTCCAGCGTCTCGCGCTGGCGCCTGGTGTCGACCTCGATCTCGGCCTGGGCCCTCGCCGCGGGCGGCGCCGCGTCCGCGCCGGCCGCGCGCTGCGACACGAGGAGCTCGAGCTGGCTCCTGAGTTCGGCCACGGCGTGCTCGGGCAGTACGCGCTTCTCGGCCTGCGGGACCAGCTCCTCCGCGAGCACCGTGTAGCGCGACCGGCCGCGGGCGCGCTCCGCGAGATCCGCGATGTGCCGCGCCCAGTCGCGCGACGGGTCGTAGGAGAGGCCCGCAGCGGCGAGGATGCGGGTCGCGCGCTCCTTGAGGCCACTGGCCGCCGCCTCGGCGACGCGCTTCTCCTCGTCGATCCACGACCAGCTCTTCTCGATCTCTGAAAGGCGCTGGCGCACCGCGGTGATGTGCCGGATGCCGGCCGCCACGCGCTCGAGGTGCGCGGGATCGGGCGAGCCACCGCCCACCCGGTCGAGCAGGCTCTTCACCTCCGTGAGCGCCGTCTTGCGCTGGAACTCGATCTGGGCGATCTGCTCCTGCGCACGCATGACGGGAGAGCTTTCCTCCTGGACCCGCGCGAACTCGTTCCAGTCGCGGATCAGCTCGACCGCGTCGCGGTAGCCCAGCGCGCGCGACATCTCGTTGAGCGCGACCTCGCCCTCGGCGCGCTGCGCACGGAGCTGATTGAGCCGCCGCTGGGATTCGCTGAGCTTGCGCAGCGCCACCTCGCGCTCACCCTCGCGCGCGTGGGCGCCGGTGTGGAGCAGCGCCACGCCGGTTCCGAGGATCACGCTGCCGGTGCCGAGCAGCGTGCCCCACATCGGCGCCGTCAGCTTGAGCACGGCGAGCACCACCCCCGCGATCGCCGCGCCCAGCCCCAGCGCCAGCATCACCCAGCCCGGCGTGCGGCGCCCGTTGCGGATCGCGTCGATCTCGCGCAGCAGCTCCGTGCTGTCGGTGCGCTCCTTCTCGAGATCGGCGACCTGGGTCTGGAATACGAGCGCGAGGTCGGACTGCCCGCGCAGCGCGCGCTGCTGTTCCTCGGTGATCACGCGGAAGCGCGCGGACAGGAACTGGATGCGCTCCGGCAGGTGGCCCTGCCCGGCGAGCGAGTCGCGCAGCTTGAAGACCTCGGTGCGAAGCCGGCTGTCTTCTTCCGCGACGCGGCGGATCTCGGCCGCCAGCGCCACGCAGCGGTCGGCGTCCTCGAGACCGCACGAGGCGTAGGCCTTCAGGCCCTCCATTTCGACGAGCAGGGTGCCGCGCTCGCGCGCCTGCTCTTCGTGTCGGCGGGCTTCCAACGTCTCGAGGCTGCGCTGCGCCTCCTCGTAGCGCGCGACGGTCTCGCGCAGGTCGGCCTCCGCGTTGGACGGCAGGTTGGCCGCCGCCGCCAGACCCGCGGCCTCGGCCCTGAGCTGCTCGAGCTCGGCGCGGCGCTGGTCGTTTTCGGCCAGCTTCGTTTTCACCTCGCCCGCCACCGACTCGCGACGCTCGACGTCGATGCGCGAGAGCGCATCGCGCGCCTGCTGCTCCTCGTCGCCCAGGCGCGCCAGCTCGTCGAGCGGCCCGGCCATCGCGGCGAGATCGTGCTCGAGCGCCTTGAGCTCGCTCTCCAGCAGCGCGCGCTTGGCTTCGAGCCGCTGGATCGCGGTCTCGACCTTCATCGTGGTGCCCAGCTCGGCGCAGGTATAGCTCGCGGCCGCGCCCTCCAGGACTTGCAGCGCCTCGGTGGCGTTGGTGTCGCCCACCTTGGTGTCGGCTGCGCTCTCGAGCCGGGCGTGCAGCGTCGAGTTGCGGCGGCCCCGCTCGTCGGGCGGCACCACCTGGTCGAGCTCGTTCTGCCTCACCAGCGCGCACTTCTCGAACTCCCAGACGTTGATCCCGAGCAGGTGCTGGCCTACCGGGTACTCGTCCTTGCCGGCGCGGAAGCGCTCGGTCACGTCCTGGCCGCCGGCATTCCACACCTGCACCGTGCCGCGCTCGAAGTCGCGCTGGATGTTGAGGCGCTCGCCTCCGTGCTCGATCTCGAGCTCGAGCCGGTACGGCCCGCCCGCCCACGGGCGCCAGCGCTCGACCGGGGTGACGACGCGATGGGTGCGGCGGTCGTCCTCGAGCCCGTAGAGCGCGGCGGTGATGGCGGCGATCAGGCTCGACTTGCCGCGTTCGTTCTCGTCCACCAGCAGCGTCAGCCGCTCGGGATCGAACGTGAAGTCGCCCTTCAGCGGCCCGAAGCTCTCGACTTTGAGCCGGCGGAGCTTCACGCGCCCAGCTCCTCGTAGGTCGGCGCCACGTCGCGCAGCTTGAAGGCGTCGAGGCCGTAGTAGAGCGCGCTCTCGATCAGCGCCTTCCGCTCCGGGTCGGCCTCCTGGTCGAGCTGGGCGAGCAGCGTGCGGGCGAAGCGTTCCTCGGTGGTGCCAGCTTCGCCGCGGCGGTAGCTCTCGAGATCGTAGTCGGGCCGCACGCCACGCAGGTCCACGCGCATGTGGAACATCTTCGCCCGGAACTCGGGCCCGGGGCCGGAGTAACGCACGCCGCGCGAAAGCCGCCCGCCGAGGCGCACCGTCACGATGTCGCGCTCGGTCGCGCCCGCTGCGTCCAGCGCGGCCTGCACGCGGCGGTCCACCTGCTCGGCGCTCGAAGCGCCGCCGATGTCGGCCTTGAGGTCGAGCACCTTGCGGCGATCGATCTCGAGCGGCTCGACCTCGATGAACGGTTGGCGGAAGCCGTACTCGATGCGCACCTCGAGCGCTCCGTGGCTGCCGGTCTCGGTCACGTCGAGCGCCACGGTCGAGCCGGCGTAGGCCAGGCGCACACCGGCCGAGGCGACGCCGGACACCCCGCGCCCCGCGGTCGAGGTGGCGTTGCTCGTTCCCTTGTGCTCGATGGTCGAAGGCACGTGGTAATGGCCGACGGCGTGGTAGCTGAACGGCGAATGCGCGACCTCCTTATCGGAGAACGGCGCGGTCACGGTCTGCCACGAGGGACACTGGTTCTCGCGCGACCCGTGGAACACGGCGATCTCGAGCCCCTGCGCGTCGGCCGAGTCGGCGATGATGACCGAGCCCTCGGCCAGCGGCCGGTCGTTGGAGGTGGCGCTGGAGCTGAAGCAGCGGCCCCAGATCCGCACCGCGGACAGGCCCGGCAGGCGCTTCGCCGACCAGCCCGCGGAGGTGAAGACGTGCACGTGCTCGGGCCAGCCCCAGCCGCGCGCCTTCAGCAGCCGCGGGCTCCAAGTGTGGCTGGTCTCAGACCACGGATCGTGGTTGCCGGGCGCGATGAACACCGGCGGACAGCCCGCGATGTTGAACGCGTTGAGCGCGAACGCCATGGTCTCGGCGTCCACACCCTCGACGTCGAACAGGTCGCCGGGGATGAGGATGGCGTGGATGCCGCGCTCGATGGACTCGCGCACCACCCGGTCCAGCGCGCGGCGCTGATCGCTGCGGCGCTCGGCGCGACGCTCCGGCGCGAGCCACCCGAAGGGGCGGCCGAGATGGAGGTCGGATACCTGGAGAAACCTGGCAACCGCCATGGTCGAGATGGGAACTCCCGGTGAGGGACAGTCGAGGACCGGGCGGAGTCGGAGCCCGCGTCGCGCTCCGTACGTTTTCGGCAACATATCAGCAAGGCTTTAGCGCGGCAACGGGTTGTGCCCGCACGGCGTTCGCGTTGTGCCCGCCTGGCACGCGCACTAGCATGGCGCCCGCGATGGCCACCTCCGACCGCCCCACACCCTCTGCTTCGGCTCGCTCGATCCCGGTCGAAGAGCTCGACCGCCGGCTCCGGTGGCCCGTGGTTTCGCTGGTGGTTTTCCTCGGCCTGATACTCGGGCTCGGCGCGGTGGCCGCGCTCTCGCTGCTCGCCCCGATCCGCATCATCGGCGGGCTGCCCGATGATCCGGACGCGCAGGCGGCGCTCTCGCTGGTGCGGGGCCGGTTCCCGATCGGCTCGGGCGTGCTGCGCTTCGGTTCCGCGCTCACCGGCGAGGCCCGGCCCGGCTGGCCGTACTCACGCGAGGCCGCGGCCGCCGCGTCGCAGGCCGAAGCCCTGCTCGAGCGGGCGCGCCGGCGCGCCACGTTCGACCCGCGCCTGATCGCCGCGCTCGGCCACCTCGATCTCGGGCGCCGGCAGCTCGCGCGCGCCGAGCGCCGTTACCGCGCGGCGCTCGACCTCGGGCACCACTACGGCGAGGCCCATCTCGGACTCGGGGTGGCGCTCGCGCTGCGGTCGGAGGTCGAGGTGAACTCGCTCGACCAGCGCGCGCTGCGGCTCGCGGCGCTCGCTCAGTTCGTCGCGGTGCGCGAGAGCGATCCCGCGTACCGGGACGCGCTCTACGACCGGGCGCTGATGCTCGACCTGGTGGGCCGCCACGAGGAGGCGCGGCGCATCGCCGCCGCCTACCTCGCGCGCGACCCGGCGAGCGCGTGGGCGGCGGCGCTGGCGGCGCGGCTCGAAATGGCGCGGCCGTGAAGGCGCGGCACCCTGAAAACGCCATTGAGCCCGCACGCCCCAACCGCTAACGTCACCCGACGATTGGCCGGCCGCGAACTTCGATCCTTGCCATCCGCTCGCGGCGCTGCGTGCGCCCGGCCCGACGCACCACCTGGACCCTCAAGGAGAACTGGATGCGGCGTCTCATGATCGTCACGCTGTGCCTGATTCCGGCCGCGCTCGCGCTCGCCTCCCCCTCGCGCGCCGCCGCGCCCGCGGCGCGGGCGGGTTGGACTTTCGGCCTTCACGTTGGAGCCGGGAAGCTCAGCATGGATGGCGACTCGCTCCAGCGCGACGTGGGTGTCGTCACCCATCTCCACGTCGGCTATTTCGCGTACTCGAACGCGGCGGCCGGCCTCGACGCGCGGAGTTGGAGCGCCGTCGATTCCTCGCTCACGCGAAAGGTGCAGATCCTGACCACCACCGCCACCTGGTATCCGTGGGCGGCGGGGTTTGCGACGGGGCTTTACGTGCGCGGCGGCGCCGGGGTCGCGGTGCTCACCCAGGAATTCTTCGAGCGCGTCGCGGGCGTGCCGCAATCCAGCGTGGTGATTCACGAGGACAACGGGTTCGCGGCCACCGTGGCCTGCGGTTACGAGCGCTTCGTCTTCGGCCGCTTCGGGCTCGGCGCCGAGATCGACTACGCGCATCTCGGCTTCGACGGCGGCGACCTGGGCGGCCTCGCGAGCGCGACGGTGAGCGGGCACTGGCGCTGGTAGCGCCCTACGGCCCGCGGTCAGCCTCGAGCGCCTCGAGGATCCCGAGCCCGTAGCGATCTCCCGGCCTCGCGTGCAGCAGGCCCTGCGCCGCGCGCCGCGCGCCCTCTCGGTCGCGCAGCTTGACCGAGATCACGGTGAGCGCCGTCCATGCCCGCGCGTCCTCGGGGGCGCGCGCCACGATCTCGCCGTAGATCCGCTGCGCCTCGCGCAGGTGGCCGCGCCGGGTCTCGGCGGTCGCCCACTCCATTAGAATTCGCGGGCTGGGCGAGGTCTCGGCGGCGCGCGCGAAGGCCGCCGCCGCCGCGTCCCAGCGCTCGAGCCGGAGGTTGCGGATGCCGAGGTAGTCCCAGGTCTTGCCGCGCTCGGCCGCCGTCCGGGGCGGCGCTTCGAGCATGAAAGCCGCGACGCGCTCGAGCCCGCGATCGAGGTCGGCGTGGTGCGCGAGCCACTGCACCGCGGGGGCGGCGACTCCGAGCGCCACGGCGAGCCCGAGCCACGCGAAACGCGGTGCGCCGCGCAGCGTCTCGCCCGCCAGCCAGGCGCCGATCAGGGCGAGCGCCTCTCCCGCCGCCACGAAGTCGTCCCAGTCGCGGAACAGCCCCTGCGCCGGGTGGATGAACGGGATGGAGAGCACGAACGGCGCCGCGAGTACCACAAGGAACGCGAGCTCGCGTCCGCGCCCGCGCACGCGCCCGAGGCCCCACGCGATCAGGGGTGCCGCGAGCGCGAGCGGGGCGAGCATGACGGTCAGATTCAGCATGTCGGCGGCACGCGCGCCCGCGAACGCTGCGCGAAACGCGCCGCCCTGGGCGCGCACCTCTTCGGGCGCCAGGTGGATCGCGTCCCAGCGCCGCATGATGGCGGCGATGATCGGCAGCATGACGGCGCAGGCGGCGAGCGGGATCAGGTGCGCCGCGAGCGCGGCGGGCTTCCGCCACGCGCCGCCCCGCGCGTGGCCCCGCCACCACCACGCGTATGCGAGCGCCGTCGCCGGCAGGATCGCGAGCGCCGAGCGGTGGAGGGTGACGGCCACCGCGGTCAAAGCCCCAAGCCCGAGCAGGCCGCGGCCCTCGCGCGTCACGCGCAGCCCCGCGACCCCCACTCCCGCAACCAGCAGCACCATCTCGGCGAACGCCTTGCCGAAGCCGGTGAACATGCCGAGCGCTCCGGTGAAGAACACCGCGCAGGCGGCGGCGAGGGCGGCGCTCCCGCGGAGCGCGAGCGTCCGCGTGAAGCCGACCGCGAGCAGCGCGAGCGCGCCCGCCTCGATCGTGCCCAGCAGCCGGGCCGCGCCGTTGGCGTCGAAGAGCCGCGCGGCGCTCAGGACCCGCGGCAGGCGATAGTGGAGCAGCACGTCGAGCGGCAGCGCCTGCGGGAACAGCACAGAGGGCTGCCCGACCTGCTCGACCGTGCCCTGTCGCAGGAGGAAGTCACCGACGAACCGAACGCGGTCGGGAAAGATCGCGACCAGCGCGGCGCCGAGCACCGCCGCCACCCCGGGGCCTGAGCGCGAGCGCGCGAGCGCGTCGCCGGCCCGTCCGCACCAGGGCGCTGCGCGCCTCGCGAGCGGCGGAAAGAGCGCGAGTGCTGCGACCAGCCACGGACAGAAGGCCCAGAGCGGCGACAGGAAGCGCTGGAGGTTGATCCCCCAGAGCCACATCGAGGGGACGAAGGCCGACGCGAGCCGGGCGAGCGCGAGTGCCGCCAGCGTCACCCACAACGCGCGCGCGGCGCGCGCGGCGTTCGCCTCGCCCGCGGCGGGCGGTTC
>CAZYQK010000022.1:28776-29028 GCA_964650245.1 uncultured bacterium | reverse complement strand
GTTGGTTTCCGCTCAGGTAGGAGAATAGCTCATTCCCCTCCCATCGTGGATCACGCTTCGGGCGTTCGCCCTCGCCGACTGACCACTGTCCACGTCATCAATTTCGTCGTCCTGATCGGGTCCCGTCTTGGTCCCGCCATGACCGTCCACTCCTGGACATCGGGGGCCGCTTGGGGCCACATCAGAAACGAAGCACCCCAGCCGGCATAACCAGCTGGGGTCGTTTCAAGTGGCCCCTGGAGATGCCTGTTC
>CAZYQK010000022.1:7991-28766 GCA_964650245.1 uncultured bacterium | reverse complement strand
GTACCCCTTCAGAGTCCCTTGCTGGCCCAAGCTGACCCACCGTGGCCACTGAAAGCAGAGACCCGCTCGCGGCGAACCGCGGGCGGGTCAAGTGCTACAGGCGCTGTCCATTGGGCTTGCGCGCCAAACTGGCGGAGAGGGAGGGATTCGAACCCTCGAAGGGCTTGCGCCCTTAACGGTTTTCGAGACCGTTGACGGGCCCGGACCTTTCCACGAGCGCGGAGACGCGTGGTCACCGGCGCAAGGGCACATCAACCCCCGCCCGAGATTTGGCTACCCCTTGGTTACCCCTTCAGCGTCCTAACGTGCCCGCTGCTGCCCTTTCGTGTCCGTTCAAAACGAGCCGCCCCACGAGGGCTAACCTCATGGGGCGAGCGTCGATCTTCTTGGTTCGGACAGTGTTGCGGTGGGCGGCGGGTGAGTCGTTGAAAAACCCACTCTCTTCGATTTGCAGACCCTCGCCTTACCACTTGGCTATGCCGCCACCACTTGTTTGCGGGGCGGAGAGTTATAGCGCATTCGCACAACCCCCGCCAAGCGGCGAGGGTCCGTTGGACCGTCGTCAGTCCTCGAGAGTCGCTGCCGACACGCGGGCCATGGCTCTCGGTGCCCGTGGCAGCGACACCTTGACCACGCCGCGGTCGATGGCCGCGTGGGCCTTGGCCACCGATCCTCGTGGAGCGAGCGGGAAGGTGATCGCGGCACCGATCATGATGCCGGCGCTCAAGCGTGGTACGCGCGGCGCCCCGGTGGGGCCCCGCTCCGGATCCCGCCCCGAGCCCGCGGCGTGCCTGCGCCCCGCTCCCGCGCTGCGCGACCACCGCGTACGCGCCGCGCCGCCCGGAAGCGTCGCCGCTCCACCGGGTGCTCTCCGATCCCTTCGAGTCCCTCGAGCGCGTGCACGAGGAGCGCTTCGAACCCAGGCACGATCCGCTGCGCGACTACGTCCAGACCGCCCCCGGCGAGTACCACGCGGTGCCGGGCGTGATCCCGTGCGTGCAGATCTTCGGCGCACTCGCCCACCTCCATCCCCACCTCCACCTGCTGATGAGCGACGGCGCGTTCACCGCCATCCGCGGCTCGCGGCGGCGCCTCGTCATGAGGTTGCTCGTGCACGCCGGGATCGTCCTGCTCACCGCGCCGGTGCTATGGCTCCTGCTCGGGCAGCTGCGACTCGCGCGCGAGGCCTGGATGCCCACGCCGGGTCCCGCCGACATCATCGACCTCGCGCGCGAGATCACGTTCGGCGCGTACTACCTGGTGCCTGTGCTCGGCCCGGTCGCGCTGCTGCCGCTCGCTCGCCGGGCGCATCGTCGTGCCGCGGCCTTCAGCTGGTGGCTCTGCTGCTCGAGGCGCGCGCGGCCATGCTGCGCGGCGGGCGGTACTGACGCGTCCCCGGCGCCTCGAACCCGCAGGTTCGAGTGCCCGCGCGCGGTGCCACGTCCCAGTGGGGCTCAGCCGCCTCATCTCATCGGTTCCTCTCCGAGCCGCTGCTATGATGACGCGATGAACCGGTCGCGCGGAAGTGAAGGTCCGGCCGCGCCCCCCGCCCTTTGGCTGCTGCCGGCGCTGCCCGTCTGCCTCGCGCTGATCGTGCATCGCCGCGCGCTCGGCGCCTTCTTCGGCCCGGACGATCTCATCCGGCTCGAGCAGGCCGCGGGCCTTCTGCCGCACGCCCGAACGCTGTGGAGACTTGTCTCCGAGGTCTGGTACGTCGCGCTCATGCTGCGGCAGTTCGGGCCCGACCCGCTTCCGTTCCACGCGACGACGCTGGGGCTCCATCTCGTCAACACGATTTTCATCTACCGGGTCGTCACGCGAATGGGCAGGTCACCCGCCGCGGCGGTACTGGCGTCCAGCCTCTTCGGCACCTGCCCCCTCTTCTATTCCGTGCTCCTCAGCGCGGTCAACATCAACGACGTGATGGCGCTGACGTTCTCCTTCCTCGCGCTGCTCGTGCTCGAGGTTTCAACCAGGGTCCGGGCGGCGGCGGCGCTTCTGCTCTTTGCGCTCAGCCTGCTGAGCAAGGAGGCGGTGCTGTTCGTGCCGTTCGCGGCGGTCTTCCTCCGTTCGCCCGAGGAGCGCCTGGGCGCCGCGGCCCGCCGCCTGGCGCCGCTTCTCGCCGCGGGCGCGTCGTTCGCCGCACTCTACCTTCTGTTCCGGACGCACGGGCTCGGCACCGGCGGCGAAGCCTACGCCGTCGGGTTCGGCGCGAATCTCGTTCATAACGTGATGACATACGCGAAGTGGGGGATCGACCTGCACGATCCCATCCCCGACCTCGCGGGGGTGTACAGCACGTCGGCGTGGCGAACGGGCGTCTGGCCCCTCGCGCTGCTCTTCATGGCCGCCGCGCTGTTTCGCGTCGAGCGGAAGACGATCGTGGCGGGCCTCGCGTGGTGGCTGCTCGGGCTCGTTCCGGTGCTGCCACTCCTGCGTCACTCCTTCGGCCACTACCTCTATGTCCCGATGGCGGGCTGGGTGCTGTCACTCGCGGGCGCGGCGGACGGCGCCGCGGCCACGATGTCGAGGGTGTGGACGCCGGACATCCGCCGCCGAATCTGGCAGGCTCTCCCCGGCGCGCGTCCGCGGCCCGCCGCTCCCGGGCGTCGGCGGCTGCGCCTGGTGCCCTTCGTCGCCGCCGCGATCGGCGGGGCCGCGTGGTCCGAAGTGCTCATCGGCGCCCGGGCGCAGTTGCGGCTCGGAGCGACCGATCTCGCACTCGACCCCCTGACGCGAAAGCTCGAGGTGGCGCGGCGCGCGATCGCGACGATCGGCAGGCCGCTCGACCGGCCGCACGGCCGCGCGGTCGTCTTCCTTCCGGCCGGAACGGAACGCGCGATCGATATCGGGACGGGCGCGGAGGGTGTCGCGCACCCGCCGGGAACGCCCTCCTACAACCTGGTCTCGGCAGTGCTCGATGGGGGGCGGGCGGTGCGGCTCTTCTGCCCGCAGATCGATTCGATCGTCTTCATCAGCCGGTGGTCGGACGCCTATCGCGACTTCTACCTGTTCAGCCAGGGTGCGGCGGGAGAGATGACGGGATTGGGAACGGGTCCATCCGCCCATGCCCGCCTCGCCGAGCTGCTGCTGGCGAATGGCTACGGACCACAGGCGGCCCAATACCTGTCCGCCCTGGTCGAGACGTGGCCCGGCGATCGGCGGCTCCGATTCCTGTGGGGATTGGCGCTGGCGAGAACCGGCGATCGCGCGGGCGCGCTCGATCAGCTGAAGCGGGTGGCCGATGCCGGCCCGGCCGACAGTCTCGGCACGGCGGCGCGGGAACTGCTCCGGAATGCCGCGAGCCGCCATTTGCGCTGACTCGGAGCGGTCCCGGCGGGGCCAGGCGGAAACCTGGGGCACCTCGCCGACTCGAGCCGGGCCATGATCGGCGCGTGATCAGAGGCGCGGCCCGGGCCAAGCCCGCGGGCGTGCGAAGAAAGTCCTTATCCATCCCCTGTTTCTCGCGGTACAGTTCCCAGTGGTTTGAAAGGCTGGCCCTTCGTCAAGTGCTCGGGTCGGCCATCACGCAAACTTGGCCACGTTATCGTGCGAAGCTCCAATCGCACTACGACCACCGGCCGTGCCCACACTTCCTCGCGGCGCGCTCGACATCGGCGACCCCGCACCCACCCCTCCACGCCGAGGTGTCGCACATGCGGCCGATTCCGCTCTTCCTCCGTTCCCGTCGTGTCGTCCCAACCGCCGCGATCCTCGTCGGCCTCGGCTGTCTGACTCTCATCCCCGGCGCCGCCCTCGCCGCCCAGAGCAGACCCTACGCTCCGGCGGCCGACACCTGCGGGCCGATCACCAAGGTCTACACCACCGACCCCGACTTCAATCTCGGCACGCTCAACGGTTTGGTCACCAACAGCAACCAGCTCGAGCTGTCGGCGACGCCGACCACCTGGCCGTACGCCTGGGTCGCCAACGCGGGCGAAGGCACGATCTCCAAGGTCAACACCCAGACCGGCAACGAGGTCGGGCGCTACTACACCGGCCCGCCTGACGGCTTCAGCAGTTACCTCTACCTCTCCCCGTCGCGCACCGTGGTCGACAAGGACGGCAACTGCTGGGTGGCCAACCGCACCAACGGGGCCTACCTGCCCTCGGTCACCGAGATCGTGGTTACCGGCGGCGACGACCGGAACAACAACAGCAACATCGAGACGTCGACCGACCTGAACTCGGACGGCGACTGCGCCGACCCGGGCGAGATCCTGCCGTGGGGGCAGGACGAGCGGATCAAGCGCCATTACGAAATCGGCAGCACGCAGAACAATCCCGCGCGTGGCCTGATCATAGACAAGGCCGGCTTCCTTTGGGTGGGGCTGTCCCAGACCACGACGCTGCACAAGCTCAACCCCAACCTCCCGATCGCAACCTACGCGCCCAACCAGCCGCCGGCGGTGGCGCCCTCGCTGGTGACGATCACGACCGGCCACTTGCCCTATGGTCTGGCGCTGTCACCCGACGGGATGATCTACCAGAGCACGCTCGGGGGCTGGGCGCTCGAAATCGACCCCGGCGTGGCGAGCGGCGGCACCAACCTCGGTCCCGCGGTCACCGCCGACTCCATCTTCCACGGCGGCGGCAACTACGGCATCGCGGTCGACAAGAACTGCATCGTCTGGCTGGCCATGATGGGGTCGCCGGTGGCGTGGGACGTCTGCGTGCGCTGGGATCCGTCGCTGACCCTCGGAAATCCCGCCAACGGCTGGACCCTCAGCGGATCGGGTGCGCCGGGGCCAGGACGCGGCATCACCGTCGACTTCAACAACAACGTCTGGATGAGCTGCAACGACGGGAACAACTCGGTGGTGCGGTACAACAACACACCGACCCCCACGGTGTTCGGCGTCTACACCACGCCGGTGCCCACGCCGTGCGGCGTCGGCGTGGCGAGCGGCGGCAACATCGTGGTGACGCCTAACTCCGGATCCAACTGGTGCAAGCTCAACGAGAACACCGGCGCCTTGGTTTCGCTCCCCGGCCCTCAGCTGGTCGGACTCGGCCCCTACACCTACAGCGACTTCACCGGCAGCCTGCAGTCGGTGACGTCTTCGCAGCAGGGCACCTGGAACGTGATCACCGACGGGCTCTTCAACGCGCGGATCTGGAACTTCGTGGGCTGGAACCAGAGCACCCCACCCGGCACCAGCGTGACCGTCGAGGCGCGCGCCGCGCAGACGCTGCCGCTGCTCTCCGCCGCCACCTGGAACACAATCGGCACGCCCGGGCCGCAGGCGCCGATGGCCGGGCGCTTCATCGAGAACCAGGTGCGGCTGATCCGCGCGGTGGAGGGCTGCTCGGCGCCGTTCGTTACCCCGATCCTCTACGACCTCACGGTCGCCGGCATCTGCGACACCTGTGCGTTTGCCTTCTGCCCGAGCGACACCACGGTGCCGTGCGAGGGTCCGCTGGGCGCGGTCGTCGAGTTCCCGGCGCCGGAGCTCGAGAACGACTGCGTCGGCTACACCGTCACCTGCACGCCGCCCAGCGGCAATTTCCCGATCGGCGTCACCCCGGTCATCTGCACGGCGGTGAGCGGGACCGACACGGTGATCTGCAAGTTCAACGTCACCGTGTTGCCGGGCTGCAACCCGCCGCCGACCGGGGCCTGTTGCCTCAGCACGAACTGCATCGTCACCACCGAGGCCAGCTGCGTCCAGCAGGGCGGGATCTACTTCGGCGACGGCTCGAACTGCACGGTCGGCTGCAACTATCGGTGCATCCCGCCGCCGAACAAGATGTCGGTGTGGTTGAAGCTCGATCCCTCGTCCGATCCCGGCGGCGGCGGCAGCGACACTCCCAACCTGGCCAATCCCGCCCTCGGCGGCGTGCTGGTCCACAACCCGACACCGCTGCCCGGCGAGTACGTGGACGGCTCCTACAGCTTCGACGGCTCGACCCAGTACGTCAGGCTGCCGGGCGCAGCGGGCGCGGTCGGGGCCGGTGACTTCTCGATCGACGCCTGGATCAGGACCAGCGCCGCCTCGGGCATCCAGCCGATCGTCGACAAGCACAGTCTGCCTCCGGTCCAGGGCTACGGGTTCTTCCTCAACAACGGTTACCCCGGGGTCGAGCTCGCGGTCGGCGGTGTCTCGAGCAGCTTCTCGCTCGACGATCTTGACGGCGGGCCGCAGGCGTTCGTGGCCGACGGCGACTGGCATCTGGTCGCCGTGTCCGTGGATCGCGACAACGTCAACGGCGTGCGCTTCTACGTCGATGGCAACCCCGTCGGTGGCGCCTTCGATCCGACCGCGCGCGCCGGGAACCTCGACAACGCGGGGGCGCTCTACATCGCGCGCAGCCATCCGGTGCCGGTGGCCAGGTACTTCGCCGGGCCGATCGACGAGATCGAAATCATTCACGACGTCATCAGCCCCGCCAGGGTCGCGGAGATCCACTCGGCCGGCGTGGTCGGCAAGTGCCCGGAGCTGTGCTACGCGACCCAGAACGTTCCCTGCTGCAATGGTGTCAGCTCGAGCTCGTCGTTCACGATCTGCAACTACGGCGCCGTCAGCCACGTCTACAGCTACGGCCTGAGCCCGATCAACGGCGGCCCGGGATGCGCCGCGGTCGGCCCGACCAGCTTCACGCCCAACACCGGGACGGTCACCGTCCCCGCCGGCGGCTGCGTCACCGTGCCGCTGATCATCGGCTGTCCGACCAACATCCCGATCGGACAGGTCGCGTGCTACCAGGTATCGCTCTTCAACCACGACACCGGGCGCTTGTTCGCCTGCCGCGGCTCCGTGACGCGGCCCAACAAGTGGTGCCTCAAGTGGCAGCTCGGCGATCCGGTCGAGGTCACCGGCATCGTCGCGCTCGACGAGGCGCACGCGACGACGATGAACATCAAGGCCACGAATCTCGAACGGTCCTTCAGCGGGCCGCTCGACTATGAGATCCGCGCCTTCGCCGGCCACGACGAGGATCCCAGCACGGCCGTGAAGCTGAACGGCCTGCCTCCGGGCGAGCCGGTGATCGGAACGCTCAGTGTCGCGCCCGGCCAGACCGGCACCGTGCCGATCACGGCCGAGTACCCGATGGCGTGGCTGATCGGCTATGACCGGATCGCCGTCTACGGCGATGACAACGGCGACGGCGCGACCGAGAAGATCAGCGAGATCGCCGTCCGCGGAGTGTCCACGGCGGTGGTCGGCGTGCCCGGTCGTGAACCGACCAAGGGGGACAGCGTTGTCACCGACCGACTCTTCCTCGCGGTGCCCAATCCGTTCGGGGCCAGCGGGCGCGTCCGCTTCCGGCTGCCCGAGCGGGCCGACGTCAAGCTCAGGCTCTTTGACCTCGGCGGCCGGAGCGTGAAGATCTTCCATATGGAGAGCCGTCTCGAGGCCGGCGAGCACAGCGTCGAGTGGAATACCGTCGACGGGCGCGGCGAGCCGCTCCAGACCGGGCTCTACCTCCTCAAGCTCGAGGCGGGGAAGAGGAGCGAGACGGTGAAGGTGATCGTGCGGAGATGAGGGGACTGGAGCACAAGCGACGGGAGAACCGCCGAGTGCCGCGGCTCCCCGCGTGAAGGGTGGCGCTGCAAACGGACATGACGATCCAGTCGGGCCTGCGTCAAATGGCTGCTGACGTGACCTGCCCCCGCTCAACGTGATCGATCTCGAAGCCGCGCACGAGCTCGCCGCGGCGCTCGAAGCCTTGCGCGGCGGCGAGGAGCTCTCGGTGGTCCTGTTGACCGCGGGCGGCGAGGCGTTCTGCGCCGGCGTGGACGTGCGGGATCACCTGCCCGACCGGGGTGCGGCGATGTTGCACGAGTTCCACCGCGTCTGCGGCCTGCTGCTGGCGATGGAGAGCCCGATGGTGGCGGCCGTGCAAGGGCCGGCCCTGGGGGTGGCTGCGAGCTGACCCTGGTCTGCGATCTGGTCGTGGCCTCTGCGCACGCCACCTTCGGCCAGCCCGAGATCAAGCTCGGCGTGTTCCCGCCGCTGGCGGCGGTGGCGCTGCCGCAGCTCGTATCCCCCCGTGTGGCGAGCGAAATGCTGTTCACCGGCCGCATCCTCGGGGCGGACGAAGCGCTCCGGGTCTCCCCTGTGTTCCGGCGCAGAGCGGTCCCAACCAACATGCAGGAAACCCTAGCTCGAAACGCGACGATGCGGCAGGGATACCAACGGAGTACGCCGAGGTGGACCCATGAGCCGGGTCCACTGCGCCCGGCGCGCTTCCGGACCCCGCCTGCAAGAGGCCCATCCGACCCTCGCCCTCACTTGCTACGGTTTGCTACGGTCTCAACTTCCTCACGAGGGCTCTCGTGTCCTCTCGTGTCCCCTCAAATGACATCGCCCCAGCGAGGACAAATCACTGGGACGATATCGCTTGCGTGCTCGGCGTTGAAAAATATGGCTCAGAAATTTGCAGACCCTCGCCTTACCACTTGGCTATGCCGCCTCGGGGGGCGCGAAAGCAGCATCGGCGCCCGCCACCCCACAAGCCGCGCCCGCGCACGCGATCATGCCACGAACTTCTCCTCCAGGTGCCAGCGCAGAAGTTCCCGATCGGGACGCAGCGCGGGGTCTTTCGGCAGCTGAATCCCACCGGACTCCTCGACCTGGCGCTGAAGCTCGTAGTACGCGCGCCCATTCCGGTAGTCCGCCATGAGCCGGCCGCTGACCACGAATCGGTACTCCGGCGTCACGGCGACGAGTCCCTGATCGAAGAGCCGGTGGATGTCCGCGCGCAGGAGAATCCCGTTGCGCACCTCGTGTTCGCCGCCCTCCGCAAAGGGGCGGATGTGCGCCGCGTCCAGCACCGGAAGCGAGTGTTCGGTGCTGATCGCGCACGAGCGACCGTAAGCATCCGTGACGGCCATGCGGAATCCTCCTTGCCCAAGCCGCGGCTTCACGAGATAGGGGCTGCCGAATCGCTCTTCGGATCCACCGGCGTGAGGGCTTGCCCCCGCCCCCGGCGGGATCGCCTCGGGGTAACGCGCCGCACGCTCCCTGCATTCGCCGTAGATGCGCAGACCCTCGCCCTCGGAGACGTCGTAGCTTTTCCCCTGCTGAACACCCGTCCGCGGCCAGTTCGATGGTGGGTCCACCCAATCCCGTTCCGGGAGGAACACCGGGCGAGAGATGAGCAGGCAGCCGATGGCGAAGCGGCCGGTCGGATCCACGGGCTCGGACCTCCGCTCCGCGAGCAGCCCTTGAAAGGTACCGCGATCCGGCGCGCCGTTGGCTTCCCCGAAGCAGTCCCACGCCATCCATGCGGGGAGGAGCGAGCGCCACGAGAAGTGCCCGAATCCGACGATGCGCGATCCGTGGCTCGCGTGGAGCTTGAAGAAGAACGGCATCCCGGTCGGCGGCCTGAGCAGCGTCCCGCCGCCCGGCTGCCAGAAGTTCACCTCCTCCCAGATGGGCCTCGTCTGGAGAAACGAGTACCAGCCGAAGTCGGTGAGGGCGACGTAGCCCGGCGACCGGCCCTTCACCGCTCCAGCCCCAGCTCCTCGCGGAGCCGCCCGAAGTCGAATCGTTCCGCTTCCGGCCGACTCTCCGCCCGGTACTCGAACTCCTTGAGCAGGGCTTCGAGCTTGCGCCTCCCCGCCGCGCTCGCGGCGACCTCGCGCGGGGTCTTGCCGCCGAGCGCCGGGATGTGATCATCCAGCCAGCCGGCATAGTAGCGGGCCTGAAACTCGGCCAGGATCCTCTCGCGCTCTTCCGGCGGTATCCCGGCCGGTTCGGGGGTGACGCGCGGCTCATCGCCCTGGCGCACGAGCGTGGCAGGATCGCTGTGCTCGCGCGCGCGGAAGCGGAGCCGCGAGCCGCATGCCTCCTCGACGCGGGCCCGGGCATCGTCCGCCCGCTTCGTTGAGTTGGTCTCGATCTTGAGCCACTTCGGGCCCACCGCGATCCGCGCCACCATGAGGCGCTCGCCGGGCGCACGGGCACCGGTGCTCGGGCGGCTGAGCACCACCGCGACGGCGCCGTCCTCGGCGTCCTCGCGGTCGGCGCCCTCGAGCGCGCACAGACGCTCGACTACATCGGCCCGGACATCGGCCTCGAGTCCGAAGTGATCCGTCGTGAGCATGAGCGGGTCGCCGTCGGTGTTGGCAAGCTCTGGAAGCTGCGGATGCATTGCCTCCTCGACGAGCAGGCGCCAGGCCCAGAGCAGGCCGATTTCGATTTTCGCGGCCCGCAGAGGGGCGACCGGGACGACCCGCGATCGTACGCCGAGCTGCCGGCGCGCGATCCGGAGCGCGCGCTCCGCCTGCGCGGGCGAGAGCGGGTACGGGTGAACGCCGCCGAGCACCGAGAGACCGTCAGCGTCCACCACGCGGCCGAGCACGACCTCCCAGCGCTTGAGGCGTCGCGACGCGCTTACGTCCGTGACGCGGCGCGTCTCGCCGGTGAGCAGGTCGCGAAGCGTTACCGACACGCCCGGCTCGGTGGCCCGCACCTCCCACAGCGAGATCCAGGCGTTCAGCTCGGCCTCGAGCCCCGCGCGCTCCTCGGGCTTGAGGTCCGCGCCCTTCTCGGCAAGGTACCAGCGCGCGACGGGCCGCCCCTCGACCTCGAACTCGTAGAATGCCCAGGGGTGGAAGAGGTTCTGCTCCTCCTCCACGTCCCGGTCTTCCCATTTGCCGCCGAACCAGGTGGCGGCCGCGAGGCCGAGCCAATTGGACCCGAAGCGGCGGCGCCCGTAGCGGGTGAGCCGGTCGAGCCAGAACCGTGCGCGGTCATGGAGCTCCTGCGCCGCGGGCGGAGGCAGGGCATCTCGCCGCACGTTTTCCATGCAGCAGTGCTTGTACTTCCTGCCGCTGCCGCAGGGGCAGAGATCGTTTCGTCCGGGTCGGGTCATGGTGGCAATTCTCGTCGGGGAACCTAGCGCGGAGTGCGCGCGGCTGTCGAGCGCGGTCTTTCGGCGCGGCGGTGCGGCTGCGCCGTGCGTTTCGATTCACCTTCAGCCCCATCCCCTGCCGTCCGATGCCTACGCGGGACCGCCATGCGACGCACCTCACTCTCGATCGCGCTGGTCGCCATGCTGGTCGTGGCGGGATGCGCGACCACGGGCGGACCGCGCGGGCCCGCGACCGCCGGCTCCGAGGTCGGGCTTGCCTCGTTCTACGGGCGCGAGTACGACGGGCGTCCGACCGCGAGCGGCGTGCCCTACGACCAGGACGCCCTGACGGCAGCCCACCGCTCGCTCCCATTCGGAACGCGCGTGCGCGTGACGAACCTCGCGAACGGCCGTGGCGTGACGCTCACCGTGAACGACCGCGGCCCGTTCGCTCGCGGGCGAATCGTGGACGTCTCGCGCCGCGCGGCCCGCGAGCTGGGATTCCTCGCGGCCGGCACGACCCGGGTCCGCGTGGAAGTGGTGCCGCGCTGACGCCGCGCGGCGCGCTCGACGGCGCGCCTGCCCGGGATCAGCGCGCGGACTCTCGCAGCAGCTCCTCCAGATACGTCTTCCACACCGCGGCCCAGGTGTGCGTGCCATGGCCGCGGGTCTGGTCGCTCACCGGCAGCAGGACGAACCGGCCGCGCTTCACTTTCTGGATCTCGCGCTCGGCGATGCCCAGCTCGGGCGGGTTGATGAAGTCGTCGGCCGAGTTCACGAACATGACCGGCGCCGTGATGCTCTGAAGCCGTGGCGAGGGATCGTAGTCGCGCGAGGCGTCGACCTGATAGAGCAGGTCGTTGGCGTCGAGCGCGGGCAGGCGCGAGGCGGTGTAGCTCTCGAGATAGCGGTCGGCGGAGTCGCGGGTGGCGAGGCTCTTCTGCATGTGGAGCGGCGCGCTGCCGGCGAGCAGCAGCAGGTCGAGCGCGGTGCGGAGCGCGGCGCGCGGCTGGGTGGTGTACTCGCCGCCCTTCCAATCGGGGTCGCTTCGGATCGCGTCCATCACCATGGCGCGCCACACGCGGTTGCGCCCCACGATCGCGACCGGCTGGCAGGCGAGCGGCATGAGCGCGTCCATCAAGTCGGGGAAGGACTCGCCCCACACCCAGGTGTGCATCCCGCCCATCGAGGTGCCCATCACCAGCCGCAGATGGTGCACGTCGAGGCCCTCGGTCACGAGCCGGTGCTGCGCCGCGACCATGTCGTCGTAGTCGTAGTGGGGAAACCGTGCGCGCAGGCCGTCGCTCGGCTTGCTCGAGCGGCCATGGCCGATGGCGTCGGGCAGGATGATGAAGCAGCGCGTGGTGTCGAGCGGCGCGCCGGGTCCGAACAGCACGCCCGCAAACTGCGGCGCCAGGAACTGGCGGCCCGAGCCGCCGGTGCCGTGCAGGATGAGAACGGCGTTCGTCACCCGCCCCGCGGCGTCGCGCGCGGGCCGGCCGAGCGCGAGGAAGTGGAGCTTGAGTTCCGGCAGCGTCTCTCCCGAATGGAAGCGGAAGTCGCGCGCGATGAAGTCGCCCTCGCGTGGCGCGGACGTCTGGGCCCGCGACGGGGTCGCGGCGCAACAGAGCAGGGCGGCGAGCAGGGCGGCCCGCGGAGCGAGATCGCCGAAGCGCGGGCGCGGCGCGGGCCGCCATCGGCACCGCACGACCTAGGACCGCTTCGCCACGGTCACCACCGGCGGCCCCACGTCGCGCTTCACCGCGGGAACGGTCCTGAGGTACCGGTAGATCGCTCGCAGGTCGTCCTCGGGAATTCTGGCGAATCCCTGCCACGGCATCGGCGATCCGGGAAGCAGCCGCCCGACCCGGAAGCGCGCGACGAACTCATCCTCCGTGAGCTTTCCGAGCCGGCCGGTCTCGGGGTCGCTCGTGATGTTGGGGGGCGACCACGAGTGCTCCGGGTCGTCGGGTTCGAGGAACCCGGTCGCCCCTCCGAAGCGCGGACCCGTGAGCTCACCCGTGGCATCGTTGCGTTGCGTGTGGCAGGCCCAGCACAACGCCACCGACTCGACCAGGTAGCGCCCGTTCTCCACCGTGGCGCCGTGGGGGCTCGCCCCCGGCGGTGTCGCCTTCGGCCCGACCGGGTTCGCGAGTACCGTCGCCTTCACGATCTTTCCGAGCAGGTTGTACTGGTGCATGGGAACGAGATTGCGCACCGGAGGCTGTGTGCGCAGGTACGAGATCACGGCGACGAGATCCTCGTCCGAAAGCCCCTGAACCTCCATGAACGGGAGCAAGGCGCGACCGTCGTGCCCCACTCCGTACCGCAGGGCCCTGGCGAGCGCCCGGTCGGGGATGTTCCCGATGCCGGTCTCGGGATCGGGCGTGATGTTGCGCGCATAGAACTTGCCGGGTGGGATGTCCCACGCGTAGCCGCCGGACAGCGGGATGTCGTCGCCCGCGAACCGCGCGGCGATGGAGGCGCTGCTCGTGTCGCCGTGACAGCTTGCGCAGTTCACGACGTCACGCACCAGATACCTGCCGCGGGCGACCACCGCGGAGTCCGTCGAGGCCGCGACTTCGACGTACGGCACGTCGAACTTGAGGTTCTGGCGTGACCCGACGTAGAACGCCAGGGTCACAAACGCGAGCACGAACAGGACGAGAGCACCGAGCAGGATATTTCGGATCACGGCCATTCCTCCTCTGGCATGTGCACAACGGCCGGGCGCGTTCCGGATCGGCTACCCGCCGCCCCCGGCTGCGCCCCCCATGAACCGCATCTTCGCCAGCAGTTCACCGAACCCGGGCTGCGCGCGCAGCGGCGCCCATTCCGGATAGCACCGGGCGAGCAGGGCGAGGGGATCGCGCTCATCCACCGCCCTCCGGGCGAGCCGCATCGCGACATCCATGAGCCCCGCCGCCGCCGCCACGGCCGCGAGCCAGAATGGCGCGACGAACTCCATCCTCGAGCGTGCCTCGAGTTCGTCGTACACGGCACGCGCGATCGCCACGTTTCCCTGAGCCGCATGAGCCGCGGCGAGGGTCCCGAGCGTCCAGGGATGCCGGCCCGACGAAATGAGCAGTGCGGGGCCGAGCTCGATGGCTCGCGCGAAGTCTCCTGCCCACACGTGACTCCGCATCAGGTTGAACTGCGCGAAGTACGAGCCGGCATCAAGCTCCACCGCCCGCCGCGCCGCGACCACGCTCTCCTCGTGGCGCCCGGCCAACCCGAGCAGAAAACTCTGCATGGCCATGGCCCAGGAGTTGAGAGGATCATCGGAGACCGCGCGCCCCACCTCCGCCACCGCCTCGTCGGCCGACATCCCCCCGAAGGCCAGGCTCCACAACGCGCGCTCGCAGCGGGCGCGGATGTGCCTGGGGTCGAGCGTCAGTGCCCGCTCCCACGACCTCGTGGCGCTGGCGTAGTCCCGGTCGTACTCCGCCTCCACGTCGGCCAGCGTGGCATGGGCTTCCGCCACGTCCGGGTCGATCGCGAGCGCCCGTTCCGCGGCCGCCCTCGCCTTCGACATCACCTCGTCGAAGGGTCGCATGCCGTAGGTGCCCATCAGCCGGTACGAGTCCGACATTAACCCCAGCGCGTCCGCATAGCTCGGATCGAGTGCGACCGCCTGCTCGAAGCACTGGATCGCTTCCAGAATGAACCGGCCGCGCTGGAGCTGGAGCGCCCGCCCCTTGAGGAACAGGTCGTAGGCTTCGAGGCTGGTGGTGCCACGGCGGGCCTGCACGCGCTCTGAGCCGCCCGTCACCGTCGGCTTGAGCTTCGCGGCGATGGCGTTGGCGATCTCGTCCTGAACCGCGAACACATCGGTCAGCTCGCGGTCGTAGCGCTCGGACCAGAGCTGGTAACCGTCGGCCACGTTCACCAGCTGAGCGGTGATTCGCAGGCGGTTCCCGGCCCTGCGCACGCTGCCCTCGAGGACGGTCGAGACGTTCAGCTTTTCGCCGATCCCGCGCAGGTCTTCGCTGCGGCCCTTGAACGCGAAGCTCGACGTGCGCGCGGCGACGTGCAGCCCCTGGAGTTGTGCAAGGGCGTTCAGGATCTCTTCGGTGATCCCGTCCGCGAAGTATTCGTCGTCGGAACCACTCGCGTGGGCGAAGGGCAGGACGGCGATCGATTTCTCCCGGCCGCCTTCCGCCTTCGCGCCGCCGGCAGCGGCCACGGCCAGCTCCAGGCGCACGTCGCGAATGTCGCGCGGCCGCTCGCCCGCGTCCTTGCGAAGGCAGCGCAGCATCAGGTCACGCACGCGGGGAGGCGTGGCCGCGGGAAGCGCATTCAAGTCGGGTTCGCGCTCGAGGATGCGTGCGATGAGGTCCGAAACGGTTTCACCCTCGAATGCGGGCCGCCCGGTCAGGCACTCGAACAAGATGCAACCGAACGACCAGACATCGGTGCGACGGTCCACCGACTGGCCGCGCGCCTGCTCAGGGCTCATGTAGGCGGCGGTGCCCAGGAACATACCCGCGGTCGTCGCGCCGGCTCGCACGGTCACCGTCGGCGACCTCGACAGATCGGGATCACTGGCCTCCTCTCCGCCGCTCTTCGCCAGCCCGAAGTCGAGAACCTTCACGACGCCGGACGGAGTCAGCATGAGGTTTCCGGGCTTGAGATCCCGGTGGACGATGCCGCGCTCGTGCGCGGCCTCGATTGCCGCGGCGAGCTGCGTGCACACCTCGAGGGCATCGCGCAAAGGCAGCGCGCCGCGTTTCAGCCGCACGGCCAGCGTCTCCCCGTCCACGAGTTCCAGCACCAGGTGCGGCGCCCCGCCAACTTCTTCGAGCCCGTAGATGGCGGCGATGTTCGGATGGTTGAGGGCTGCGAGCGCCCGCGCCTCGCGATCGAATCGGGCCAGCCGCTCGGGGTCCCCCGCGAACGTCTCGGGCAACGCCTTGATGGCCACTTCGCGCCCGAGCCGCGAATCCCGCGCGCGATAGACATCGCCCATGCCGCCGCTGCCCAGCGGCGCGACGATTTCGTAGGAGCCGAGACGGGTGCCGGGGGTCAAAGG
This sequence comes from uncultured bacterium, assembly GCA_964650245.1. Lineage (GTDB taxonomy): Bacteria > Eisenbacteria > RBG-16-71-46 > RBG-16-71-46 > RBG-16-71-46 > WS-2. The sequence goes on along the minus strand of CAZYQK010000022.1, from coordinate 12,931 downwards.
CATCCGGGGAATCTACACCAACGAGGGCCCATGCCCGTGCCTTGACCACCGACGAGCCACGAAGAAACCCTGTTAGAATGTAGGGGTTCCGCGGAATCACGGGGGACGCTCCTCCTGCCGCGGCCGCGGCGGGCTATTCGGGCGTTCTCAACATCGGCGGTAGTTTCGCCGCAAACGATCGAGGAGCCAGCTCGTGCCCACCCCATCGCCCGCCCTGCTGCAGCCGGGTCTCTCTCTCGCCCCGTCGCGGGCGACCTGCCCCGATCCCACGCGCGGGCCGCAGCGGCGACGCGTGGCGTGCCTTGCGCTGGGCCTCGCGGTGATCCTGTGGGTCGCCGGCCATGGCACATCTCCCGCCGGCCCCGTCATCCTGGGTGGCGACGACCTGCCGCTCCACGGCTACAACATCGGCTCCGGCAACAACCAGGGCTGGCTCTACATCGAGAAGGCGCTGACCAAGATGTTCCAGTCGGGCTGCATCACACGTCCGAACGACGGGAGCATCGCGGCGCTCGGCGTGTCGGACCCGGGCGGCAGTCCGCCCACGGGACAGTTTCCCGGAAGCGGTGGCGACGGCGGCTCGGCCATCCACTTCGCGGGCAACGTGGCGCTCGGCAAGACCATCAACTACTACAACGGCGCGACCGGCCCGGGGAGCGTCACCCAGTTCTTCGCCGACCTCGCCGCGAACACGGCGAAGCCCGCCATGATTTGGATCTGTAGCGGCTACGGCGACCTCGGCAATGAGGTCCAGCTCGCCGAGCTGCAGGTCATCAACGCGAACGCGCTCGCGCTCGCGAACTTCGTGAACACGGGTGGCGGGCTGATGGCGCACACCGCGCTTCAGGACTTTTCCAACTTTCCCGCGACGTACAACCAGTGGCTGCCCACGCTGATCCCCGGGCTCAACGAGGTATCCCTGTGCAATTCAAGCGGGGCCACGCTCACCGCAGCGGGGATCGCGGCGTTCCCCGGCCTCTCGAACAGCGACATCGACGGCACGGCCGGCCCGTGTCACACGCACTTCCAGGGACCGATCGGCCCGCTCCAGGTTCTGGTCTACGACGGCGACAGTCCGCCGAACATGTACATCATTGGCGGGGACTGCGGCACGAAGCTCTGCGATCAGTGCGACAGTCCGCCCGACACCTGCTGCGCCGGGGTGCCGACCTTCAGCGCCGACGAGCATCCTCCGTTCTCGACCAATCTGATGGTCGGCACACGCGAGGCGTTCGGCCCCTGGCCCTACTGCGTCACGGTATTCGACCTCGGCAGTTCGCCGCCGTCGCCGCTCGAGGACAAGGACTGGGCGAGCATTCTGCGCTACCAGGGTCCGGCCAACAGCTGGAACGTGGATTCGCTCGGCTCGGTATTCGGCCTGACGGTGGATGACAACGGCAACATCTTCGTCACCCACACCTCGTGCTACAGCTTCGACGCGATCGCGATGGTGTTCGGCGGGGCTCCGGGGGCGATCTATCGGCTCGACGCGATCACCGGCAAGATCACGACGTTCTGCGTGCTGCCGAACATCCCCGATCCGGGAATCGCGCCCGGCAGCAACTGGCCGGGCCTCGGCAACATCACGTTCGACTGCAGGCACAAGCAGTTCTTCGTCACGAACCACGAGGACGGGCGCATCTACCGCGTCAAGCCCACCGCGCCCAACGCGCCGGCCGGCACCATCGTACAGACGTTTGATCCACTCGGTGCCGACAACAACCAGCCAGGATGGGCGCCGCTGGGCGAGGCGCTGTGGGGTGTCCAGTGGCACGGCGACCGCGTGTACTACAGCGTGTGGGTCGAAGATGTGGGCACGCCGAATCCGTCGGCGCAGAACGAAATTCGCAGCGTCGGCCTCTTCCCGAGCGGCGCGATCGATCCCTCGAGCGACCGGCACGAGCTGTGGGTGCCGCCGTATCCCGGACAGACCTACTCGAATCCGGTTTCGGACATCAGCTTCTCGGCGAGCGGCAAGATATTGCTCGGCGAGCGCGGCATCACCAACTCGTCCTACTCCAGCCCGCACAAGGCGCGCGCGCTCGAGTACTACTGCGCGGGCGGGTGCTGGCTCGCGGCCAACACGTACCTGGTCGGTCCGCCCGGGCCGGGCACGGACTGTGCGGGCGGCGTGGACTACGACCGCTACCCCTACACCGCAGGCGTGCTGGGCCGAGTATGGGCGAGCGCCGACCTGATGCACAACTTCGGCAGCTACAGCGACGTGCTGAGCGGGTATCAGGGCTTGAGGCCCACCGGCGGCTCGCACCTCACGAGCCTGCTGGTGGATTCCGACGGCAACCCGACAACGACCGAGAAGACCTTCATCGGCGACGTTGAGGTGGTCGGGTGCCCGGGTCCGTTCGGCACCGTGTGCGGGCGCAAGTTCAACGACCTGAACCACAATGGCGTGCGGAACGGCGGCGAGCCGTACCTGGCGGGCTGGACCGTGGTACTCACCGGAACCGGCGGCACCTTTACCACGACGACTGACGGCAACGGCAACTACTGCTTCCAGAACGTGCCGCCCGGCACCTACACGCTGTTCGAACAGCTGCAGCCGGGCTGGGTGCAGACCGCGCCGGCCGGCTCCACCTACCCGATGACGGTGGCGGCCTCACAGGTGATCACCGGGCTGGACTTCGGCAACCACACTTGCGGCTCAGGGGGCGGCGGGTGCGCGACCCCGCCTCCCGGCATGGTGGCGTGGTGGCCGTTCGACGAGACCGCGGGCTCCACCACGGCGGCGGACCTCACGCACCAGAGCCCGGCAAAAAACGTGGCGCAGCTCGTCGGAGGCGCGGCCATCACCAACTCGGGTCACGTCGGCCGCATGCTGTGCGTGCCGGGCGAGCTGGACTACGCGAAGGTCCCGAACGCGAACCAGATGGGGCTGTCGTTCCCGGCCGGCTCTTCGTTCGCGATCGACGCCTGGGTCAACATGGCGGCCGGCGCGGGCGCGCCGCGCACGCTGGTCGAGAAGCGGGTGCCGACCGGGGCCAACATCCGGGGCTGGACGCTCTACTTCAACGGCCTGCAGCTCCACCTCAAGATCGGAATCGGCATCGCGACGCAGACCGTGCCGGGGCCGACCGTGACGGCCGGGAGCTGGCAGCACGTGGCGGTCTCGGTGGACCGCAGCGGTCCCGGGCGCTGGTACCTGAACGGAACCCTGGTGCCGACCTTCAACTTCACTCCCATCACGGGCTACATGGGCAGCGCCGCGGACCTCTACATCGGTCAGATGAGTCCGGCGTTCGGTATCGGCGCCGGGTTCGACGGCTGCATCGACGATCTCGAGATCTTCAACGCGCCGCTCTCCGCCGCGTCGGTGCTCACCCTCTACACCGCCGGGGCAGCCGGGAAGTGCGCCGACATCGTGCGGCTGCCCACCGAGACCACCATCTGCAGCGGGAGGGACTCGGTCATCGTGTGCTTCAACATCTGCAACACCTCCGCGGTGCCGCAGAGCTACCACTGGTCGGCGGCGGGAATGCCGGCGGGTGCGGGCTGCACGGTGAACGGGCCGACGTCCATCATCCCGCCGACCGGCACGGTTACGGTCGCGCCGGGCGCGTGCTCGCTCCCGATCTGCATGACGATCAAGCGCCCCATCGGGCTTACGGCGCAGAACGCGACCGCCTGCTACCAGGTCACGGTGGTGAACGACTCGACCGGCGCCTGCCAGACCCGACAGGGCACGATCCGCGCGGACAACACCTGCTGGTGCTCGAATGCGGGCACCAACAACCTGGTGAACGTGCCGGCGCGCCTGCCACCGGGCATGATCGGTGTCCCGGTGGACTGGGGCGTGGGCGGTCCGTGCGGAAACGGCACCCAGCTCCCGTACCGCATCATGCCGCGCTACGAGCCGACCGATCACCCGGACCCGCAGATCGTGAGCCTCAACGGGCTGCCCCCGGGCGAGCCGGTGACGGGCCTGCTGGCGTTCGATCCGGTCAATGACCCGGCGACGCTCGAGGTTCTGGTGAGCCTGCCCAATGGCTACGACCCGGCGGCGTTCTACGAGATCGTGCTGGAGGCTGACACCGACGGCGACGGCACGTACGAGGTGATGGACGGCACGCGCATCGTTGCGACCTACGAGGACGAGGGCGTGACCGAGGTGCCGGTTACGGTCGAGAAGGAGATCATCGGGCTCCAGGCCGCGCCGAACCCGTTCACTTCGGGCTCGACCGTTCGCTTCACGCTGGCGCGCTCGGAACAGGTCGACCTGCGTGTGTACGACACGAGCGGACGGCTGGTGCGAAGGCTCACGCGCGGCCAGCTCCCGGCGGGAACGCACGCCATCGAGTGGGACGGGCGCAGCGAGCGCGGCCGAAACGTCGCGGCCGGGATCTACTTCGTGAGACTGCGCTCCGACTCACGCGAGCTGACAACCAAGCTCCTGAAGCTGAGATGAACGCGGACCGCTGAACGGTCGGGCCGCGGCTGCCCTCTCGGGTGGTCGCGGCCCGGACTTTACCGTTCCGATTGGAGGCGTCGATCCTCGGGCCGCCCATGCGCCCCCCGTCACTTCCCCGGCGCCAACGTTTCCCCGGCCCGCTTGCCGATCGCGCCTCCGACCTTGCCGCCCAGATAACGCCCCGCGATCGCGCCCATCGGGCCGCCCATCGCGCCGCCCAGGCTCGCGCCGAAGCCCTCTCCCAGGTTCTGCCCCATGCTCTGCCCCGCACCACCCATCATGCCCTTCATGCCCCCCGCGGCACCCAATCTGCCGCCGGTCCCGCCCATCAGGCCGCCCAGCGCGCCCATGCCTCCGGCGCCACCCATACCCTTCATCTGGGACATCAGCTGATCCATGTCGGTCAGCTCGTAGTCCCTCGGCACCTCGAACAACTTCGCGGGCTGCGGACCGATCTTCAAATTCTTCCACTCGATGGAGGCCGGCTGGCCGTCCACCGTTCGCGGCAGCGTCC
>CAZYQK010000022.1:0-7981 GCA_964650245.1 uncultured bacterium | reverse complement strand
CACCGCTCCCTCCATGCGCAGCGGCGCGCCGGTCGCCTTGTCGAACCAGCCGACCGACGAGCCTTCGGGAACGCTGAGCCGGAGCTTCCTCGCCGCCTTTCCGTCGATGGTTTCTTCGCCGAGGTCTTCGACCTTCACCTCCGGAGCGGGCGCATCCGTCTCCTTCGCCCCGGCGTCCTCGATCTTCTTCCCGGGCCTCTCGGCGACCATCGATTGCGTGGCCTCCCGGGACTGCTTGATCGCGCGCTTCTCCCTCGGCATCAGGGTGAGGGTCGTGCCCTTCTCATTCCTCATCTCGATCATCACGATGTTTTCGCCGGCGCCGGTCATCTCGGTGCGGATGCGCCCCCGGTCGATGAAGCGCTTGAGGACCATGCTGGCATTCGGCGACTGGATGACGAGATCCACGCTGTAGGCCTCGGGCTCGTGGTAGTCGGGCAGGGACCACGCCCCGGCTCCGATCGCCTTCGCATTCGGCGCGCCGACGCCGGCGGAAGCCGGGGAAGGGGGTGGCTTCGCTGCGGCGTGTTCGTGCTCCGCCGGGTACGCGAGCGCGAAGGCGGTCGCGACGAGCGACGACAGGGTGAGCGAGGCCAGAATCCGAATCGTGCGCTTCATGGCGTCCTCGCGAGTGCAGGTGGTCCGATCGGCCATCGAGGCCGGCGCGAACCTTCCTACTTGACCGTGATCGTCACCGGCTTCGCGAACTGCACCCGACCCGAGCCCGCGCCCTGGCCGCCCGCGGGCAGCACGCGACCGCCGAACCCTTCCACGCGGCCCAGCGGCGAGGCCTTCTCCGTGCCGTAGAGGAAGGCCGCCGAGATGGTGTACTCGCCCGGGTCCGCCGGAGCCTTGAGCGAGTAGACCACTTTGCACTCCGGGTAGAGGTTCGCGTCCGGATCGCTCTTCACGTCCTGGATGTTCACGTAGTTGATGTTCTTCGAGAGGTCCTTGAAGCGTCCGTCCAGGAACTTGGTCTGGAGCTTGCCGTCCGGCCCCGTCACCTGCGGCGCCGCGGTGATCCGGAAGCCCTGGGCCTGCACCGGGCCCGACTCGAACCGCAGGTCGTTGTCCGTCAGCATGACACCCACCACCGGACCCGCGCCGCCGCGCGTGGTCACCGTCGCGGTGAGCGGCGCCGAACGCTTCACGCGCGCGGCGGACACCGCGAGCTCCACGCGGCAGTTGGCGTCCATGGCTTTGACCGCGGCGAGCAGCTTCTCGCGATCCGGCGCCGCGAGCTTCGCGTAGTTCCCCTCGCCCGCCGCGAGATCCGCGTAGTGCCGCTTCTCGGGCAGCATGCCGACCGTCGCATCGGCCGGCATGTCGCGCAATTGTTCCGCGTTGACCGAGGAGTGGCAGCTCGCGCAGTAGGGTGCGGCGTTGGTGACGAAGCGGGGCGTGCCTCCGGGGTAGGCTCCGAGCTGGTTCGCGAGGGAGAGGGCGACGGCCAGGCACAGGACTCCGGCCGGGATCAGACGATGGCGCATGTTCGGGCTCCTTTCGGGGACATGGGAAAACGAGCGCGCATGATAGCAGAGGTGCGGATCACGGCGTGGGCGCCGCGCCCGGTCGTGTCGCCTTCAGTCGGCGCCCAGGTCACGATGGCAGGCCTGACAGCGCGGGCGAACCGTGGCGTCGTCCAGGAAGTACCGGGAGCGCTCGCCCGCGTCGTGGGTCACGTGGCAGGAGACGCACCGGGTGGCGACCGCGCGATGGTCGACCAGCTCGTGATACTTCCCCGTTTCCTCCGCGCTCCTGGTGCCGCGGATGTCGGCGGCATGGCACTTGAGGCACGCCGCGTTCTCGATCGGCAGGCGCATCGAGGTGGGCTCGTGCCGGTCCCCCAGCACCCAGCGCGCCGCGTCCCAGGCCGAGAGCAGAGTCACCTGGCTCCAGCCCATGACGCCCTCGCCGCTGTGGCAGGTGAAGCAGCGCTCCGGGTGGCCGGCGCCCGGCCGACGCTCCTGAACCGAATTCGCTCCGGCCCCTTCGCTCTCGGCCCGATAGTGCGCGGCGGCCAGCGTCGGCGGCGGGTCGGCCACGGTCTGGCGATAGAGGTCCTCGTGCAGGTGGCAGGCGATGCAGAAGAGGTTGTCCTGGTCCTTGTGCTTCACGTAGCCGACCGCGCACGCGATCGCCGCGAGCAGACCCGTGGCCCAGATCCCGACCGCGGGCGGGCGCCTCATCGCCTAACGGTAGATCGCCTTGACCCGTCCCCAGCTCGACGGTGGGGCACTCACCGGCACCATCCAGATGTCGGTGATCGGGGTCTCGCTCGCCGCCACGCCGAAGTTCGGCAGGCCCAGCAGCGCGCAGATGGTCCGCGTGACGGTGTAGTGCGTGACGGTTCGCGTCGCCACGAAGCCGGGAGTGACCTGGGGCCCGACGAATACCGTGAGGACGTGGTTGTTCGACGCGCTGTCGTCCTCGTCCCACGTCAGGATGAGCACGCCGTTCGGGCCCAGCGCGGACAGCACCGGCGGAAGGTTGGCGGCCAGCCAGGCGTCGCCGTCGGCGATGCCGCACCCCGCGGTGCTGCTGTTGTGGGTGTTGTGGCAGTTGTTCGGGATGATGAACACCAGATTGGGCAGCGTGCCCGCCGCAATGTCGGCCGCCAGGTCCGGGTACGGACGCTCGTTGACGTGGCTCACGTTCGAGAAATTGGTCCACGGGTCGTGCTTGCGCGTGTAGAGCCCGCTCGACACGCTGCCGTTGTACGAGCAGCCGGTCGCGCCCGCGCTGGGCAGGTTCTCGCTGTAAGCGCGCCAGGTGCGGCCGGCGGTCGCGCAGGCGTGGCCGAGATTCTCGACGCTGAACGGCGAGCCTGGCGCCGGGCAGTTGTTGCTGGTGACCCCGAGCGTGCTGCCCGCCCACAGCGCGAAGTAATTGGGCTGCGAAGGGTGCGTGACGCCGAACGAGTTCGTGAAGGCTGCGCCCGCCGCACCGAGGCTCGCGGTGTAGGGCTGGGTGCGGACCTGGTCGTAGCTCTTGTTCTCCATGACCACCACCACGACCCGGTCGTGGGGCGGTACGCCCGCCGCCATTGCCGTAGCGACGGAGGCGACGAGCGCGGTCGTGGCGGCGAATGCGGCGAGGCGGGTCGGCCTGGGGTCGCGGGGGTGACGCACGGGTACTCCTCTCAAAGATGTCGTGGTCCAATCAGCTCGCCAGCCGACTCATGGTGCCACGCGGGCGGGGTGCAGTCCACGATCGAATTGGCTGTGGCCCGGCGTACGCCCGCCGGGGATGCCGGCCGCGGGCCGCGGGCGTTCACCCTTCGTCCCCGGCCGCGAGCACGATGCGGTTGGCAGAAGGATCGCGCAGCGACCACTCGCCTTCCGCTTCCGCCACCTCCACCCCCGCGTCGCGGGCCCGCCCCACGATGCGATCGCGCTCGGCCCGGTCCGGCAGCCGCACCACGAAGTGACGCAGTCCCGCGGCTCCGGCCGGCGGCGGCGGGGCGCCGGCGCCGGCCCAGGTGTTGAGGCCGATGTGATGGTGGTAGCCCCCGGCCGAGAGAAACAGCGCCGACTGGCCGAGACGCGCCATGCGCTCGAACCCGAGCACGCTCGCGTAGAAGCGCCCGGCATCGACGAGATTCGCCACGTGCAGGTGGACGTGGCCGATCGACGTCCCGGGAGCGAGCCCGCTCCACGGCTCGTCGCGCTCGCCGCGCTCGGCGAGCAAGTCGTCGACATCGAGCGGGTCGGTCGTCATGCGCAGCTCACCGCCCTCGAACGGCCACTCACCGCGCGGCCGATCGCGGTAGATCTCGATGCCGTTGCCTTCGGGATCGGCGAGGTAGAGCGCCTCGCTCACCCGATGGTCCGAGGCGCCGGTGAGCGGCGTTCGGGTGGCGAGCAGGTGCGCGAGCGTCCTCGCCAACGCGAGGCGCGACGGCACCAGCACCGCGAAATGGTAGAGGCCGGACGCGCCGCGTACGCGCGGCGCGTCCGGGTGCTCCCACAGCACGAGCAGATCCGGGCCGCCGGCGCCGAGGCGCGCTACGCCCGGGCCCGCTTCCCGCACCGCGAACCCGAGCCGCCGCTCGTAGAACGCCACCGAGCGCGCGAGGTCGCGCACCGTCAGGTGCACCGGGCCGAGACTCGTGCCGGGCTGGATGCTCCCGCGGATCACGCGGCCTCGAGCCCCGCGGTTTGCGCGAGGACGATGGGCGTGGGGAACACAGCGCCCTCCCCTATCGTCAGCCCGCCCGGGCCGCTAGGACGCAGCATGCGCGAGCAGGGGCGCCAGCACCTCGCCCGGCGTCAGCGTCCCGAGCCGGAGCGTTGCACGGCCTCCCTCGCGCGCGATGTGGCCACTGTTCAGGCCCTCGTAGAGCTCGCGAAAGAGCTGCGCCGCCCCGACCGGCAGACCGAACGAGGTGAACGTGGGCACGACCGCGTCGAGCGGAGCGCCCTGCACGCGCACGTCTCGCCCGAGCACGCGGGACAGCTCCCGCGCCACGTCCTCGGGGGTCCAGTCCTCGGGACCGACCAGCTCGACGAGCCGTGTTCCGGTCGCCGGATCGAGCAGGGCCTCGGCCGCCACGCGGCCGATGTCGCGCACGGCGACCATGGGCAGCGCGCGGCCGGGCGTGAGGAAGGACGGGAGCACGCCGCGCGACTGCGCCTGGCCCAGCCCGGACGCCCAGTTCTCGATGAAGTAGGCCGCGCGCAGCACCGTGACGTTCTTCGCCGCCCTCCCGATCACTTGCTCGGCATAGTGGAGCGACCGGACGGCTCCCGTGCCCTGGGCGTGCTGCGCCCCGAGCGAGGAGAGCAGGACCACGTGCGGTATGCCGCTCGCCCTCACGGCGTGGGCGATGGCGTCGGAGAACGGGCGTTGGGCGGCGATCGGGTCTTCGGCCGCGAGCTGCGGCGGGATCAGCAGGTAGGCACCCGCCGCGCCGGCGAGGACGCGGGCCAGAGTCGCGGCGTCGTCCATGGACGCCGCCGCCACCTCGGCGCCTCGTGCCCGCCAACCGGCAGCCTTCTTCTCTTCACGCACCACGACGCGCACGGGCTGGTTTCGCCCGAGCAGGATCTCGGCCACGGCCTTGCCGGTGTTCCCGGTCACTCCGGCGACGACGAACATGATCGCGACTCCCTTGCGGTAGCTGGTACGCGCCGGGGGCTCACTCCGCCGCGTATCCCGCCACGATTACGGTCACGTTGTCGCGGCCGCCGCACTCGATCGCGAGGTCCACGAGCGCCCGGCATGCGTCCTCGCTCCTCGAGTGCGCGCCCAGGACTTCGGCGATCTCTCCCTCCTCAGCCATGTCGGTGAGCCCGTCCGAGCAGAGCAGCAGCCGGTCGCCGGGCGCGACGATCAGATGGTGGAGGTCGCCCTCGAGCTCAGCTTCGGGACCACCCACCGCGCGCGTGAGCACGTGATGCATGCGGTGGCGGGCCACCTCCTCCTGCGGGATCACGCCGTAATCGGCGTACTGCTGGGCCACGGTGTGGTCGTGAGTGATCTTGCTCAGGCTGCCGGCCCGAAGCAGGTAGGCCTTGGAGTCGCCGACGTGCAGCACGAAGAGATCGGCGCCCAGCGAGTAGGCCCCGGTGAACGTGGTGCCCATGCCGGCCAGACTCGCTTCCCCGGCGGCCTGCTCGCGAAGTGCTAAGTGGATGCCGGCGAGGTAGCGCCTGCCGCGCGCGAACAGCTCTCGGATCTCGGTCTCGCGCGTCGCGGGATCGTCGAGCTTGAGCGCCCAGCGCGGCGAGCGCACCACCAGCTCCAGGGTTCGGATCAGCGCGTTGCGGCTCGCGACCTCGCCCGCCTTGTGACCGCCCATTCCGTCGGCCACGATCATCAAGTGGCCTCCCTCCTCCCGCCGCGAGGGCAGTTCGGTCTCGGGAATGTTGCTCAGGACGCGTTCCAGGTAGCGGCCGACGCGGAAGACGATGTAGGCGTCTTCGTTGGTCTCGCGCACGTGGCCGCGGTGGGTGAGCGCGGCGATGTCCGCGCGCACTCCGACGGCAGGCACGCCGGACGCTGCGATCGGGCCCTCGAAAGCAGGCGGCTTTCCGGCGAAGTTCGGCATCGAGGGAGACCTCCCGTCGTCGCTGTGCAGAGGCGACGGCCGCCATGGTAAGCCGTCCGGGGCTCAGGCCTCAAGCCGCATTGCGCCGGCCGGCCCCGGCCAATTGAGTCGCCCGGGCCGAAGCGGTAGCCTGCGCGGCGCACGGGTCGTTTCGGGCCGTCGCGCATTCCGCCCAAGCCGTTCGATCTTCCACCCCCCGGAGGAACCCCGCCATGTCGCTCACGAAGAGAGTCTCTGCCGTCGTGTTCGCGCTCCCGATCCTCGTCGCTTTCCTCGCCGCCGTGGCCGTGGCCGACGAGATGGCCATGCCGTCCGGCGTCAAGGGCGAGATGCTCATGTGGATCAAGGACGCGGAGGGCAAGCTGGTCCAGCTCGCCGATGCGACCCCCCAGGGCAAGTATTCCTGGCGCCCCGGCAAGGATGTGCGCACCACCGGCGAGGTGTTCATGCACGTCGCGACCGCGAACTACGGAATGCCGGGATTCCTGGGCGTCACGCCGCCCGCGGGATTCAATTTCGAGACGTTCGAGAAGTCGCAGACCAAGAAGGACGAGATCGTCAAGACGCTGAAGGATTCGTTCGCGCACATGGAGAATGCGTTCATGGCGCTTTCGGACGCCGACCTCGACAAGCCGGTGGACATCCAGATGATCGGTCTCAAGACCACGGTGCGCGGCGCCTACATGCTGCTGCTCTCCCACGCCCACGAGCATCTGGGCCAGTCCATCGCCTACGCCCGCAGCAACGGCATCGTTCCGCCCTGGACCGCGAAGCAGCAGCAGGCGATGAAGGAGATGCAGGAGAAGAAAAAGGCCGCGGGGAACTAGGACCGGGGCCGGGCGGGGCCGATCGCGCCGGCGTACGTGATCGTGGACTGCGCGGTGACCGCATCCGCGGGTGACGCGGCGTGGTGGCCACCGGCCGCGGCGCGTCACGCGCGGGCCCGCGGCGCGTACCGGACCGCATGACACGATCCGAGCCCCGAACGCGAGGACCTGCCGATGGCCGGGTCGTCTGCCGCCGCCCGCCCAGCGCGCGCTGACGAGCCGGTGCGCGTGGTGCCCAAGCACCATGCGCTGGTGCGCCTGTCGCACTGGGCCAATGTGCCGCTGCTGCTCGGCCTGATCGCGAGCGGGCTCTCGATCTACTGGGCCGCGCCCGTGTTCAAGCACCCGCCCGATCCGATCTCCCACAGCCGCGAATTCCTCGGCGACGTCGGCGTGGCGATCGCCGGCGCGCTCCGCGACGGGAGCGTCGAGGGGCGCTTCTGGATCTACGAGCGCTTCGGCCTCGGTCCCCGCCAGCTCGCGGCCGCGCTGCGCCTGCACTGGGCGCTGGCCTATCTGTTCATGGCGAACGGAGCGCTCTACCTGATCGGCCTCATCGCGGGCGGCGGCTGGCGCGCGCTGCTGCCGCGTCGCTCGGACCTCGGCGAGGCGGGGCGCATGATCCGCTTCTACCTGGGCGTGGTCCCGATGGCGATCCTGCGCCGTCCCTGGCCGCACCCGCCGGTGCGGTCCAAGTACAACGCGCTGCAGCGCGCGGCCTACTTCTCGATGCCGCTGTTCGGCGCGCTGGTCGTGCTCTCGGGCTGTGCCATGCACAAGCCGGTGCAGCTCGGCTGGCTCGAGCGCCTGTTCGTGAGCTACGGCGTCGCCCGCGTCGTCCACTTCGGCTGCATGATCGCGCTCGGATCTTTCGTGGTGCCGCACGTGGTGCTGGTCATCGCCGACGGCTGGGACACGTTCCGCTCGATGGTGGTGGGCTGGTCGGCGCGCGTGAAGGAGACCGCTCATGAGTGACGAGGCGCGCGAGGGCCCGGCGCCGTCGCCCGAATCGGTGGCATCGCCCGCGGCACGCGGGGATGCGGGCTCGTCCGGCGAGGCGCCCGTGCCGACCCGCGCGACCGCGCCCGTGCCCGAGCCTGCG
>CAZYQK010000021.1:0-29283 GCA_964650245.1 uncultured bacterium | reverse complement strand
CCGGTGGCCCCGCCGGCCGCCGCGCGCTCGCGCCGCGCCTGTCGCCCCAGCTCGTCCACGCGCGGCACCGCGCCCAGCACCGGCAGCCCCAGCAGGCTCTCGACCTCCTCCGCGTTCTTCATGGACTGGTCGTGCTGCTCGACCACCAGCACCGTGCCCATGCCGATCAAGCCGCCCACGATCAGCGCGAGCACCACCAGCAGCGGGCGGTTGGGCTTGCCCGGCTTGCGCGGCAGGTTCGCGGGCTCGAGCACGGTGAAGCGGCCGCTCAACTTCGCGTTCTCGAAGGCCTCCGAGATCTGCGCCGCCGCCGACTGCTGCAGGAATGAGTTGTAGAGGGCCTGATTGTTGTCCACTTCCTGCTGCAGCCGCGCCAGCTGGAGATCGCGGTCGGGCGCGGACACCGCGTGGCGCTCGTACTCGGAGACCTGGGCGCTCAGGTAGGCACGCCGCGCCTGCCGCGCCTCGAGGTCCGCCCCGGCCAGCCGTACGCGCACCAGCAGCTCGCGCGCGTCGGCGGCGAGCCCGGGCAGCACCAGCGCCGCCCGCCGCTGGAACACAGCCTCCAGCTCCAACGACCGGCGCGCCAGCGTCTGCCGGACCGCACTGCCCTGGTCTCCGGCGGCGTCGTTCAGCAGCGAGCCGCCCAGCTGGCGTTCGAGCCCGGCGATCTGCAGCACCAGACTCGCGGTTTCGGGCGTGGTGAGCAGCGCCGCGTCGTTCGCCCGGGCCTTGCCCGCCAGCTGGGCCTCGAGGTCGGCGACGCGCTGGCGCTGGGACTCGACCTCGATCTCCGCCTGGTCCACGAGCGCGCGGGCCCGCTGCACGTTCGCGGCGCTCACCGTGCTGCCGGTGATGGCGCTGGTGAGCGAGGCCCGGCGGACGCCTTCGAGCCGCGCCTGGCTCTCTTCGAGCTTGCGCTTGTAGATCTGCTGTTGCTCGACGCTGAATTCCTGGGTGGCCCGCACCGCCTCGAGCTGGGCCGCCTTGGACGAGATCACGAACTGGTTCGACACGGCTTCGGCGAAGCGCTGCGCCCTTCCGCGCGTGAGGTCGCCGACCGAGATGGTGAACACGTCGCCGCGCTGGCGCCGGATGGTGATGGCATTGCGCAGGTACTCGATGAGCGCGGACTCGAACGCCTCGTCATCGCCCGTTCCCGGATCCCGGCGGCGAAGCTTCAGCGCCCAGGCCCGCGTCGCAGGGTCGCTCTTCACCCCGGAGCCCGTGATCACGGTGCGCAAGAACAGGCTGCTCTGCACCTGCTCGCGCATGATCTCCGCCTGCTGGTCGGCGCTGCCGCCGCTGCCCACCATTCCCCCCAGCGGACCCGAGAGCTGCTTGGGCCGCTCGAGCAGGAGCGTGACACTGCTGAAGTAGATGGGCTTGAGGAGCAACGCGGCGGCGACGCCGGCCAGGGTGGCGACGGTCCAGGGCAGGATGAGCAGCCACTTGCGTCGCGTCACCACGCGCGCAATCGCCGCGAGATCGAGGGGTGGAGCGTGCGGGGCTTCCGTCATGAGATCACTTTTTCTTGATCGCGTCGCTGATCAGGATGATGTTGGCCACGTCCCGCGAAACGGAAAGCAGCTGGGTGAAGCCGTTCCAGCTGCGCGCGATCCCGCTCGCGCCGGTCGGGGTCACCACCACGATGTCGCCGCGCTCGACCAGGACCGGGGCGCCGCCGCCGCGCTGCAGCACGTCCCGGAGATTGAGCGAGGTCACCTGCTGGCCGTCGGCGCTGGTCTTGAGCAGCCGAATCTTGCTGAGATCGCCGCGCGTGGTCAGCCCACCGGCCTGGGCGATAAGCATCCACAGGTTCATCCCGCCCGACACCGAGTAGAGTCCGGGCCTCGCCACCTCCCCGATCACCGCCGCCGCGTCGCCCGGCACCGCGCCGAAAGCGCCGCCCGCGGCCGGCACGATGACGGTGTCGCCAGCCTTGAGCGGGGGAAGGTCAGGCGCCGTGCCCTCGCGCAACGCGGTGGCGACGTCCGCCGTGATGATCCGGCGCGCCTCGCCCTCCTTGCGCACGATCTGCACGCGCGTCAGGTCCGCGGCCGGCACCCCGCCCCCGGCAGCGTTGATCACGTCCACCAGCCCGGGAATGACCTCGAACCCGAAGCGCCCGGGCTGCACCACCGCGCCCTGCACGAAGACGCTCTGGCTCAGGAACTGGGCGACGGTGACGGTGACCGTCACGGTTTGCCTCAGGTAGGCGGACAGCCGGTCCGCGATCCGGTCGGAGAGCTGCAGCGTGGTGAGTCCCGCCGCCTTCACGTCGCCGAGCGGCGGAAACACGATGTTCCCGTCGGAACCCACCGGCGCCTTGCGCTCGAGCTCGGGATGCATCCAGACCGAGATCGCGAGCAGGTCGTCGGCGCCCAGCACGTACTCCGCAGCCGGCGCGATCGGGACCCGCATGGTGGTGAGCAGCATCAGCGTCAGCAACCCGCGCAAAGCCCAGCCCGTCGCTCGCCTCATCGCGTCACTCCTTTGACTGCGGGCGGTCCGCCCGCCATGGCCGCTCCCGAGAGCTCCGCCGCCGGCCGCGTCACGCGCGGGCGCGGGCGGCGCAGCACCACGGCGATGGTCCGCAGCAGGGTGCGGATGTCGAGCAGCAGAGAGCGGTGCTCGATGTAGTGCAACTCGAACTGGGTGCGGCGCGTCACGCATTCGAGATCGCCCTCCGGGCACTCGGCGATCTGCGCCAGGCCCGTCACCCCGGGGAGCACGGTGAAGCGGCGCTCGTAGTCGGGCACGATGCCCTTCCAGCGCAACACGGTGTCCTCACGCTCGGGTCGGGGACCGACCAGCGCCATCTCGCCGCGCAGCACGTTGAGCAGGAACGGCAGCTGGTCGAGCCGATGGCGCGCGGTCCAGTGGCTCACCGGGCCCAGGTTCGATCGGAAGCGCGCGCACGTCATCGGCGTGCCGAGCAGGTCCTGGATGCGGCGCTCGATGCTGCGCCGGTCGATCGGCTGCACCTCGCGTCTGCCGCGCCGGCGGAGCGCGCGGCGCGTCTTCCCGAGCCGCGTCTCGCGCACCAGCAGCTCGCGCTCTCCACGGAGATTGGCCTCGATCGCGAGCAGCGCCCAGAGGGGCGCCGAAACGCCGAGCAGCGCCAGCGCCAGCGCCCAGTCGAGCGCGGCGCGCGCGCTCTCACCGAAACCGCGGGGCTGCGGGCGCGGGCGCTCCGGCACCGACGCCGGCAACTCCACCACGGCCGAGGCCGGGACGGGCTGGACCGCGTCGATTCGCGGCTCGCGATACTCGGGCACCAGCCGGTGGAGCTGGCGCTTGATCGCGGTCGCATCGCCGCTCTCCGCCACCGCGACCAGCTCCTCGACCTCGGAGCGCAGCCCGGCCTCGTCGCGCGCGTCGAGCTCCCACATGATGATGCGCTCGTGTCGCGTCATTCGAGTGCGCTCCGCCGCCGAGTGCAGCTCTTCATAGAGCTTCTCCCCGGGGCGCAGGCCGGTGAAGAGGATCTCGATGTCCTCGCCCTCGCGCAGCCCGGACATGCGGATCAGCTGGCGCGCCAGATCCAGGATGCGGACCTGCTCGCCCATCTCGAGCAGGAACACCTCACCGCCGCGACCCATGGCGCCCGCCTGCAACACCAGGCGCACCGCCTCGGGAATGGTCATGAAATAGCGCCGCGCCTCGGGATGGGTCACCGTGATCGGTCCGCCGCGGTCGATCTGGCGCTGGAACAGAGGGATCACAGAGCCGTCGCTCCCCAGCACGTTTCCGAAGCGCACCGCCACGAAGCGCGTCAGGCTGTGCTGCGAGCGACTCTGGAGCAGCATCTCGCACACTCGCTTCGACGCGCCCATCACGCTGGTGGGATTCACCGCCTTGTCGGTGGAGACGAGCACGAACTTGCCCACCCCGAAGCGGTCCGCGACGTCCACCAGGATGCGCGTGCCCAGGATGTTGTTGAGCACCGCCTCACGCGGATTGGCTTCGAGCAGCGGCACGTGCTTGTGGGCCGCGGCGTGGAACACCACCGTCGGGCGGAAGCGCCGGAACGCAAGCTCGACGCCCTCGACGTCCTTGATGTCGGCCACCACCGGGCTGACCGTGAGGCCCGGGTGCTGGGCGGCGAGCTCGTTGTGCACGTAGTAGAGCCCGTTTTCGGCATGATCGAGCAGCACCAGCTCTGCGGGATCGAAGCCCGCCGCCTGGCGCGCGAGCTCGGAGCCGATCGAGCCGCCCGCGCCGGTGACCATCACGCGCTGGCCGCGCAGGAACTCGGCCAGCTCGCCGAGGTCGAGCTGCACCGGTTCGCGCCCCAGCAGATCCTCGATCCGCATGTCGCGCATCTGCGAGAGCGCGGTGCGGCCCTGCTGCAACTCGGAGAGCCCGGGCAGGGCCTTGACCCGGACATTGGCCTCGGCGCAGAAGCGCGCGATCTCGCGCACCACCTTCGCGGGAACGCCGGCGTCCGAGATGATCACCATCTCGGCGCGCTGCTCCTGCAACACGCGCGGCAAATCGCCGATCGTGCCCCACACGCGCACGCCTTCGACCAGGTGCCCCCCGAGACGCGCGTCGTCGTCGATGAAGCCGATCGGATTCAGGGTCTCCCGGCCTTCTGGCGCGCGGCGCATCTCCTGAATCAGGTGTACCCCGGTGTGGTCGGCACCGACCACGATGGTGCGCAGCGCGCGGCTCGGCATCGGGCCCAGCACGCGCTCACGAGAGAGCCGCCACGCGAAGCGAGCCCCGCCGAGCAGCACGAGCTCCCACAGCCAGATCATGACGATCAGGCTGCGCGGGAAGAGCGGCTCGGGCGTGAAGAACATGATGCCGACCAGGGCCGCCGCCGACAGGGTCACGCCCTTGAAGACCTGGAACAGCGTGACCGTGCTGGCGTAGCGCCACAGGCCGTGATACAGACCGGACACGAAAAATCCGAGCAGCGAGAGCGCCGTGAAAAACGGTGCCACCGTGAGGAAGCCGTGCCAGTATCGCGCCGGCACGTCGCCATCGAACCGCAGCAGCAGCGAGACGACGAAGCACGCCTGGAGCAGGACCGAGTAGCCGGCGCTCAGGAGTACAAACCGCGGCACTTTCTTCAGGCCCATGTAGTCATCCCGGCAGTCCGGAACCGCCCCCTGGCCGCGCGGCCCTGGGACAGGCAGGTGGTGAGGTGGCAACTGGTGAATACCGGCAAGGGTTGCCGAACGCGAGGCCGCCCCGCGACGGACACGGCGTGCCCGTCGCCGAACTCAGCGAGGTTCATGCCCCTGCTGCCCGTCGGCGGCCCGTCGGGATCGTCCCGGTGGGGTGCGCCGGCAGTCTATGCCTGAGGTCGGCAGATTCCTCCATCCGGGTGAGCACTTCCCCCGAGCGGTGCGCTTCGTCGCCCTCATTCTATTGGGCTGTGGAGAAGAGTGTCAAGAAAAGCCACCGTAAGGTCTTAGCCGCGTGAGAGCATGCATCTTGCGATGCCGTGTGGCGGATCGCACGGTGCGGGCGCGATGGTCCAATTTGAACCGAACCACATGCGAGGGACCGACCCCGGTCCCGGACCTTCAACACGAGAGGAACGCGCGATGGACGACAAACGATCGGTCGCACCCGGGCTCGAAGAGCGACTGGAGAAGCTCGAGCGTCGCAGCCGCAGGCTCACCGGGATCACGGGCATGCTCGCGCTACTCGCCCTGGCGCTGGTGGCGTGGCAGCTGGCCCCGTCCAGCCGGGTTGTCAGCGCCGAGCAGTTCGTGCTCCACGATCGTCAGCTCCGGCCGCGCGGCGAGCTCGGGGTGTGGAAGGACGGCACCGCCGCACTTCGGCTGAACAACGAGCGCGGCAAGGCGCGCGCGCTCTGGCTGGTGAAAACCGACGGCGCCGTGGAGCTGCGTCTGAGCGACGAGCGCGGCGTGACGCGCGCCGAGCTTCAGCTCGCGAGCGACGGCACCCCGGGCTTGGTGCTGGCCGGCGCCGACGGCCACAGCCGGACGCTGGTCGGGATCGCCGGGGCGGACGCGGCGGGACTCACGCTGCGGGACGGAGCGGGCGCCACGGTGTGGCGCGCGCCTTGAACGGGCGCGCTCACGGCGAGCCCGTGGCCTGCGCTCCGGGTTCGGCGCGCAGGTACAGGTCGACCGTGGGCGAGACGAAGAGTCCGCGGGCGAGCCCGGCGCCGGCGCCGGGCCTGAAGACCCGCGCGCGCCGGTAGTGGACCGCGGCCGGTCCGGCCAGCGAATCCCACCAGACGGCGCGCGGCACCGGATCGCTCCTGAAGTACGACGCGTCGAGCGTGGAGAGCAGCACCACGTCGCCGCGCGGGCCGCGGTGGTCGCGCCGAATGGACTCGAGCGTGGTGTAGAACACCGTGCGGCCGCGAGGCGCCCGGGCCTGGAAGCGCGGATTGCCGGCGACCTCCACCGTGCCGCCCGCCGGGACGTTCGCCGCGAGCCAGCGCTCGGCCTCGTAACGCGGATCACGGAGCTGGAGCGCGCCCAGGTTGGGCCCGCCGGTGAGCAGCAGCGCCGCGAACGTCGCCGCGAGGGCGGAACCGAGCAGGCGTCGCCGGCCGAACGCATTCCACGCCGCGTTCCATCCCCGCGCCGCGAGCGGCAGGGCGATCAGCAACACCGGCAGCAGGAAGCGCGGATAGACGTAGCCGATCGCGGCGATGAAAGCCACCAGGTAGGCGCCGATCGCGAGCGCGCGCAATCCCAGACCGCCGACGGGCACGCGCAGCGCGAGCGCGAGGGCGAGACCCGACAAGATTCCCCACCCGAGCGCGACCGGGAGCAGCCGCACGACGTTCGCCGCTAGCCCCAGAAATCCCGCCGCGGTCGCGGGATAGGTGCGGTCGTAGCGCGCAACGTTCAGGATGAAGTCGTGGTGGGCGCGAAAGCCCTGGAGGTTCCACGGCAGGTCCCACGCCAGCGCGTAGGCGGCGAGCGCGGCGATGATGACGGCGAGCGTGGCGCCGATCCGGCCCGCGGGAGTCCGACGCAGCCGGAATGCGCGGATCGCCGCGGCCCCGAGGATCACCGCGGCGATCGGGGCCGACTGCTCCTTCGAGCACACCGCGAAGGCCGCCGCGACCCCCGCGCCCATGAGCCGCGGCAGCGCCGTTGACGCGCCCTCGGCCAGGTGCATGCCGAGCCACAGCCAGAACAGGTAGGCGATCTCCACGTTCGAGGTGCGCGCGTAGTAGACGAACGTCGCCGACCCGAGCGCCAGCAGCGGCAGCAGCCAGCCACGGCGCGCCGGGAGCGACGGCGGGCGCTCGCGCGCGGCGATCGTGACCACCGCGAGCGCCATCAGCACGTTGATGGTCCGGGCGGCGATGATGAGCAGCGCGATCGAGACGTCGGGATGCGCGAAGCCCCACGGATAGGTGGCGCTCGGAATCCCGAGCTCTCCGGCGAGGCGCATGAAGAACAGGATCGGCAGGTAAACCGCCGCCGTGAGCAGGTAGGGCAGCGGACCGTACGAGGAATGCCAGCCGGGGCCGAAGCGCGCGGCCATGGCTCTCAGCACCGAGCCGGGAGCGATGTTGTCGGGGTCCCACGAGAAAGGCTGGTGGGCTCCCCACCCGATCGGCACGACGATGACCAGCAGCAGCGCGGCCCACGCCAGCGGCACGAGGCGCCCGCGCTCGGTCGTCATGCGGGCCGAGGTCGGCTCCATCGTGCCGGCGGATGCGGGACGGCGGGTGCGGCCGTGAACGATTGGAGCGGAGGATTCGAAACACCCTCCGCTCGAGACGGGGCTGGTAGCGCTACGGGGATTCGAACCCCGGTCTGATGGCTGAGAACCACCTGTCCTGGACCCCTAGACGATAGCGCCACAGGACCCGCGCCGGGGCTGGTGCGACCGCCCGGGCGGCGGGGCGCGGGCAATCTATCGGCGCGAGCCACCCGCGGTCAAGTCGCGACGTGGGCGCGACGTGGGCGCCACGGCGCGATCGTGGGCACCGCGCGGAGCTCTCGCGCGCGGGGAAATGGCTGCCCGGCAAGGATTCGAACCTCGACTAACTGGTCCAGAGCCAGTCGTGCTACCGTTACACCACCGGGCAGCGGAAACGGCGCGACAATCTAGCAAAGCGATCGCGCCCCGGGCAACCACGGTCGGCGCGCCCCACCGCCCGCCGCGCTCACACCCGCGCGCGCGGGGACTCCTCCCGCCAGCGAAGCGCCGACGCCGCGAGTCGCGCGAGCGATCGCTCGCGTCCCAGCAGCCACAGGACCTCGAAGATGCCCGGGCTCACCTTGTGCCCGGTGAGCGCCACCCGCGCGAGCGAGATCAGCTCCCCGGCCTTGATGCCGAGTTCGGCCGCGAGACCCCGCGTCTCGCGCTCGAGGGCCTCGAGCGTGAATTCCGAAAGCGCGCCGAGCCTGTTCCCAAGGGCCTCCAACCGCGGTCCGACCTCGTCGCGCTCCCGCAGCTCGGACCACGCCCCCTCGTCCATTTCGAGCGCATCGCTCAGCGCGAACCGTCCGTAGCGCTCGGCGTCGGCCAGGGTCTTGAGCCGGTCGCCGATCGCGCGGACCAGGGTCGCACGCCACTCGGCGGAGCGCCCCGTGAGGTCGTGACCGCGGCGCGCCAGGAACGCCTCGACCAGCCCCACGCGCTCGGGCTCGTCCAGTCGCCTCAGGTGCTGGCCGTTCATCCACTCGAGCTTGTCGAGGTTGAACACCGCCGGGTTGGGATTGACCCGCTCGAGGCTGAACAGCCGTTCCAGCTCCTCGAGCGTGAACAACTCGCGCTCCCCGTCGAAGGCCCACCCCAGCAGCGCCAGGAAGTTCATCATGGCGGCCGGGAGATAGCCCAGATCGCGGAACGACTCCACCGAGGTGGCGCCGTGTCGCTTCGAGAGCCGCGTACCGTCGGCGCCCAGGATCATCGACGCGTGGGCGAAGGCCGGAGGGGTCCAGCCGAGCGCCTGGAACAGCAGGATCTGGCGCGGAGTGTTCGAAATGTGATCGTCCCCGCGGATCACGTGCGTGATCTCCATCGCGTGGTCGTCGACCACGCACGCAAAGTTGTAGGTCGGGAGCCCATCCGAGCGCATCAGCACGAAGTCGTCCAGTAATTCGTTCTGGAACGTCACCCGCCCGCGCACCACGTCGTCCCACGCGGTTTCGCCGGAGCCGGTCAGCGCGAAGCGGAGCGCCGCAGGTTGTCCCGCGCCCGCGAGCCGCTCACGCTCCGCGGCCTCGAGCCTGCGACAGCGGCCGTCGTAGCGTGGCGGCTCGCCGCGCCGGCTCTGGGCCTCGCGCCGGGATTCGAGCTCCTCGGGCGCGCACCAGCAGCGGTAGGCGCGGCCGGAGGCGAGCAACTCCTCGGCGTGGCGCCGGTACCCATCGCGCCGCGCGGACTGAAAATAGGGGCCGTACCCCCCGCCGACATCCGGTCCCTCGTCCCAGTGGAGCCCGAGCCAGCGCAGGCCTTCGAGTATCGCGCTCACCGACTCCTGGGTGGAGCGAGCGGCGTCGGTGTCCTCGATGCGCAACAGAAACGTGCCCCCGTGGCGCCGTGCGAACAGGTAGTTGTAGAGCGCGGTGCGGGCGCCGCCGACATGCAGGAAGCCGGAGGGGCTGGGCGCGAAGCGGACGCGGACACTCATCGGGAGCGAGTTCCTCGTGTCGGTCTGCGGTTGCGAGAGGGGCACACTACGGAGCGCGGCGTCCCGGGGTCAAGCCTTCGAGCTTCGAGGTGCCTCTGCGGCTCGAGATGCCTCTGCGCTCCGGCTCAGCGCACGACGGCGAGCTTGCGCGACTGGGCCACCGGGCCCAGCGTGAAGCGCACGAAGTAGATGCCGTTCCCGACCGGCGCGCCTTCGCCGTCGCGCAGGTTCCATTCGACGGGGAACCGTCCGGCGCGTGCCGTCCCGCGCTCCAGCGTCTTGAGGCGCCGACCCGAGAGATCGAACACCGCGACTTCGTAGGCGGCGCCGGCGGATGCGGAGGGCACCGCGTACCACATCACGCTCTTCGCGCGCGCCGGGTTGGGGGCGGGAGGCGCGAGCTCGAGCGAGGCCGCCGCGGGCAGAGGCTCGGGCTCGTCGTCGATACCGACGAAGGCCGGGTACGCGGCGGGGTTTCCGGTTCGCGCCGCGTCGTGGTGGAACTGCGGCCACGGCGGCATCACGCCCGGCGAGAACGGGAAGTCGTAGTCCCACATGTAGAGATTCCGGTCCCAGCCGGCCACGACGATTTCGGTCAGGCCGTCGCCGTCGCAGTCGCACAAACCCGGCGCGCCCTTGATCTCGCCGCCCAGCACGATCGGAAATCCGGGCAGCATGGTTCCCGTGCCGCTGATCGCGCTGAGGCTGCTGGTCTCGTCTCCCATCACCACGTCGGCCTTGCCGTCACCGTTGATGTCGGCCACCACCGGGCTGCTCTCGGAGGCGCTGTTGGTGAGCGAGCTGTAGCGGAGCGCCAGCCACGGAGCCACGATGTTGCCGTTCCGGTCGTAGACGTAGATGCCGCCGTTGGTGCTGGCGAAGACGATGTCGAGATAGGTGTCGGTGTTCATGTAGGCGAGGGCCGGCGACGGGGTCCGGCTGGTGCCGGAGGTCTTGATCCACCGGGGGTAGGGCGCGCGCCGGGAGCCGTCGGCGCGGATGACGTAGAGCGAATCGAGGCTCGTGGCCACCACGATGTCGAGCTGGGTGTCTCCGGGGCCGTCCAGGTATCCGACCGCGGCGGATGCCGTGATGCTTCCGCCCAGGTAGACCGGGAAACCGGGCAGGTCGGTCCCGTCCCAGCGCCAGGCGTACAGATTGCCGTCGAACGAGCCGTAGACGATGTCGAGCTTGTTGTCTCCATCGAGGTCGGCGAGCGCCGGGGTGCCGTAGTTGAAGATGTTGCCCAGCACCTTGAACACGCCCACCGTGGCAGGAATCGAATCGCCGTCCGCCAGCTCCGTGCCGTCGGCGTGGAAGGCGTAGAAGTTGGCCCCGTTCGAGCCGAACAGGAGTTCCTTCTGGCCGTCGCCGTCGACGTCGCCGAGCGCCGCCGACGACCACACCGAGTTGCTGGTCGGCCTCGGCCAGCCGGGCTTCACGCTGCCGTCGCGATCGAACACGCACACGAACATCGAGTCGCCGATCGCGGTCGGATCTGCCTCCGTGCCCCACGACACGCCCACGATCTCTGGCGCGCCTCCGTCGAGGTCGGCGATCGAGGGACCGGCCGCGTAGTAGGCGCCACGCCGGGTGAAGTCGCCGCTGGTGCTGCCCGCGCCGTCCGCGTCCACCGGGGCCGTGCCGTCGGGGTTCCAGACGTAAAGCAGGTCCGCGCCCGCCACGATGCCCAGCGGGTAGCCGGGGTACAGGTGGTCGAGCGCCACCGAGGAGGGCGTCTCGCGTCCCATCGGGATCGGGAAGATGGCGTGCAGCGGCGGGTTGGTGCTGGCCGAGGCCGCGGCCGATTGGCTGGACTCGTTGCCGGAGGAGTCCACAGCTGTCACCTTGTAGTAGTAGCGCGTGAGCGGCGTCAGCCCCTCGTCGGTCAGGGTCGCGATCCGGTCGGTCGGAACGGTGTTGACCCTGGCATATGGGCCCGACGAGGACAGGCTGCGGTAGCAGTTGTAGCCGAGCAGGTCCGCGGACGCGCTCTTCGCCCATGCCACCTCGATGTTGGTCGCACGCCCGACGCCACCGACCCCGACTGGCGTCGCCGGCGCCGAGAGGTCCAGCATCTGCATGAACAGCACGCCGTAGAGGTCGGAGAGCTCGAGTTGTAGCTTGGCAGTCGTGCTCGACGGCACGAACACCAGGGCGTCCGCCTGCTTCTCCTGGCCGGGCGAGATGTCGCCCCAGGTTGCCGTGCTGTCCTGAACCGTGGAGAGCCCATCGAGGCTCCGCAGCTTGCCTGTCACGCTCTGCGCGATACCAGTGCCGAGATTCCGCAGCTTGACGTAGTAGATCACGGTCTCGCCCGAATCGGGCTTGCCATCACTGTTGCCGCCCTGGTCGAGCACCGAATGGGAGAAGTGGCGCAGCTCGGGCGCGCGCACCACGAGCTGGAGGCGCGCGGCGTAGCTGCGGCCGTTCCCGTCCGCCAGTGCAAGAGTGAAGGGCGCCTCGCGCTGGTCCTCCACGCCGTAGGGCACCACGATCCGGAAGCCGGTCGCCGGGTTCGACGTTCCGCCCGCGGGCACGCTATCGTACGCGCAGCCGGAAACCGGAATCGAAACGTCCGGATCGGTGGTGCCGAGCGTGCCGACCACGCTCGGCGCGGCCAATCCGCCGCTGTTGCGCAGCCCGATGCGAAGGTCGATGGTCTCCCCCGCGTCGATCAGCCCGTTGGCGTTGCCGATAGTGCCGTCGAGGGAATCGTCGTCGATGAGCGGCGGGTCGGCGCTCAGCACCGGCAGGCTGCTCGACACGATCGGCACCGTGGCCTGGTACGGCACGCAGTCGAACCCCGTCACGGTCAGGGTGAAGCTTCCCACGCTGTCGGGGCGGAATCCCAGCACCACATTTCCAGCGCCGTCGGTGGTCCCAACGCGATAGTCCATGCCCGCCTGGTAGGCGACGACACGCGCGCCATAAAGCGGCGTGGCGCCGATCTTCACATTGACGGTGAAGCTCGAATCGCTCGCGGTCATGGTCGCGGCCTTGGTCACGGTCAGCGACCGCGGGGTTCCCGTGAACACGCGCAGCTCGGGGTCGCCCAGCATGAGCAGCGTCATCTGGGTCCAGCGGTTGACGCCGTCGTATGTGGCAAATCCTATGTATGGCAGCTTGGCCAGCGCCTGGGCCTCGCCGATCGCGGTTACACTGTCCTGGTAGATCAGGCGGAAATACTCGTCCTCGTAGGCGCGCCCGGTGGTCGGGAAATCGAAGTGGGTGGAGCCGATGTTGGTGACCGCGCCGCCGTTCGGGTTGAGGATGAAGGCCTCGCCGATCGACGGGAAGTCGATGGCGTTCGAGGTGCAGTTGATGGCGTAGAGGTTGATCAGCCGGTCGCCGTTGGTGATCGACATGGCGTCGCTGTTGTCGAGATTGTTGTCCCCGACCGACATCACGTTGCGGTACCCGTGCCCGATGTGGATCGCGATGTTATAGCCGCGGTCCAGAGAATCCAGCACGACCTGGCGGTTCTCGAGCAGCGCGCCCGGAGTGTAGGTACTGTCGGTCCAGTTCTCGTAGAGCCGGGCGATGTGGATGGCGGGGTTGGTGGTGATGTAGGGCATCACCTCCTCCACCAGCTCCGCGCCGTCCAACGAGACCGGCGTGCCCGGGGTCCAGGGCTGGGGGAACAGCACCTCGGCGAAGAAGAGAATATTGGTCATGTAGTCCGTGATCGGAGTCTTCTCGTACAGCAGGGTCTTGTCCACGAACAGCTCGGCCTGAGCCGCCGAAACGCACGGCGCGCGTCCCACGTAGACCTCGGGGTACAGGTCGGCATCGTCCCCCGGATTCCCGCTCGAGTAGTAGCCTTCGCCGTACAGGCCGTCGCCGTCGTCGTTCCAGTTCCCGTCCAGACACGAGTAGTAGAGATCGCTCGCGATGTAGTTGCCGTTGTAGAACTGGGTGAAGGGGAAGCGGGTCGGAAGCACGTCGGTGTCGCCGCCCAGCAGCACCCACTTCGTGCCCCAGCGCGAGTACGCATCGCGGATGAAGGTTCGGATTCGTTCGGCGTCGTCGGAACCCCCCGGATACTCCTGCTTGATGAAATCCAGCGTCCGCACCACCGCCGGCACGCCGGACTGCGTCTTCCAGTCCGCCAGTCGCTGGAACTCCGATTCCATCGCGCCGTCGGTGATGATGACGTACTCGACCGGGCTGTCCATCAGCGAGGGGATCTGGGTGGGGCGGAACGGCCCCGGGCGCTTGAGCCGCTCGACGGCCGCCGTCGGCGCAGCCGCGAGCGAGCGGGCGGCGACGTTCACACCCGGCTCCCACTCGGCCACCACGCGCTCGCGGGCCAGGGGACGCGCGCCGGTGGGCTCGAGTGTCAGCCTGACCGTGAGGCGCGTCACCGCTTCTAGGTCTCCGGTCGACGGATTCCATCGCACCGGGCTCACCCGCAGCGAGGCCACGTTCGCGCCGCGCTCGAAGCCCTGCGCGCCGGTCTCCGCGGGCACCTCCGGCACGAAGCCGCGGCGCGCGAACACCTCCGGATCCGGCACGGAGCGCTCGATCCGTCCGAGGCCCGGCACGGGCCGTATCGCGCTCGCGAGCCGCACGCCTCCCGCCAGTGCCACGGTCTCGAGCC
Source organism: uncultured bacterium (assembly GCA_964650245.1). GTDB lineage: Bacteria > Eisenbacteria > RBG-16-71-46 > RBG-16-71-46 > RBG-16-71-46 > WS-2. Next base: position 15,082 of record CAZYQK010000021.1, on the reverse strand, counting down.
CGCTCATCTCGACGCCGGCGAGGCGCTCTCCAGGCGGCAGCGCCACCCTGAGGCCGAGCCACGGCAGGTCGGGCAGCCCGGCGCGGAATTCGGGCATCGCCCCGCGCACTTCCACACACGTAACACCGTCGCGTGTCACGAGGCGCACCCGGGCGGGATCGAACGTGAACTCGCGCTCAAGGACGATCCCGGCTCGCGCCGCACCACCGAGAACGAGCCCGAGAGCAACGATACCGACCGCGGCGTACAGTCGTGACCTCATCGAAGACTCTCCCGTAAGCTGGGTCTTTGGTGGACGTGGAGCAGCGAGATGCGAAGCGCTCGGCCTCGAGCAGGGGGAGTGAATCGGGTCGGGCATCGCCGAACAACGTCTGGGTTGTCTTGGACCCAAGAGCTGGAACGCACTTAAAGATAGGTGACGTGGCGAGGCCCGGTCAACGGATTAACGTGCCGGGGCCCCGAGGGTGACGGGCAAGGCGCACTCCGGGCCGAAATGCGGGTGAAAATGCAATCCCCGCAGGCCCCGGCGCTCGACCCAGGTCCAGTCCAGCTCGGCCAATGGCAACGCGATCAGCTCGCGCTCGAGCCGCGCCTGCGCGGTGCCGGAATCGAGCGCCGGCATGGTTCTCCGGGGCCGCAGCCAGGGATCGAACTCCCGGGTGCGCCAGCCGGTGCGCACCGCGCCCACCGCGGGTCCGCGCAGCGGCATCACCAGTGCCGCCAGCTCCGCCGCGGGACCGGCCAGCGGCGCCTGCCACTCGACCAGCGCGAGGTGGGCGCGCGTGCCCTGGAGCAACTCGTCCGCGAGCTTCGCGCCGCGCAGTGGCAGGAGGTCCACGTAGAGTCCGAGCCGCGACCACTCGCCCTGCATCGCGCGCGCGACTGCTGACCCCGCGCCGTCGGCGTCGTAGGTCATCACGACGTGGAACGAGCGCCCCAGCTTGCCGCGCTCCAGCCAGGCCGCGACCTCGTGCGCGTCGAGCTTCGGAAAGCCGAATGCCGGCGCGTCCGACATCCACGCCCCCACGTCGTGCGCCCCGGGCCCCAGCTGCTGCGGCAGTTCGGCCCGGTTCACCCCGTGCGCGAGCGCCGCCCGCGCCGCGAGCCTCGAGGTGGGCGGCAGGTCGGCGCGCATGACCAGCACCAGACGGCGCCCGGGTCTGGCCATGCGGGTCGCGACGCGATGGGAGGCCGGCGGCGGCTCTCCCAGCAGACCGGGAGGTGTCGGCCACACCAGATCGACGGCATCGGCGCGCAGCGCCGCGCGCGCGCGCCCGGCGCCGGTCGCGAAGCGGACCACGAGCGTCTCGGGCATCGGGTCAATCGTGCCCGGAGGCACGGGCCCGGCGCGCGCCAGCAGCAGCCGCCGCCCGGCGTCCTCGGCGTGCACGCGGTAGGGTCCGAGCCCGGTCGCGCGACGCCAGCTTTCGGCGGCCGCGCGCGACGCGAAGGGCACGCCCACGCCCGGGAGCGCGAGCTTGCGCGGCAGCAGCGGATCGGGGCGGGAGAGCCTGAGCACGAGCGTGTTTTCGTCGGGCGTCTCGATGCCGAGCGCGGGCAGCGGCCGGCGGGCGCGAATGGCGTCCACCCCCTTCACCGCGGCCAGCGCCCACGCCACGGTCGCGTGGTCGGTGCGGCGCAATCCCGACTCGAGCGCCGTCCGGAACTCCCGGCTCCCACACCGCGCGCCGTTCACGAAGCGCAGCGCGGGCCGCAGGTGGAAGGTGAGCGTGAGGCTGTCGGGCGAGTACTCGTGGCGGAGGGCGGCGGCCGGCACGATGCGCCCGGAGGAGTCTTCGTCCACCAGCCCGCGGCTGAGCATGCGCTCGAGCGCCCAACGCGCGGCATCGGGTGGACCGTCGGGATCGAAGCGAGGCGCCGAGCGCCCCATCCACCAGCGCAGGCTCACGGGTTTCGGCCGCGCCGGGGCGCAGCGCAGCGCCGGGAACGCGAGCGCCACGATCAGACACAACATCCATGGGGTTCGCATCCGTGCAAACGCGCGCATGCCCGCACTGTAGACACGGCTCCCGCGTGCGGCAAGCCGCGGCCTCCACGCGGCGCCCCTTTGGTCGCGGCGCAGAATGCCGCGGAAGATCGCGGACGCGGGGCGCCCCTCATGGTGCAGAGCGTTGACCCTATTTTCGAGCGCGTGCTAGCGTGCGGCGCATGGAAGTCCGGCCCGTCGCGCGCGTCTCCGACCGCCTCGAGCGCGTGCGCGATTCGCTCGCGCGCGCGGGTGCGGACTGGTTGCTGGCGCCGGCCTCCGCCGACTTCCGCTGGCTGACCGGAGCGGTCGCGCGCTCGACCGAGCGACTGGTGTTGCTGGCGCTGCCCGCCGCCGGCGATCCGTTCTGCGTGGTGCCACGCCTCGAAGTCGGTCCGCTGGCGGCGGAGTGCCCCTGGCTCGAGCTCGAGGTGTGGGACGAGGCGGAGGATCCGTTCGCCCGCCTCGAGCGCCGCCTCGAGCTCGGGCGCCGGCCCCGCATCCTGCTCGGCGAGGGGCTGCGCGTCGAGCCCCTGCTCCGGCTCGCAGCTGCCGCCTCGCTCGAGCCCGCGGGCGCGCTGCTCGCGCCGCTGCGCGCGGTCAAGGACGCCGGGGAGCTGGCGCTCATGGCGCAGGCCGCGCGGAACGCCGACCAGGTGGTGGAGGCGGCGGCCGACACGTTGCGGCCGGGAATGACCGAACGCGAGGTCGCGCGTTTCTCGATCGCCCGCTTCGAGACGCTGGGGGACTCGGAGCCGTGGGCGATCGTGGCCTCCGGTCCGAACGGCTCGTTCCCCCATCACTTCACGTCCGAGCGCAGGCTCGAGCAGGGCGACGTCGTGGTGCTCGACGTCGGCGCCTTCACCCGCGGGTACGGCTCGGACATCACCCGTACCTACTGGCTGGGCGATCCACCGCCTGATGCGCCGCGCGTGTACGAGATCGTGAACGCCGCTCGCGCCGCCGCGATCGAAGCTTCGCGTGCCGGGCGCGAGCCGCACGCCGTCGACCTTGCCGCGCGCGCCGTGATCGAAGCCGCCGGCTTCGGCGAGCACTTCACGCACCGCACCGGGCACGGCGTCGGCCTCGAGGTGCACGAGCCGCCCTACGTCGTGGCGGGCAACACCGCCCCGCTCGCGCGCGGCATGGTGCACAGCGTCGAGCCCGGGATCTATCTGCCGGGGCGCTTCGGCGTCCGCCTGGAGGATCTGGTGGCGGTGGAGGAGTGCTCCGCCCGGCGGCTCAACCAGGCCCCGCTCGATCCGCGGCCGCCCCGGCTGCGGTCGTGATCGCTCGAACCGCGGCCGCGAGCGCTCCGGTCGAGGAGATCGTCCGCGACCTCAACCAGCAGCAGCTCGCGGCTGTGACTCACGGCGAGGGGCCGCTCCTCATCGTCGCGGGCGCCGGCACCGGCAAGACCCAGGTCATCACGCGGCGCATCGCGTGGCTCATCGCCACCAAGCGGGCGCGGCCCGAGGAAATCCTCGCCCTCACCTTCACCGACAAGGCCGCGGCCGAGATGGAAGCGCGGGTGGACCTACTGGTCCCTTACGGGTTCGTCGGCGCCACCCTCTCGACCTTTCACGCGTTCTGCGACCGCCTGGTGCGCGAGCACGCGGTCGAGCTCGGCCTCACGTCGCAGCTCAAGGTGGGGACCCGCGCCGACATGCTCGTGTTCCTGCGCGAGCGGCTGTTCGCGCTCGGGCTCGAGCGCTACCTCCCGCTCGGCGAGCCGGACCGCCACCTCGACGCGCTGCTTTCGGTCTTCGACCGCGCGCGGGACGAGGACGTCTCTCCGGAGCGCTACCGCGAGTTCGCGGAGGGCCTGCTGGCGCGGGCCGTGGACGACCCCGAGCTGCGCGACCGCGCGGAGGGCGAGCTCGAGAAGGCGCGCACCTACGCGGCCTATCAGCGTCTGCTGCTCGAGCACGGCCGCGTGGATTTCGGCTCCCAGATCGGCCTCGCGCTGCGGCTCCTGCGGGAACGGCCCTACCTGCGCCGCGAGTACCGGGAACGCTTCCGCTACGTCCTGGTGGACGAATTCCAGGACACCAACCACGTGCAATTCGAGCTGGTCCGGCTGCTGTGCGGACGGGCACCCGGTGATGGCGCGCCGGGAACCGCGAACCTCACGGTGGTGGGCGACGACGACCAGAGCATCTATCGGTTTCGCGGGGCCAAGGTCGAGAACCTGCTCGGCTTTCTGGAGGCGTTTCCCGGCACTCGCGTGCTGCTGCTGACGCGAAACTACCGCTCGGGCCAGAAGATCCTCGATCTCGCCCATCGCATGGTGAAGTTCAACGACCCCGAGCGGCTCGAGGCCCGCGATGCCGCGCGCTTCGAGAAGCGCCTGGTGGCGGCCCGCGATCTCGCGGGCGAAGTCGTCGATCTGCCGTTCGAGACCGGAAGCGACGAGGCCGACGCGGTGGCCGGGGAGATCACCGCGGCGCTGGACGGCGGCGCGCGCGCCGCGCGTGACTTCGCCGTGCTGGCCCGCACCCATGCCCACCTCGACGCGGTCGCGCTCGCGCTGAAGGCCCGCGGAGTGCGCTTCCAGCGCGCAAACCAGCGCGGTCTCTACCAGCGGCCCGAGGTCATGCTGTGTCTCAACCTGCTCCGCCTGGTGGCCGATCCCGATGATGGCCCGTCGGCTTTTGCGGTGCTGGGCGATCCGCTGTTCGGGGTCGAGCCGGTGGAGCTGGCGCGGCTCTCGGCCGAGGCGCGGCGAACGAACCGCGGTTTGCTGCGGCTCGCGGAGGTCGCCGCCGGCCGGCCGTCGGGCGAGCTCTCGGACGTCTCGCGCGAGGCCATCCGGCGGCTCGCCGACCTCCACCGGCGGCTCGCGGCGAGCGCGACGCGGCGTCCAACCTCGGAAGTGCTCTACGAGTTCGTGACCGAGAGCGGACTGCTGGCGCGGCTCTCGGCGGACGAGACCGCGGAAGCCGCGGAGCGGGTCCAGAACCTGAACAAGCTGTTCGGGATCATGGGGCGCGTCGGACCGCTGCTCCAGAGCGACCGGGTTCCCTACTTCATGAGCCACCTCGACCTCCTGATCGAGGCGGGCGACGATCCGCAGGCCGCGGTCGTGGACCTGGAAGAGGACGCGGTCCGGCTGTTGACCGCCCACAACGCGAAGGGGTTGGAGTTCCCGGTCGTCTTCATGGTCCAGCTGGTCGAGGGTCGGTTCCCGCTCCAGCGGCGCGCGGAGCCGCTCGAGTTCCCGGCCGAGCTCTCCCGCGGCGGCGATCCGCGGGCCGAGCACGAGCGCGAGGAGCGGCGGCTGTTCTACGTCGGAATGACCCGGGCGCGCGACCGCCTGGTGCTCACCCACGCTGAAGACTACGGCGGCAAGCGGACGCGCAAGGTGAGCCGTTTCGTGGTCGAGGCGCTGGCGCTGCCGGCCGCGCCCCGCACCCGCAAGAGCGCGTCGGCGCTCGAGTCCATCACGCGCTACGCGCCGGCCGCCGATCCGGCGCCCGCCCCGATCGCGCCCAAGCCTGACGATCGGCCGCTCGAGCTCTCCCACGGGCAGATCGACGACTACCTGACCTGCCCGCTCAAGTACCGCTATGCCCACGTGGTGCAGGTTCCGCTCGGCAGCGACCCGCGGGTCATGTACGGCATCGCCGTGCACCACGCGATCCGCGTCTACCACCTGCACCGCATGAAGGGCCTGCCCGTCACCCCCGACGACGTGGTCGCGGCATTCGAGGGCGCGTGGTCGAGCGAAGGGTTCTACTCGCGCGAGCACGAGGAACGCCGGCTCGAAGAGGGTCGGGCGGCGCTCCGCCGTTTCGTGGCACGCGAGGAAGCCACGGGACGCGTCCCGCTCGCGATCGAGCTGGACTTCAAGTTCCGCGTCGGTCAGGACCTGGTGAAAGGCCGGTGGGATCGCGTCGACGAAACCCGGGGCGAAGTGGTGCTGGTGGACTACAAGACCTCGGACGTCGAGGACGCGGAGAAAGCCGGCGAGCGGGCGCGCCAGAGCCTGCGCGAGGACCAGCTCGGGCTCTACGCGCTGGCCTACGCCGAGACCCGTCAGGTCACGCCTGCGCGGGTCCAGCTTCACTTCGTCGACAGCGGCGTCGTGGGCGAAGCCCAAGTCGAGCCCGATCACCTGTCGCGGGCCACCGAGCGCGTGCGCGCGGCCGCGGCCGGCATTCGCGGGGCGCAGTTCCCGCCGAAGCCGGATCAACGCAACTGCGGCTACTGCCCCTACTCGCGCTTCTGCGTCCACAGCGCGGCGCGGGGCGGAGCGTGAGCGCGCTCGACCCTGAGCGGCTGCGCGACTCCGCGATCGAGTTCGCGCGCGAGGCGGGGGCCGTGGTGCGGGAAGGCTACGGCGCGCTCCACGCCCCGGAACGCAAGAGTCGCATCGACCTGGTCACCGAGTACGATCGCCGCTCGGAGCGCCTGCTGCTGGACCGCATCGCGGCGCGCTTTCCCGGCCACACCGTGCTCGCCGAGGAGTCCGGCACCCATCCGGGATCACCCGGCGCCGCCGCCAGCCCCGCGCGCTGGCTGATCGATCCGCTCGACGGCACCACCAACTTCGCGCACAACTACACGTTCTTCGCGGTCGCGATCGGGGTCGAGGTCGAAGGCGAGCTCAGGGCCGGCGCGGTCTACGATCCGGTGCGCGACGAGATGTTCGCGGCGGCGGCCGGCGCGGGCGCCACGCTGAACGGTGAGCCGATCCGGACCTCGGGCGTCGAGCGGGTCGAGGACGCTCTGCTCGTCACCGGTTTTCCCTACGACGTGCGCGAGCACCCGGAGCGCGTACTCCCGGCATTCCAGGCGTTCCTCGGCCGCGCGCAGGGGATCCGGCGCGACGGCTCGGCGGCGCTCAACCTGAGCTACGTCGCGATGGGACGATTCGACGGCTTCTGGGAGGCAGCACTCTCGCCCTGGGACACCGCGGCGGGCACGCTGCTGGTGCGCGAGGCGGGGGGGCGCGTCACCGACTACACCGGTGCGCGCTTCAGGCCCGGGCCCAGCTCGATCCTGGCCAGCAACGGGCGGATCCACCGCGAGATGATGGAGGTGCTCGCCGGAGTGCCGCCGCGCGGCATTAGCTGAGGTGGACGCGACGGCGCGGCGCAGCCGGCGCCGGCGGTCAGGCGGCGCGGTCGGAGGGGATGCGCAGCTTGGCGCGAATCATCCGCACCAGCTCCGCCATGTCGTATGGCTTGCTGATGAAGGCGTCGGCGCCCATGTCGAACGCGAGCTTGCGGTCCTGCTCCCCCGAGCGCGCGCTCAAGACCACGATCGGCAGGCTCTTGTAGCGGTCGTCGAACTTGAGCGCGCGGCACACCTTGTAACCGTCGAGCTTGGGAAGCATGAGATCGAGCACCATGAGATTGGGCTTCTCACGCTGGGCGCGACGCAGCCCTTCCTCGCCGTCGGCGGCGTCGATCACCTGGAAGCCTTCGATCTGGAGACCGATGCGCAGCACGGAGACGAGATCGGACTCGTCGTCCACGACCAGGATCAGGGGCTTGGTCTCGGACATCATGTTCCTCGCGGTGGGTGGGCGGGGCTCGCGTCCCGGTTATCGGTCGGGCCCTGTCTCGTCTGCAGAGCTTTTTCGGGGCCGGGCGCGGGACGGCCGTCAGTTGCGCCCCGGAGCGGGCTCGACCAGACGCAGGAACTCGGCGGAGCCCGCGGCCTCGGTCCCGGCCACCAGGTCGCGGACCCGGATCTCGAGCCGGTAGCGCCCCGCGGGCAGAGTCTGCACCGGAACGCGCACGAACTGGCGGCGCAGCTCGCCCGCGTGCTCCTCCTGGCGCGTCGCCGAGATGCCGGGCGGCTGCGGCCGCGGCTGGAGCGCGCGCTGAATCCAGATGCGCGGATCACGGGCCGCCGAGCGCACGGTGTAGACGTACTCGAAGCGCGAGCGGCCGTCGCGATCGGGGCTCAGGTGATAGATCTCGAAGTAGGCGGTGAGCGGGTCGCGGCCGCTGACGCGCGCCGAGGGGTTGGGCTCGATCCGCACCGCGGGTGCTGAGGCCTCGGGACCGCCGGTGAAGGGCAGGCCGCACGACACCACCACGTCGCTCAGGCTGAGTGCCGCCGCGCCGGGGCCGAGCTCGACCTGCGTTCGGTACACGGCGCGTCGGCCGTCGCGATCGCGCACCGAGGCCCCCACCAGGTAGCGGCCGGGCGGCAGTGCTAAGGCGAAGTCCGCGACCTGATGCTCGGTCGGATCGCACGCCGACGGCACCAGCGCCCCGCGCGACCGCGCCACCTCGACGCGGGCCGAATCCAGCACCACCCACTCGGCGGTCAGGCTGTCGCCGGGACCGCCGGGCGACTCGATCTGGGCCAGCAGCCGCGATACCGCGCCGTCTTCGAAGCGCGCCAGCACGCCGTCCACCGGACGCCGGACGGTGCCGGGCGGGAACAGTGGAAACACGCCGCGGCCGCTGCGGGCCGGGAGCATGCCGGCGCGGCGGGCCAGCGAATCCGGATCGGGCAGCGGATCGACATCCTCGTACAGGCTGACCGGGAGCTGGTAGTACTCGGAGAGCAGGCGATCTTGAAGTTGCACCTGCATGCCCAGCTCCGGCCAGCTCCAGAGCAGGATGTTGGCGGGAAACGCGCGGCCGAAGGGGCTCGTGACGTAGAGCTTCTCGCCGATCGGGTTGTAGTCGGACTTCTCCGGCGGCCCGTAGCGCACGTAGAGCTCGCCGCGCTCGTCCCACACGCGGCGCTTCGCGTCCCAGTAGATGAAGTAGGCGTGGCTCACCCGCGACCAGTATTCGAGCTGCGCCTCGTTCTCGGGCGTGGCCAGGTCGGGGTCGTGCTCCTTCCAGAAGCGCCGGACGAACTCGGCCTGCTTCGCGGGCGGCAGCCGGCGCAGCGTGAAGGTGTCGCGCTCGCTCGCGATCGGCGCGATGTCCTCGAAGCGCTCGCGAACCATACGCCGGAGCCGCGGGATGGCGGCGGTGAAGGCGCTCTCGGCGTGCGCCACGCGCCCCAGCCGGTACGAGGTGTAGGCCTCGGCGATCAGCGCCTCGGCGCGCTCCGGATCGGCCTCGACCGCGTGCGCGGCTGCCCCGGCCGCGGCGGTCGGCTTGTGCTGTTCGAGCAGCAGCGGTGCGAGCAGCAGCCACGCGTCGCAGTACGAAGGCCTGAGCCGCACCGCGGTCGAGAGATGGTCCACCGCCCGCGCGAGCGAGGTCTCGTCCAGGTACTTGAGCCAGTCGCGCCGCCACACCTGACCCAGGCCGTAGCGCGACTCCGCGTCGCGGGGCTCGAGCCGCGCGACCCGCTCGAAGCGCTCGCGCGCACGGCGCAGGTAGCCCGCCTGATAGTAGGTGCGGGCCAGCGTCAGCTCGTATGCGGGATCGCCGGGGGCGAGCAGGGTGGCCCGCTCCAGCTCGTCGATCGCGATGCGGCGGGCGTCGACCGTGTTGCGGCGGAGGTGGTCGAGCGCCCGCTCGTAGAGCGCTTCGGCGCGCGCAACGCGGCCAGCCGCCGCCGCGGGAACGGCCCGCGGGGCGAGCGACAGAAGAATGACCAGCAGCGTGCGTAGCGCTTTCAAATGGCTTTCGGCCTCCGGTCGGAATCGCCGCAGTATCGCCAGCGCTCCGGCCCGCGGTCAACGCCTCCGCCCTCGCGAGGCCGCGAGTCGCGCCGACCGCTTGACGCCGCGCCGGAGGCTCGGCGAAGATGCCCGAACGCATGAACGCTTCCTCAAGTATTCAATCACGCTGAGATGCGGGCCCGCGTTTCCAACCGCCGCCGCGGCTCGCCCGCCCGTCGCGCGCGCCCCTCCCCCGCCGCTCCGGCCCCGTCCGACGGCAGGGCCGAGCGCGTGCGGCAGGCGCTCGCGGACCACGCGCTGGTCGGGCGCCTGTCGCGCACGTTTCGCGCGCTGGGCGATCCGACGCGCAGCCGGCTGGTATTCGCGCTCTCGCTCGGCGAGCTGTGCGTGAGCGACCTGGCCCACGCGATCGGGTCCTCGCTCTCCGCGACCTCGCACCAGCTTCGCATCCTGCGCGACCTGGACATCGTGCGGGTGCGCCGCGCGGGCAAGAGCCAGCTCTACGTCCTGAACGAGCAGGCGTTCGGCTTCTGCGCCCCGCGCGTGTGCCGCGCGTGGAAACAGACGCTCGAGCGCGAGCCCGGCCACGGGCCGCTGGTGCCATTCGAGCCCCGCCGCTAGCGAGGGAACGCGACCATGTTCGAAGCCTTCGTCATCACGCTGCGGGAAGGAGTGGAGGCGGCCCTGGTGCTCGCCCTCTCGCTTGCGTTGCTCGAGCGCCGCGGGCTCCAATCGCTGCGCGGCGCACTGTTGGCCGGTGCCGGCCTGGCGCTCGCCGCCTCGGTCGCGGCGGCGGTCCTGGCCGCGCGGCTCACCTTCAACCAGGAACTGGCCGAGGGCCTGGCCATGGTGGCGGGCTCGGTGCTGGTGCTCACGCTGGTGTTCTGGATGTGGCGCGCGGCGCCGCGCATGAAGGAGGAGGTCGAGCGCGGCATGGCGCGGGCGACCGGTAGTACGGGTGGCCGGGCCGCCGGGGTGTTCCTGTTCGCCTTCGTCATGGTGTTTCGCGAGGGAGCGGAGACCGCGCTCTTTCTCTCGGCCGCGAGCTTCAACAGCCAGGGTGTGGCACTTTGGCTGGGGGCGGCCCTGGGGCTGGTGCTGGCTTTGGGCTTCGGCGTGCTGTTCGCGCGCGGCACGTTGCGCATCCCGCTCAAGCCGTTTTTCTCGATCACCTCGGCGGTGCTGCTGCTGATCGCGGCCCAGCTCCTGATCGGCGGACTGCACGAGCTTTCCGAAGCGGAGCTCCTGCCCTCGAGCCGCGCCGAGATGGCGCTGATCGGGCCGCTGGTCAAGAACGAGCTGCTGCTCTTCACCCTCACGGTGGCCCTCGGGGCGGGCATGCTGCTGTTCGGGCCGAATCGGGCCACGGCGCCCGCGCCCTTGATTCCGGCGGCGAGCGGGCCCGCGGCGCGCCTCGAGCGGGCGTCGCGAGCACGCGACGCCGCGCGGCGCCGCTGGACCGCCACGCTGGCCCTCGTAGTGGTGGGGTTTCTCGCGACCGCGTTCATCCGGGGCTCGCGACTTCCGGAGCGCCCGCCGGCCCAACCGGTGGCGCTCGAATCCGGGGCCGTGGTACTCGACCTGGGCCTGCTGCACGATCGCCACCCGCACTTCTACGAGGTCACGCTCCCCGAGGGCGCGGCACGCTTCTTCGCGATCGAGGTCGACGGCGAGCCGCGCGTGTGCTTCGACGCCTGTGAGATCTGCGGCGATCGCGGCTACTTCGAGCAGGGGGGCGCGCTGGTGTGCCGCAACTGCGCCTCTCCCATCCCGCTTAAGACCCTCGGACGCGGCGGCGGCTGCAATCCCATCCCGCTCCCGCTCAGGCTCGAGGGCGGGCGGCTGCTGGTCCGCGAGGCCGACCTGCGCGCGGGCCTGCCGCGGCTCAAGGGACGCTAGCCCGTGTTCGCGCGCCTGCTGACGGCCTCGCTGCGCGCCCGCCGCGCGCGGCTCCTGCTCGCGCTCATGGCGGTGACGCTGGGCGTGGCGGTCGCGATCGCGCTCGGGACACTCGCGCTCCAGGTGGGAGACGATCTGGCGCGCACCCTGCGCGCCGCGGGTCCCAACTTCGTCGTGCTGCCGGAGGGCGCGCGCAGCAGCCTCGACCTGGGGGGCCTCGCCCTCGAGCCCGCGCGCGCGGGGCTCTCGCTTCCGGAATCCGACGTCGCGTTGCTCAAGGACTCGTTCTGGAAGCACAACGTGCTCGAAGCCGCGCCAGAGCTGGCGATCGCGGCCGACCTCAACGGCGCGCCGGCGCGCGTCACGGGCACCTGGTTCGATCGTGCGGTGGAGACTCGCGGCGGCCCGTGGCGCACCGGGCTCTCGCACCTCCACCCCAACTGGCGGCTCGAGGGCCGCTGGCCGCGCGAAGGCTCTGAGGAGCTGGCACTGGGCCGCGACCTCGCGGTCCGCCTCCGGCTCGCGGTCGGGGGGCTGGTACAGGTCGCGCTCGCGGAGCGCAGCGCGCAGTGGCGCGTGACGGCGGTGGTGGACGCGGGCGGGCTCGACGACCGCAAGGCATGGGCGCCGCTCGAGCGGGTGCAGGCGCTGGCCGGGCGCTCGGGCTCGATCGATCGCGTGTGGCTTTCGGCGCTGCTGCGACCCAGGACGCGCGAGGCGGAGCCCGATCCCGCGCGCGACCCGAGAGGCTACGAACGCTACATGTGCACCGCCTATCCCGCGGTCGTGGCGCGCGACCTGGCCGGGCGGCTCGGCGGGGTCGAGGTGCTGCCCATGACCGAGGTGGTGCAGGGCGAGGCGCGGGTGGTCGAGCGCCTCAACCTGCTCATGCTGCTGCTCGCGCTGGCGGCGCTCACCGCCTCGATCCTGGGCCTGCTCTCCACCACCACCGCGGCGGTCGTGGAGCGCAGCGTCGAGCTCGGCCTGCTGCGCTCGCTCGGCGCATCGGCCCGGCAGATCGCCGCCCTGCTGCTGGGCGAGACCATGCTGATCTCGCTGGCCGGGGGTGCGCTGGGCTGGGCGATCGGAAGCCTGGGCGCGGCCGCGATCCGCGGGCAGACCTTCGGCGCGGCGGCGCCGCCGCAGCTGATCCTGCTCCCGGTGGCACTCGCGCTCGCGCTGGCGGTCGCGTTCCTCGGCACGCTGGGGCCGTTGCGCCTGGCACTCCGGCTCGATCCCGCGGCGGTGCTCCGTGGCTGACCCGCGGGCCCGCATGGAAGCGCGCATGCTGCGCGGCGCACTGTGGCGCAACCGCGGCGCGGTCTCGCTGGCGGTCGTTGCGGTCGCGATCGGGGCCTCTGTGGCCTCGGCGCTGCTCCACGTTTCGGGCGACGTGTCGCGCAAGCTCACGCGCGAGCTGCGCGCGCTCGGTCCCAACCTGATCCTGGTTTCAAGCCGCGGCGCCAGCGAGAGCCCTGGGTCCTCGGGGGCACTCGCCGCCGCCACCGATTATCTGGACGAGGCGCTGGCCCGCGAACGGCTGGCGGCCGCGGGCCTCGAAGGAGCGCCGCTGCTGGTGGTGATGGCCCGGGCCGGCACCCGGCCGGTCCAGGTGGTGGGCGCCGACCTCGAGACGCTCCGCCGCATTCATCCCTCGTGGCGCATGCCGCCCGGCCGGCACGCCTCGTTCATGGGAACGCGGCTGATGAAGCGCCTCCTGGTGCGCGAGGGCGATCCGCTCACGCTCGAATTCGCCGGCGGCGGCCGCACGCTCTCGCTCCCCGCGGGGGCCCGGCTCGAGGCGGGAGGCGAAGACGATGACGCGTGGTGGCTGCCGCTCGCCGACGCGCAGGCGCTCGCCGGCCTGCCCGGGCGCGTGAGCCTGGTGCAGGCACGGGTCGAGGGCGATGCCCGGAGCGCGGCGCGAGCGGTGGTACGGCTCGAGCAGGGCGGCGGCACCCGGGCGCTCCTGCTGCACGCCCTGTCCGTGACCGAGGCCGGGCTGCTCGAGCGCATGCGGCGGCTGATGGCGCTGGTCACGGTCGCGGCGCTGTTGGCGGCCGGGCTCTGCGCCTTCGGCACGCTCACCGACCTGGCGCTCGAGCGGCGGCGCGAGATCGCGCTGCTGAAGGCGCTGGGGGCCAAGCGCCGCGACGTGCTGCGGCTGTTCGTGGCGGAGTCGCTGGTGATCGGCGCCGCGGGCGGGACCGCGGGCTGGGCGCTCGGGCTGTGCTTCGCCCAGGTCATCGGGCGCGAGGTGTTCCACTCCGCGATCGCGATCCACTGGCAGGTGCCGCCGCTGGTGCTGGCGCTCTCGCTGCTGGTAGCGGCGCTGGCCGGCCTCGGACCCATCCGGCTCGCGCTCTCGATCGAGTCCGCGCCCGCGCTGAAGGGGGACTGACGTTGGCCCAGGTCCTGGTTCGGCTCGAAGGCGTCTCGCGCCACTATGGCGCGCTCAAGGCGCTGGACCGGGTGGATCTCGAGATCAAGGCCGGCGAGTGGCTCGCGGTGATGGGGCCTTCCGGGTCGGGCAAGAGCACGCTGGTGAACCTGCTCGGGGCGCTCGACGTGCCGACCGCGGGACGCATCCTGGTGGACGGCGTCGAGATCGGAGCACTGGCCGAGCCCGGGCGGGTGCGCTTCCGCCGCGAGCAGGTCGGCATCATCTTTCAGCAGTTCCACCTGCTCCCCTACTTGACCGCGCTCGAGAACGTGATGGTCGCCCAGCACTACCACTCGGTGGCCGACGAGCGCGAGGCGCTGGCGGCGCTGGAGAAGGTGGATCTGGCGGACCGCGCCCGGCACCTGCCGTCCCAGCTCTCGGGCGGCGAGCAGCAGCGCGTGTGCGTGGCGCGCGCGCTCATCAACCAGCCGCGGCTCATCCTGGCCGACGAGCCCACCGGCAACCTAGACGCCGAGAACGAGGACCGGGTCTTGAGCCTGCTGCGGTCGCTCCACGCCGGCGGCCACACGCTCGTGACCGTGACCCACGCCGCGAAGATCGGCAATCTCGCCGACCGCCGGGTCGAGCTGCGCCACGGCCAGCTCAGCGATCTCACCGTGCCGAGCGAGGAGATCGAGCGCCGCTACGACGAGGTGCTGGTCCAGATGTGGTCGCTGCTCGAGGAGGGGCGCACGCCCGACCCCCACCGCGTCAAGGTGCCGGACGTGGTGGACAACCGCCGCACGCTGCTGGGCATGGTCGAGAGCGGGCTCATCGCGCAGAACGGCGTCGCGCTCGAGTACACGCCGCGCGGGCGGATCGCGGCGCGTGACCTGGTGCGCCGCCGCCGCCTGGCCGAGGCGCTGTTCTCCTCCGCGCTCCACCTCTCGGAGCCCGAGGTCGAGAACGTCGCCTGCCGCATGGAGCACATCATCGACCCCGAGGTTACGAACTCGATCTGCTCATTCCTCGGGCACCCGCGGCAGTGCCCGCACGGCCGGCCCATCCCGTCGGGCCACTGCTGCGAGCTGCCCATCATCTCCTGAGCCCGGACGCCGTGATCGCGCTGGATCCCGCGGCGGCGCTCGCGCGGCGCGCCGAGTTCGCGCTGCTCGACGCGCGCGACGAGGACGCCTTCCGTGCCGGCCACCTCGCGGGCAGCGGCCACCTGCCGCGAGGTGGCCGGCACGGAAGGCGTCCTCGT
>CAZYQK010000020.1:0-29624 GCA_964650245.1 uncultured bacterium | reverse complement strand
AGGAGCAGGGGGTCGGCCGGGATCCACAGGGAGTCGGCCGCATCCGCGCCCTTGTTGCAGCCGGGCTCGCCGCGCTCCGCCGGAGGCGGCGCGGGCGGGGCCCCGGTGGGCGGCGCTCCCGTGCGGCCCAGATGCTCCATCACCTTGCGGGTGATGGCATCCACCAGCTCGTCGCGCTCGCGGCTCACCGCGCCTTCCTCCGCGGGTAGACGAACGGCCGATGGAGCAGCCGCGACAGCTTCTCGCGCACGAGTCGGCCGCGACCGTCCTTCCAGTACACGACGAGATCCGGCGCGAACTCATGGAGCACCTGCCGGCACGCGCCGCACGGCGAGGCGCCGCCGTCCGGTCCGGCG
Source organism: uncultured bacterium (assembly GCA_964650245.1). GTDB lineage: Bacteria > Eisenbacteria > RBG-16-71-46 > RBG-16-71-46 > RBG-16-71-46 > WS-2. The sequence continues at coordinate 29,268 of CAZYQK010000020.1, read as the reverse complement.
GTGACCGCGACCGCAATGAAATCGCGGTCGCCCTGACTCACCGCCTTCCAGACCGCGTTTCGCTCCGCGCAGATCGAGAGGCCGAACGGCCCGTCTTCGACGTTGCAGCCGTGGATGGCGCGACCGTCTCTTGTGAACGGGGCGGCGCCCACCGAGAAGCGCGAGTATGGGGCGTGGGCCTGCGCGCGCGCAGTCTCGGCCTCTGCGATGAGCCGCGCGGGGGACAGCGGTGCGGGGACGCGGGCCCGTGCGCCAGCGCCGGCTCGCGCGCCGCCCCCGCGCCGCCCGCCTCGCCGGCCCGGCTTCGCCCTCACGCGCGCACCGCGCGCAGGAAGCTCTGGCCGGCGGCGGGCGGCGCGACGCCAAACACCTCGGCCAGCGTGGCCGCCACGTCGGCGAAGGTCTCGCGCGTTCCGAGCTCCACCCCCGGCTTCACGCGCGGTCCCGCCACCAGCAGCGGCGCGTACTCGCGCGTGTGGTCGGTGCCCGGCGTGGTGGGGTCATTCCCATGGTCGGCCGTGATCAGACACATCTCGTCGCTCCGGAGGAAGGCCAGAATCTCGCCCAGCCGCTCGTCGAACTGCTCGAGCGCGCGGGCGAAGCCCGCCGGGTCGTTGCGGTGGCCGTACTGCTGGTCGAAGTCCACCAGGTTCGCGAACACCAGCCCCTCCCCGCGCTGCCGCACCAGATCGCGGAGCACCGACTCGCCCTCCGCGTTGCTCTTCGTGTGAATCGCCTCGGACACGCCGCGGCCCGCGAACAGGTCGTCCACCTTGCCCACCGTCACCACCCGCACCCCGCGCTCGACCAGGCGGTCGAGCAGCGTGGCCGCAGGCGGCGCCAGCGAGAAGTCGCGACGATTCGGGGTGCGCCGATAGTCGCCGGCGCTTCCCACGAACGGCCGCGCGATGACGCGCCCCACCGCGTGCTCGCCGCTGAGCAGCTCGCGCGCCGCGCGGCACGCCGCGTAGAGCGCTTCGAGCGGCACGGTGGTCTCGTGGGCCGCGACCTGAAACACGCTGTCGGCCGAAGTGTACACGATGAGCTTTCCCGTGCGTTGATGCTCGGGCCCGAAGCGCGCGATGACGTCGGTGCCGGAGCCGACGACGTTGGCCATCCACCCGCGTCCGGTGCGCTCGCTCAGGCGGTCGAGCAGCGCCTCGGGGAAGCCGCTCGGATAGGTGGGGAACGGCCGCTCGACGACGAGCCCCGCCAGCTCCCAGTGTCCCGTCGTGCTGTCCTTGCCCTTCGAGCGCTCGGCGAGCCGGCCGCGCGCGCCGCGCGGAACGGAGATCGGTCGCACGCCCGGCAGGCCCAGCAGGCGGCCCAGTCCGAGGGACTCGAGGTGCCTGAGCTTCAAGCCCCCGACCGCCTCGGCGACGTGGAGCAGCGTGTTGCAGCCCGCGTCGCCGTAGTCGGCGGCGTCCGGGAGCGCGCCCATCCCCACGCCGTCGAGCACGATCAGGAACGCGCGCATCGGTCAGCCGCGGCGCGCCGCGGCCACCGCCTGGGCCCGCAGGCGGAAGTGATCCGCCGCCTGCTCCGCCCACTCCGCGCGCTCGCCCACCAGCGACGTGAGCTTGATCGGGCGGCCGCCGCGCACGTAGATACGCGTCACGCGCTTGCCGATTGTGCACATGACCTCGTAGGGGATGGTCTCACTCCCCCGCGCCACCTCTTCGAGCGGGAGCGACTCCTCGTGCTGGTCGCCGAACAGCACGACCTCGTCCCCCACCGCGGCGTCCGGCACCTCGTTCAGGTCCACCATCGTCAGGTCCATGGTCACGCGCCCGATGATGGGCGCACGCCGGCCGCCGACGAGCATCGCTCCACGGTTCGAGAGCAGCCACGAGTAGCCGTGGCCGTAACCCACCGCCACGACGCCCACGCGCGTCGGGCGCGAGGTCACGTGGGTGCGCCCGTAGCTCACGGGGGATCCCGCGGGCAGGTCGCGCACCTGCACCAGCCGGCTCTTGAACGACATCACCGGCTTGAGCGCGATCCCGTTCGACGCGCGTTGCGGCTGATGCCCGTAGGCGACGAGCCCGACCCGCACCGTGTCGAAGTGGGCCTCCGGCAGGTTGAGCGTGCCCGCGCTGTTCGCCGCGTGGACCCGCGGCGGCCGGATGCCGCGCGCCGCGAGCCTCGCGAGCAACGCATCGAAGCGGCGCACCTGATCGCGCGAGAAGGCGAGGTCCTGGCTATCCGCGTCCGGGAAGTGGGTGTACACGCTCGCGAGCCGCAGCCCCGGCAGCGCCGCCAGGCCTGAGAGGAACGGTTCGGCCTCCTCCTCGCGCACGCCGATGCGGCCCATCCCGGTGTCCACCTCGACGTGGCAGCGCTGGGGACCTCCGCCGTTCGAGGCCGCGGCCGACAGCGCGCGGGCGAATTCGAGATCGCACACGGTGGGGTCGAGCCGGTGGGCGACCGCCTCGGCGATCTCGCTCTGCAGCAGCGGCGAGAGCACGACGATCGGCAGGCGGCACCCGGCCTGCCGAAGCTGGATGCCCTCGTGAAGCGTGGCGACGCCGAGATGTGCCACGCCTTCGCGCTCGGCGGCGTCCGCCATTTCGACGGCGCCGTGCCCGTAGGCATCGGCCTTCACCACGAGCAGGATCTCGGGCGCGCGACCCTCCTCGCGGCCGCGGGCGATGAAGGCCCGCACCGCTCGCAGGTTGGCGGCGAAGCGGTCCAGGTCCACTTCGACCCAGGTGGAAACCGGCATAGGCACGGGAGCGACCCTCGCGGACGTGAAATCGCGCGCGGCGCGCGCGGCGGAATCGGGCCGCAGCATATCCACGCGCGGCGGGCGCGCGCAATCGAGCGCGGCGCTCCGAACAGGGGCCGGCACGCGTTCATGCGCGCGGTTTGGCCTCCCCTGGCACCTCCGCTATTCTCGCGACCTCATGACCGATCGCGAGCAAGAAGCCTTCGCCGAGCTGGTCGCCGTGTGCCGCCGCCTGCGCGGGCCCGACGGCTGCCCGTGGGACCGCGAACAGACGCTCGAGAGCATGACGCCCTATCTCACCGAGGAAGCGGTCGAGTCGGGCGAGGCGATCGCCTCCGGGAACTCCGAGCACATCGCCGAGGAGCTGGGCGACCTCGCCTTCCTCGCCATCTTCTGCCTCGATCTGCTCGGCGAGCGGGGCGGACCGGGCCTCGCCGCGGCACTCGAGAGCGGCGCCGCCAAGCTCATCCGCCGCCACCCGCACGTCTACGGGAACACGAACATCGAGGATGGCGACGCCGCTTATCGCCAGTGGCAGGAGATCAAGAAGTCCGAGAAGGGAGAGATCGCGGCCTCGCTCCTCGGCGAGCTGCCGAAGGGGCTCCCCGCGCTGATCGCGGCCTACCGCGTGCAGGAGAAGGCGGGCGCCGTCGGGTTCGACTGGCCCGAGACCGCCGGCGCGCTCGCCAAGGTGCGCGAGGAGCTGGCCGAGATCGAGCGGGAGCTGGGTGGCGACACCACGCCGGCGCTCGCCCGCGAGATCGGCGACCTGCTGTTCGCGGTGGTCAACGTCGCCCGCCATCTGGGCGTGGATCCCGAGCGCGAGCTGCGTGCCGCGACCCACCGCTTCCGCGACCGGTTCCACCACATCGAGCGCCGCCTCGCCGAGCAGGGCAGGACGCCGGCGCAGGCTCCGCTCGAAGAGCTCGACCGTCTGTGGGAGGAGGCCAAGGCGCGCGTCCACGCCCCGGTGGCGCCCGCGCCGCGCGCGGATCCGCATCCGCCTCCGCAGGCTCTGCCCGCCCCGCCTGAGTTGCCGTGACGGAAACCACCCCCTCGCGCGCCGCGGCGCTGTTCCTCCAGCTCCTCCTCGGGCTCCAGCAGGCCGCCATGATGACGCTCGGCAAGCTCGTGAACCCAATGTCGCGCAAGATCGAGGTCAACCTGGAGGCCGCGCGCGACACCATCGACACGCTCGCCGCGATCGAGGCCCGCACCCGCGGCAACCTCGACTCCGACGAGGAGCGCGTACTCCGGCAGGCGCTCACGGATCTGCGCATGAACTACGTGGACGAGCTCAAGAAGGCGGGAGCGGGGCCGGAGGAAACCCGGCCGGCGTCCTGAGCCCGAAACGCAGGCGGCGCGACTCATCAGATCGCCTGCAGCACCCCGCACTTGAGATAGTGCGTCTCCGGCACCGCGAGCAGCTGCGGATGGTCGGGGGACTCTCCCGCCCAGTCGAGGACGCGGAACGGCCGATGCGCGGCGCGCGCCGCCTCCAGCAGCACCTGCCGAAATAGCATGTCGTCGAGATGGTGGCTGCACGAGCAGGTGACGAGCGTGCCCTCCTCCTCGAGCAACGCCATCGCCGCGCGGTTGAGCTCGCGGTAGGCGCGGGCGCCCGCCGCCAGATGCCGCCGTGACTTGACGAGCGCGGGCGGGTCCAGGATCACGAGGCCGAATCGCTCGCCCGTTCGCTCGAGCTCGCGCACGACGTCGAAGGCATCGCCGCGCCGGAGCGTCACGCGCTCCGCGAGCCCGTTGCGCTCCAGGTTGCGGGCCGCGGCCGCGAGCGCCGGCTCCGAGGAGTCCACGGCGAGCACCGAGGCGGCGCCGCCGCGCACGGCATGGAGCGCCCATTCTCCCTGGTAGCAGAAGAGATCGAGCACGCGCCGCCCAAGCGCGCGGGCCTCGGCGCGGCGGCGGTTGAGGCGCTGGTCGAGGAAGAGCCCGGTCTTCTGTCCGTGCAGCAGGTCGGCCTCCACCCGAAAACCCTCGAGCCCGACCTCGATCCGCTCCGGCACCTCGCCCCACCACACCGCGCGCTCGAGCGGAAGCCCCTCGAGCGTGCGCAGCGGCGAGTCCGCGGCGCGCACCGCCCCGCGCGGGGCCAGGGTCGCCTCGAGCGCTTCCCGCACCAGCTCGGCCCGCGCCTCCATCCCGAGGGTCAGGATCTGGACCGCGAGCACGTCGTCGTAGCGGTCCACCACCAGCCCCGGAAGCTGGTCGGCCTCGCCGTAGACCAGGCGCAGCGTGCGCTCACCGGGGAGCACGGCTGAGCGGAGCCGCACCGCGCGTTCGATTCGGCGCACGAAGAAGTCGCGGTCGATCGCGTCGCGCCCGCGGGTGAGAATCCTCGCGCAGATCAGGCTCCGGCGGTTGAAGTAGGCCCGGCCGAGGTAGGCCCCGCGGAAGTCCGCGATCTCGACCAGCGCGCCTTCCGCGGGCTCGCCCTCGATGGCCGCGACCTCGTTGCTGAAGATCCAGGGATGCCCGCCGCGCACGCGGCGGTCCTGGTTCTTGCGCAGCACGAGGCGCGGCGCGGTGCCGGTCATGCGCGCCCCGCCGAGCTCACGCGCGCAGCGCGCCGGTGGGAACGCTCGCGAGGGCGAGACCGATGAGCCGGTAGGTGAGCCGCGCGGCGAGAAAGTCGGACGCGACCTGGCCGGGAAGCGGCGCGAGTTCGACCACGTCGAAGCCCACGATGCGCGCGCGGCGCGAGACGGCGGCGAGCAGATCCACCGCCTCGTACCAGTCGAGGCCGCCGGGCTCCGGCGTGCCGGTCGCGGGAAGCACGGAGGGGTCGAGCGCGTCGAGGTCGAAGGAAACGTAGACCTCGTCGGTGAGCGACCTGAGAATCGGATCCCAGCCGCCCGCGAGCGCGCGGAACTGCCGCGTGCTCCACATCGGAGCGGGATGCGCGGCCAGGTGCTCCGCCTCCTCCTCGCTCATCGAGCGGATACCGACCGAGGCGGCGGGCACCCGCTCTCGCAGCCGGCGCATGACGCAGGCGTGGCTGTAGGGCGAGTCCAGGTAGGTGTCGCGCATGTCGGCGTGGGCGTCGAGCTGGAGCACGCTCAGGTTCCGGAAGCGCTCCGCCGTGGCCCGCACCGCGCCCGCGGTGAGGCTGTGCTCGCCGCCCAGCAACACCGGGAGCTTTCCCTGCTCGAGGATCCAGCCCACGGCCCGCTCGACGCGCTCCGCCATGGCCTCGGGCCCGCGCGCGGTGGGCTCCAGCTCGGGCAGGGTGTGGATACCGGCGCGGTAGACCGCGCCGACCTCCTCGTCCCACAGCTCCATGTTCTGCGAGGCGGCGATGATGGCGCGCGGACCCCACCGCGCGCCGCCCTGGTAGGTCGTGCTGAAGTCGTAGGGCGCGGGCAGCACGACGGCGCGCGCCAGCTCGAGCCCGGCGTACGGGTCATCGAGCCCTCCGAAGTTCTGGGGGAGACCGGTCGGCCAGTCGGGACGGTTCATGGGGTCAATCCATCCGGGTCCGAGACGCCAGGGGCCCCGCCCGTCGAGGGCAGGGCCCGCGGGCGCGCGCCTCGCTCAACCGTGCCGGACGGCGGCCCGCGCCGCGGGGCGGGCGACCCGGCGTCGGTCGGCGCGCACCAGACGGGCGGCGCCGTTCAGCTCCTTCGGGAACTCGGTGCCCCGATCGAGAATCGTGGCCTCGACCTTCACCATGCCGAAGGCATCCTTGAGGTAGGCGCCCGCGAACTCCGCGTCGAAAGCCTTGCAGGAGAAGATGTCGACGCTGACGAAGTTCTTTTCGGGAAAGGTGTGGATGCTGACGTGGCTCTCTGCGATGAGCACGAATCCCGAGAGCCCCCAGTCTTCCGGCCTCACCCCGCTGTATTTGAAGACGTAGGGCGGCATGATCTTCGTCATGCCGATCCGGGTGGGCAGTTCGTCGAGGATCCGGTAGATGAGATTGAGGTCCTGAAGCCGAGCCTTGTCGCACCCGTAACCGTCCAGCATCAGGTGAGGGCCGAAACCGACCATGGGGTCAGCCACCTCCTCGCAGCCATCGCGATTTGCGCCTGTTTCCGTGTCCGATTCTCATCGGCAATGAACGCTCGCTTTCGGGACCGCTCTAGGACTCTTCCTCTTCAAAGTCGTCGATATCGTTTTCGTCGCCGTCGTACTCTTCGTCGAAGTCGTCGTCGAAGTCCTCGTCATCGAGGTCCTCGTCGTCTTCGAGATCGTCGTCTTCGAGATCGTCGTCCTCTTCGGCTTCCTCGTCCTCGTCTTTGTAGTCCGCGGCTTCGTCATCGGGGACGATGCCGAATTCCTCGTTGCCGGGGACTCCCTTCTTCCGCTTCATGGCACCCTCAGCCGGATTTCGCGCGCATCAGCGCGCGGGTTTCGAAACCGGACCCGGTCGCTCCGCGACGCGCCTTCGATGCGTGCCGAGGCATCGAAGATGCGCGCCCGGTCCGAAAAAGCATCGGCAGTATACGGAGCGCCTCCCCCCCGTCAATAAGAAATCGGCCCTCGCGCAGGTGGAGGCGAGCACAATCTGGGGCCGGGCGCGTCCGGCGCTCGAAGCCTCAGGGAGGCGGGCGCCGGGCACGGGCCCGCGGCAACCAGGGCGCCCTGCGTTCCCCGGGGCCGGGGCGAGCGCGGCGGCCGGCGGGGCTGCGGCGCGGCCCGCCCACCGCCCGATCTCGCGCGGAACCCGGGCGGCGAGTCAGGACGGGGCGGTACGTGGCGGGGTTGACGGGACTCGAACCCGCGACCTCCTGCGTGACAGGCAGGCGTTCTAACCAACTGAACTACAACCCCACGACGGGCGGCGCCGCCTTCGGGAAAGGCCGGTTCACCGCGAGCCGCGCAGAATAGCCACGCGCCTTCGGGGGTGTCAAACGGTGTAGGGCTCGAGCGCCGCGCGCAGGACCTCGGGCACGGGTGTGGCGACCAGTCTTCCGCCTTCGCGGCGCATGCAGGCGATCTCCTGCGCCCCGCGCGCCACCAGATCCTCTCCGCTCGCGGTGCTCCGCCAGTATTCGAAGCCGAGCACGAGCCGGTTCTGCGTGAGGCCCTCGAGCCGCATGCGCAGCACGATCTCGTCGAAAGCGCAGAGCTCGGCCAGGTATTCACACGAGCAACGCGTGGTCGCGAGCGAGAGGCCGCCCGAGAGGTCCGCAAGCACGGAGGGTGCGTGCTCGCGCAGGAACAGCTCACGGCAGCGCCCCTGCCAGCGCAGATGGTTCACGTAGTAGACGTTGCCGACCAGACTCGTTTCTTCGAAGCCCACCACGTGGCGGAATTCGTACGCGCGCGTCATCCCCGTGGCCCGGGGCCCGGCGGCTCTCCCGTGCTCCCCGCCCCATCGCTGAGCACCGCCAGAGCGAGCTCCGAGGCGGTGTTTCGCGCCGCCGAGATCACGGTCGCAACCCGGAGACGGCCCGACACGAGAACGACCCAGCCGTCGCGGGCGGCGGGTCCCAGGACGAGCGGCGCCCCAGCCGGAGCGCCCGATTTCCTGAGCGCCTCGCCCGCAGTCCACACCCGGGACGCAGCCGAGGAGAGGCTCTCTCCGGTCTCGCGCGCAAGCTGCCCCGCGAGCGCCAGGCGCTCGTGGCCAAGCAGGTCATCCCAGACCGCGGGCTCGCGCTCCACCACCGGCTCGAGGTCGCAGCCGAGCGGTGCCGTTCCGGCCACGGCGAGCGTGAGCGCACCCGCGTGGGCGATCGAGACCGCGGCCCCCTCCACCTCCGGGCTGCCGTCCGGGCGATGCCAGAGGCGCACCGGGCGCGCGAGGATCCGGGAGAGGGCGCGCTCGCCGCGCGCCGCACGCGCGTCTTCCGCTCCCCGCTCGAGCGCCACCGAGACCCGCGAGCCCGGGCTCAGCTCGTTCACCCGGCGCTCGACGTACGGGCCGAGCAGCGGCTCGGGCCAGGCCGGTCCCGAGTCCTGCGTGGCAACGCGCCTCAAGGCCAGACCCTCCCACCGCTCGAGCACAGCGCCCTGGGGGCTGAGCAGCTCGACGTCGTAGATCAGCGTGTCGCCCCGGTCGCTCCGCTCGCGGGCGCGCACCCAGACCCGCGCTGCCGGATCGAGTGCCGCCGGCGTGATGCGCTCCACTCCGACCGGCAGCACCACCGCGTGCGGGATGCAGGCCTGAACCGCGTGGATGGCGGCATCGCGCGCGGCCGGGTCGCCCAGGACCAGGTCGGCCGGCAGGTAGCGGCCGAACCACGGCACGGCGCCGTCCTCTGAGATCTCGGCGAGACACGAGGTCGCCATGAGCTCGCGGTAGCCCCTGAGCCGCCGGAACCGCCCGCGATGGAACAGCACGCCGCCGTAGAGCTCGCTCCCCGGATCGAGCGGGATCTCGGTCCCGCGCCCCGCGGGTGCCAGGACGGCCGCCTCCTCCCCGGCCGCAGCCGGTGCTTCGTCGAAGCGGCAGTCGGCGCGGAAGTGATCCGCCGCGAAGTTGGTCCCGGCCGAACGGAGTGCCACCTCTATCCGGCCGGGCCCGCGCGCGAGCGCGAGCAGCCGCACGCGCACGTTCGCACCCTCCGGCACCACGACCGGGCGCTCGAAGCGCACGTCCTCGAAGCGGGGAAGCGTGGAGCGCCCCGCGAGCGCCATGGCGGCCTGCGCCATCGCCTCGAGCCCGAGCACCGCCGGGAGCAGCCGCTCGCCGCGAAAGACGTGGTCTTCGAGGTACGGATCGGTGTCGGCCGAGAGCTCGGCCTCTGTGATCAGCTCCACTCCCGGAACGTGGAGGAGCGGCCGCTCGAGGAAGCGCAGGAGCGGAAGCGTCGCGGGCTGAAGCCGCAGGGTGGGTGGATCGCCGATGCGACCGCTGACCACGATCGCGGTCGCAGGCATCGGCCGGGCGAGCAGGTCCAGCAGCATCGCGATGCCCTGGTCGGGCGATATCGCGGTCACGCCCTCGCGCGCGAGCGCCTCGATCCGCCCCAGCCGCTCTCCCATCCCCACGCCCGACCAGACCGACCACTCGACGGCCAGGGTGCGGCATTGCGGGTGGCACTCCCGCCACTCGCTGGCCAGCCGGGAGAGCCACTCGTTCGCCACCGCGTAGTCGGCTTCGCCTCTCATGCCGGTGCGCGCGATGATGGAGCCGAAGGCGATGAAGAGCCGGAGCCGCTCAGGATCGATCGCATCGAGCACGTTGCGGGCACCTTGCACCTTGGGCGCCAGCGTCGCGCGGAAGGTCTCCTCGTCGAGCGTTTCGATCAGCCGCGGGCGATTGAGCCCGGCGCCGTGGAGCAGTCCGGTGACGGGGCCCAGTGCGGCCTCCAGGGCCTTCACCGCCCGCCTGACGGCGGCCGCGTCCGTCACGTCGGCGATCTCGTATCGGAAGGTGACGCCGGCCGCGGCGATGCGCTCCAGGTTTCGCGCGAGCTCGGGGTCGGCGGCCGGATCGGAGCGGCCGACCAGCGCGAGCCGCGCCCCGGTCGAGCGCGCGAGTGCCAGGCCGCACTCGGCGGCGATACCCTTGCCGCCGCCCGTGACCAGCAGCACGTCGCCGGCGCAGAGCGCCGCTTCCGCCCGCGCCTCTCCCGGCAGCAGCGCGGTGAGGACCGGCTGCCACCGCCTCCCATCGCAGTCGTAGCGGCACTCGTCGAATCCCGAGGCGCCCGCCGCTTCCGTGGCCACCCATTCCGCGGCGCGCGGAACGGCGTCGGGAACTTCGACGATCGCGGTTGGGATCCAGGGGGCTTCGAGGTGGAGGGTGCGTGCGAAAGCCGCCGCCCCCGGCCCGCGCTGGACCAGGACGAAGCGCGTGGGCCCCCTGACCGCGAGCGCCATGCGCGCGCCTTCCAGCAGCAGCGGCACGTGGCGTTCGTCGGGCGAAGCCGGGAGGATGACGGCCACTCCCCCGCCCGGGACCGCATTCCGCAGCGCGGGCTCCACCGCCCCGGCGAGCGCATCGTCCTGCGGCGCGAACACCCGCCACGGGCCATCTGGCCCGGCGTCCATCGGGGCCGGCTTCGGCCGCGCGCTCTCGACCTCGACCAGCGTGAAGGCGCGCACCCAGGTGTCGAGTCCCGCCGGAATCTTTTCCCGCTCCCGCCCGGGCGTCGCCGTCAGCTTCAGCTCCTCGAGGGCGCTCGCCAGACCGGCCACCGTGGCGCCCGCGAAAGCGGTGGGATCGACCGAGGGCTCGAGCCCGAGCCGGCGCATGGCTTCGGCCGCGAGCTGACCGACCGCGATCGAGTTCAGGTGAAGGTCGGAGAGCAGCCGGCTCTCGTCCCGCACCGAGGCGGGTGGAAGCTCCGCGCGCAACGCGACCAGCTCACGAACCAGCTCGAGCGCCGGGCGCCCGGGCGTGACTTCGGCCGACTCTGTCGCCTCCTTCGCTCCGGCCGGCTCGCCCCCGCCCGGCGGGGGGATTTCGTCCGAGACCGGTGCCAGCTCGCACGGATTGACGAAGAACCGCGGACGCCGGCCGGGTTCGAGGGGACGGGTGAAACGCGCGGCGAAGAGCGCGCCGGCATCGAGCGGGCTTCCCAAGGCGAAGGCGGCGGCGGCGGCGGCGAGCAGCGGCGCGATGGATCGGCCGCCGGCATCGAGCGGCATCACCGGGACGCCGGTCACCTCGCACGCGAGCCCGGCGAGCACGCGGCCCGGTCCGGCCTCGATCCAGAGGTCGAGCCCGCGCGAGGCCGCATCCACCGCTTCGGCGAAGCGCACCGGGGAGGTCATCTGGCGGGCGAGCAGCGCGCGCAGGTCTTCGCCCGGGGCGAGCGCCCGCCCGGTCACGGTGGAATGGACCGCGCGCGAAAGAGGTGCCAGCGTCGCGCGTTCGAGATGGGCGGCGAGCGCGGGAGTGGCCGCGGCCACGAGGGAGGAGTGGAAGGCGTGGGAGACCGGGAGCCGGACCGCGGTGAGCCCGCGCGCTCGCGCTCGCTCGATCGCGGCCTCCACCGCCTTGAGCTCGCCCGAGATCACGGTCTGTCGCGGCGCGTTGAGCCCGGCGATCACGATCGCGGCGGCGCCGATCAGCGACTCGACCTCGTCGCGGGTGGCGCGGATCGAGGCCATGGCGCCGGTGGGACTTCCCAGATCGCGCATCGCCCGTCCGCGGGCGCGCGCGATCGTCAGCAGGGTGTCCTCGTCCATCGCGCCGCCCCAGTGAAGCGCCGTGAGCTCGCCCAGGCTGTGACCCACGGCGACCGCGGCCTCGATGCCGATCGCACTTAAGACGCGCAGGGCCGCCATCGAGGCCGTCACGATCGCCGGCTGCGCCAACTCGGTCGCCACCTCGTCCGCGCCCGTCACGAGGGACGCCCGGGCGTAGAGATCGCGCGCCGCGTCGAAGCGCAGTCGGAGGATGCCGCCGTCCGGATGGGCGGGCGAGCCCTGCCCGGGGAAGAGGAAGCCGATCCGGGGCGCCGACGCGCGAGCGCCCAGGAACACGCCCTCGCGGACGCCGAGCCGCTCGGTCACGCCGGCCTCGAGCCACGCGCGCAGCGTCTCGAGCCGCGAGGCGAGCTCGGAGGGCGTCGCGGCGACGATCGCGGCGCGCAGCGCTCGGGGCCCGAGGTCCCGCGCGAGCGCCGCCGCCAGGTCCGTGAGGTCGGCGCGAGCGACCCCGGCCGCGCCCTCCAGCAGGCGCTCCACCGACCGCGCGAGCGCCACGCCGTCCTCACCCGCGAACAGGAAGATCTCGGCGTCCTGGGCCGAGGAGGCGAGCGTGCGCTCCGCGGGCTCGAGGCCGCGGCGGCGTGAGGTGGCCGTGGCTTCGAGCGCGAGATGCGTGTTGATGCCGCCGAAGCCCATGCTCGAAACCCCGGCGCGCAGCGGATGCTCCGGGGCCCAGGGCTCCGGCTCGCGCAGCACGCGCAGCGCCGGGCAGTCGCCCACGAGATCGGGATGCGGATCCTCGCAGCCAGTGGTGGGCGGAAGCAGTTGGTGATGGAGGGCGAGCGTCGCCTTGATCAGGCCTGCCGCGCCGGCCGCAGCCTTGGTGTGACCGATGTTGGCCTTGATCGATCCGATGGCGACGGGCGGCGAGCCGGCCGACGCCTCGCGCCGCGCGCGCGAGAGCACCGCGAGTTCTGTGGCGTCACCCACGCTGGTCCCGGTCCCGTGGCCCTCGATGTAGCCGACGGTCTCGATGCCGAAGCCGGCGCGCCGGTAAGCGCGGCGGATGGCCAGGATCTGCCCCTCCACTTCGGGCCGCGTGATGCCGCCGCCGCCGTCGGACGAGATCCCCCAGCCGCGCACCATCGCGTAGATGCGGCGGCCCCGCGCCACCGCCTCCTCCTCGCGCATCAGCACCACCATCCCGCAACCCTCGCCCGGCCAGAAGCCGTCCGAGCGCCGGTCGTAGACGCGCATCTCGACCGACGCCAGCGCCGAGGTCATGGCGAATCCCACCAGCTCGAACGGATCGAGGCTCAGGTCCACCCCGCCCGCGAGCGCGACGTCGAGGTCGCCGGCCGTGAGCGCAGAGCACGCCTGGGCTACCGCGAGCAGCGAAGATGCGCAGGCGCCGTCCACGGTGTAGCCGCCGCCCTTCAAGTCGAAGTGGTTGCAGATGCGCCCCGCGATGGTGTTCGAGAGCCCGCCCGCGAGCGTTTCCTCGCCCACCTCGGGGAACGGGGCCTTGTAGCGCGCCTCCAGCGACGCGAGGAACGTTCGGCGCCGCTCGGACGGGAGCTCGAGCTCGTCCAGCTCCGCCTCGAGCACGCGCCGCACGTAGGGCCAGCGCAGTCGCATGACGTTCGCGCGCGAAAACTCCCCGGTCAGCGTGTTGCCGAGCAGCACGCCCGTCGCCTCGCGCGGCAGTCCCTCGCCGCCGCCGAAGCCCGCGTCCTCGAGCGCCCGGGATGCGATGTCGAGCGCGAGCCAGTGGGCGAGGTCGGCCGATCGGAACGTGCTCCCCGCCACCTTGAAGGCGACCCGGTCGAACTCGTAGTCGGTGATGAGCGCGGCCTCCACCGAGTAGGTGCGGTCCCGCGCGCCACGCTCGGGCGACCAGTAGTCCTCGAGCCTGAGCCGCTCGGGCGGCATGCGCCGGAACGCCCGGCGCTGGGCCAGCACGTTCTCCCACAACTCGGCGGGCGAGCGGGCGTCCGGGTAGCGGCAGGCCATTCCGACGATGGCGATCGACATCAGGCGCGCCCTCCGTGCGGAAGCCGCGCGCGCACCCTGCCCCGCCAGCTCTCGTAGGCCGGCTCGGCGCCGTCCGCGGCGAGACCTTCGAGCGCCTCGTCGCACATGCGGGCCGCGGTCCCCACGTCCGTGCCGCACAGCACCTCGCACGCGAGTGCTGTGTGGGCCGCCGGATTGCCCGCGCGCTCGCGAGCCCTGGCGGCGAACGCGGCGCCCTGGGCGAGATGAAGGCGATGGTCTGCACTCTCATCCCGCAGCGTTTCGAGCGCTTCGCGGGGAACGCCGCCCGCGTAGGCCGCGGCCAGCCCGGCACCGCTCCACAGGTCGGCGCGGCGCGCCGGGTCAAAGGCTGCGATCGCGGCGGCGATGCGCTCGGGATCGGCGCCATCGCCGAACCACAGGCTGCGGCCCAGGCCCTGATCGTATGCGCGCCGCGCGTAGCCCGCGAGCGCGCGTGGAACCCGCTGCCGCTTCACGCGCGTCTCGCGGTGGAAATACCCGTCGTGGAAACCCCATCCGTCCCACGCGAGCCAGCGCAGCAGCGGATCGGGCGGGACGAGCCGCCGCGCGACCACCCCGGGAAGGCGGGCCAGCGCCCAGCCCGCGCCCACGTGGACCATGTAGAGATGCGGAGCGCCATCGCCACGCGCGAAGCGCAGCCAGCGCCCGCCGCCGAACGGGAGCAGGGCGTCGAGCAGGAGCAGCGCCATGCCCGCGCCTTCGAACGCGAAGCCGCGCAGCTCGAGCAGCCCGCCTTCGAGCCGCGAGGCGAGCCCCCGCGCGTCACCGCACTCGAGCGCCGCGTGATAGCCGGAGAGAAACGCCAGCCCGATCGCTTCGAGCCGCTGGCGCAGCGACGGATCCCGCACGTCGAACCCGCGCCGCGCCGCTCTAGTCTCACGCGCGGGGATGCCGAGCAACCGCCTCCGGATCCTCCCGGCGAGCGACACCTCCTCGGGGTTCGCCAGCTCCCGGATCCGGGCGCGCCGGGCGGCCCCCGTGACCGTCGCGGACGGAGCGGACGGAGCGGACGGACGGGCGAGATCGAGCAGGGCGGACGCGCTCGATACCGGCCGCGTGTGCGGGCGAAGCGGGGGGTCCTGGATCACGGACGCTCCATGGAAACTGCGGCCAGCGTCGCGCGCGCAGCTCCTGGAGGCAGAGGCGGCACGGTCACGTACGCGTCGGAACTGTCAGGGCATGATGTTCGCGCCGCAACGCGAGGACTGTCAACGTCGATTCCGCGCGGCCGGGCACCGGCCGACGCGGGGCTGGCCCCCCGCAACGCACCCCAACCCCGGGCGGGCCGGGGCCCGCCCGGGCCCGTCGGCCGAAAAGGGCCCGGGTGGGGGGCTGAACTTCAGCGCGGAGGCAGCGTCATTCTCCGCGTCGCAACACCTCGAGCAATCGGGACGCCCCCACGGCCTCGGGCCCGCCGGGGTCAGTCGCCAGATAGCGGCCAAGAGCCTTCACCGCCAGCGCCCGGTCGCGGAAATCCGGATGGTAGACGTGCAGGAACCCGGCGGCCCGCAGCAGTTCGGGATCCACCATCGGGTCCAACCGCTCGAAACGCTCGAGAAAGACTGCCAGAACCCCAAGGCCCGGGTACTCCGCCCTCCGGACTTCCCGCCCCTCGGGCCCGCAGAGGAGAAAGCAGACGTTCGAGAGAAACCGGGTGATCAGCGGGCGGGATTCCACCTCGGGGCCGCGCGGATCCTGCCCGCGGAAGAAGCTGTCCAGCCTGAGCGACTCGAGCAATCGAGCGGCGGCTCGTACGTGTGCGCCGGAGGGCGGCGCCTCGCCGCGCGGCTGCGGGACCATCACCAGCCCGTTCTGCACCATTTCGTAGCGGGGGCTGTAGCTGCGATCGAGGAATCGGGTGAAGGCGATGGGTCTGCGCCCGCGCAGATGATCGATCCATCGCACGGTGGCGCTCAGCGAGTCGCCGGTGTAGCGGTCGCTGTCCGGTTCGGCTCGTTCGGTGAACGGCGGCAGCAGGCCGGGGTGCGCGCGGCGCAGGGATCGAACGTACCAGGCCCGCTTCAACAGGGGCTCGTCGACCATCACGACGTCCGGGCGCTCGCCCTCGACCACCATCAGGTAGCTGAGACTGTTGTAGACGATGTCCCCCACGGAGAACATAACGGCGTTCGGCGGGAGCGACGCGAGAACGTTTCGGCCGAGGTCCTCGATGAACCTGTTCCCCCGCTGGTCGAGAGTCTTGAAGTGAGCGACGAGTGGCGACACACCCGCGAGCCCCGCGATCGCGAGGCCCGTGACGCCGCGCCGGCCTCCTGGCAACCATGCCAGGAGTGCCGCGACACCGATACCCGCGAGCAGGGCGACGGTGATGTGGGGCAGAACGTAGAAGTGCTCCACCACGCCACGGAGGTAGGGCACGTCACTCGAGAACGGGACACGGCTGAAGAACAGCCCCTGGAGGAGCGCAGCACCAAGCACGACTATGAGGAGCGGGCGGGCGCCGGAGTCCGCGGCGGGACGGCCCCGGCTCCGTCTCGCGCCGATGACGAGACCGATCGCTCCCACCGCGGCGAGCACGGCACCGACCCACGCGAAGTCGGGCGGGATCGCCTGGAGATACAGCCAGCCGTGGCTGACGTCTGCGACCTGGCCGGGTTGCTGCGCGGCGAGGTTGAAAGAGCCGTAGTCAGCACGCGTCAGGAGTGCCACGAAGCCCGCCGGGGTGTCGGGGCGCCCCCAATAGAGCGCGGGATGGCGTGCGGCGGCGAGCGGGAGGAACGCGAGCGGCGCGAGCCCGAGCAGGGTGAGCCCCAACCCCGCGGCGGCATGGAGGGGGCCGAGCGCATAGGGCCGCCGATAGCCCGGCAGCCAGCGTGCGAGACGCGTTTCGGGCAGCAGGACCAGGGCGAGGGCCACGGCATCGAGCGGCAGGGCCAGCATCAGCAGCGTGTGCTGATGCGCCGGGATGGCCGCACTCACCACGATCAAGACGGCCAACGGCCATGGGCCCGCCTGGGCCCCCTCCTGCCTGCGCCTCCCCGCCGCGGCGAGCAGCCCGGCGTCGCGCAGCAGGGCGGAGAAGGCGAACCAGAGCAACGCCGCCATCAGGCTGTTCAGCGGGAACACCTCGGCGACGAGGGCGACCTTCCAGAACGAACGCGAGAAGGCGAGTGCCAGGGATGCGGCGAGCCCCGCGACCGCCCGGCCGGTGAGCCGGCCGACGGTCGCGCAGAGGAGCCCGGCGGCCATTCCGTGGAGTACTGCGGAGAGCAGATTGATCTTCCACGCGTACCCGCCCCACGGGATCGCCAGCGCGAAGACATGCGCCAGCATGGTGTAGAGCGGGTAGCCGGGTGGATGAGCCACGCCGAGCACGCGCGCCACGGCGATGAGATCGCCGGAGTCGGGCCCCGGCACGCCCGGGTGAAGCGTGCGCAGGTAGACGCAGAAGGAAACCGCAAACGCCGCCGCGCTGGCGAACAGCGTGGATCGTGCCGGGCTCATGGCTAATACGTCCGTCGCAGCTCGACGTCCGAGTAATAGTGCCCGAGGATCTCGGCGGCGCTCCTTCCCTCCCGCGCCATGCCGAGTGCCCCCACCTGGCAGAGCCCGACGCCGTGGCCCGAGCCCGCGCCGCTCGCGACGATGGCCACCGCCGCGCGCGTCGCGGGGTCGCGGCGCACGTCCAGCTTGAAGAGGTTGGAGCGCAGGATGGCGTTCGGGTTTCCCGGCCGCCTCAAGACCTGCCGCAGCACGTGGGCGGGGATCGCGATAGCGCCGGTCGTGGTCGTGACCTCGAGCCGCCACACGCGCCCCGAACGCGAGCGCGCGGCGGCTCGGACGTCGAGCAGGTCGCCCGCGCCCTG
Source organism: uncultured bacterium (assembly GCA_964650245.1). GTDB lineage: Bacteria > Eisenbacteria > RBG-16-71-46 > RBG-16-71-46 > RBG-16-71-46 > WS-2. Next base: position 11,589 of record CAZYQK010000020.1, on the reverse strand, counting down.
CGCCGGCAGCGCCACGCCGTACTGCGGCCCGAAGCGCGCCAGGTTCGCCGCGAACTCGGCCGCGCTCCACTCCTCGCGCCAGCGGTAATGCGCCGACGCCGCGCAGTAGTCGGCGCCGCCGTCCCGGTCGCGCCGGCTCTCGAGATACGGAAGCGGATCGGTGGGCCACGCCTCCCACGCCTCGGCGGTGATGCCGCCGCAGGTCGAGCAGTAGTTGGCGCGGATCGGCAGGCCGTCGGCGAGCGCCACTTTCCCAACCGTGCTCTCGACGCAGCGCGTGGCGAGGGGCCGCTCGCTCTCGACCGGGCCATACACCTGATCCTCGACGGTGCCGTAGAGGTCGAAGCCCTCGGCCCCGCGCCGGCCGCGGTAGAAGAGCGTGTAGCTGCGCGCCGCGATCGCCTGCGCGCGGCCCGCCTCGATCAGCGCGTCGGAGAGCGCGCCGATCTCGCCCGGCACCACCCCGAGGAGATAGGTCTCGAGCGGCAGGCGGTCGGCCAGCGTCAGCTTGCCGCGCGGGTTGACGAAGACCTTGAAGCGCCCGCGCCACGACTTCCCGTTCCAGCTCAAGACCGGGCCGCGCGCCGGCGTGCGGTCGCCGACGAGCAGCGTGTCGCCGGGCTCGAGCAGTATCTCGATCGCGAAATCGGCGCGAGGTCCGTGCGCGCTCTCCGGGCGGCCCACCCGAAACACGAGCGGGGCCACGCTGCCGAGTTGAACGACATTCCCGGGCCGCGGCCCCTCGATCCACACCCGGCGGGCGGGCTCGACCCGCACGCTATCGAGATTCCACGCGAGCCCCACGTCCACGAGCGGCTCGGCGGTGAGCTCGAACGCGGTGGGCGACGCTGGCCCCGCGGCGGGCGACGGCGCGCCGGGGCGAGCGGCGGGCGGCACCGGCGGCGGGACCGGCGGGGGAACAGGCGCGCACGAGACGACGAGCGCCCCGAGTGCCAACGCCGCGCCGAACGCGAGCGTGCGAGCGTGAGTCCGCATCACGCTCCGGGCGTGATCTGCCCGAGCACCGCGGGGCGCGACGCTCCGGTGGCGCCCGGCACGTTGCCGGGCAGCCCGCACAGCGTCTGGTGGGCGAGGAACGCGAAGGCAAGCGCCTCCTTCGACGCGGCGGGCACTCCGAGCGAGTCGAGCGGCTGGGACCGGACCGGCGCGAGCCTGCGCTCGAGGGCGCGCATCAGCGTGGCGTTGCGCACCCCGCCCCCGCTCGCGTAGATGGCATCCACGCCCGCGCGTGGTGCGATGAAGCGCTCGACCGCCAGGGCGACGGTGGCGGCCGTGAGCTCGACGGCGGTCGCGAGCACGTCGTCGTCGGAGAGCTCCATCCCCAGGCCGAGCCTGCGGAGCGTCTCGGCGTAGTGCCCGCCGAAGTGCTCGCGGCCGGTCGAGCGCGGCGGTGGGGTTCCGAAGAACGGATCAGAGAGCAGCTCGGCGAGCAGGGCCTCGTTCGGGACTCCGCGCGCGGCGAGAGCACCGCCCTCGTCGCGCCGCCCGGCGCCTCCCGTTCGAAGCGAGACCAGCGCGTCGAGCACGGCGTTTCCGGGGCCGGTATCGAACGCGACGACGCCTTCGAGCCCCCCCGCGCGGGGAAGATACGTCACGTTCGCCATGCCCCCGAGGTTCAGGAGCACGCGCGACTCGCGCTCCGAGCGGAACAGCCACCAGTCGGCGAGCGGGACGAGTGGTGCCCCCTCGCCGCCGGCTGCGGTATCGCGCGCGCGGAAGTTGGAGACCACGGCGATCCCGGTGCGCTCGGCGAGCACCGCGGCCGACCCGAGCTGGAGCGTAAGTGCCTGCCCCTTCCCTTCGCGGCGCGGCAGGTGGCGCACGGTCTGGCCGTGGGACCCGATCGCGTCCACCGCCTGCGGGTCGATGCCCGCGCCCGCGAGCAGCTCGAACACCGCCGCGGCGTAGCGCTCGCCGAGTGCCGCGTCGAGCCGCATCAGGCGCTCGGGCTCGAGGACGCGCGCCGCCGCCGCCTCGAGCACCTCGCGGCGCAGCGCGGGCTCGAGCGGCGTCTCCTGGTAGGCCTCCAGCGCGTGCCGCGCCTCGAGACCGTTGCCGTGAAAGCGGACGAGTGCCGCGTCCACCGCGTCGGCCGAAGTGCCGGTCATGAGGCCGACGATCAGATGCTCCTCGCGCGAGGCGTAGTCGCGCAGCCGGGCGAGGGCGTCGTGAGACTGCGGCTTCACGCGGCACCCTCCGCCGCCTTCGCGGCCGCCCTAGCACTCATTTCTCGGCCCCCGCCAGCAGCCCCGACAGGATCTGGCGCTGGAACGCGACGAACACCGCGAGCACCGGGAGCGACGCCACGGTCGAGCCCGCCATCAGGAAGCCCCAGTCCACGCTGTGCTCGGTCTGCTGTGAGATCAGCGCCAGCCCCACCGGCAGCGTGCGCAACCGGTCCGAGTCCACGAAGATGAGCGGGTAAAGGAACGAGTTCCAGTTGGTGAGGAAGGATTGGATCGCGACCACTGCGAGCACGGGCTTCATGAGCGGGAACATGACGCGCGAGAAGATCTCCCAGTCCGACGCGCCGTCCACGCGCGCGGCCTCCTCCAGCTCGACCGGGAGGCCGGTCACGTACTGGCGCACCAGGAAGATGCTGAAGGCGTCCACCGCGAACGGCAGCACCAGCGCGCCGTAGGTGTCGAGCAGGTGGAGCCGGCTCATGACCAGATAGAGCGGCACCATGAGCACCTGCTTCGGGAGCATCAGCGTGGCGACGATGCCCAGCGTCCAAAACGCCTCTCCCGGCACGCGCTTCCGTCCCAGCACGTAACCCACCGTCGCCGCGGTCGCGACGTTGAGTGCCACCACCGCGACGGCGACGAGGGCGCTGTTCACAAGGTAGCGCCCGATGTGCGCCGAGAGGAAGAGCGTGCGGTAGTGATCGAGGCCGAAAGGCCCGCGCAGCGCCTTCGCGATCGAGCCGCCTGCCCCCGGCGCCAGCGAGACGATGAGCATCCAGGCGAATGGCAGCAGCATGAGGAGGAGGACCGGACCGAGCCACAGCCAGCGCGCGAGCGAAGCGCCCCACCTCGGGACGGGCGCGGGCGCGGCAGCCTCGGCCCCGGCGCTCACGCCCGCGCCTCCGCCCGCGGGCCCACGAGCCGCATCTGCGCCAGTGCCAAGAGCAGCGTCACCACGAACAGCAGGTACGCGACCGCGCTCGCGTAGCCCAGATTGAAGCGATAGAAGGCCTCCTCGTACAGGTAGTACACCACCGTCGTGGTGGTGTGGAGCGGCCCGCCGCGGGTCATGACGAACACCTCGGCGAAGATCTGGAGACTCCGCACGCTGTTCACCACCAGCACGAAGAGCAGCGTCGGCCGGATGAGCGGCAGCGTGATGTGCCGGAGGCAAGCCCACGAGGAGGCGCCCTCGAGGCGCGCGGCGTCGTACAGCTCGCGCGGCACGGCCTCGAGCCCGGCGAGGAAGATGATCATGTAGTAGCCGCTCGCCGACCACACGTCCATCGCCATGATGGCGGGGAGAGCCGTGCGCGGGTCGAGCAACCATACGGGCGCGGGCAGCCCCAGCACGCGCAGCAGCGCGTTGAGCGCGCCGTCGGGGGAGTACAGCCCCTTGAAGACCAGCGACAGCACCACCACCGAAACCACGCTCGGCACGAAGAACCCCACCCGGAACGCGGTGCGTCCGCGGAACGCGGGTTGCACCGCGAGCGCCAGCGCCAGCGCGAGCGCGGTGGTGAACGGGATAGTGCCCGCCACGAAGAACGCCGTGGTCTTGAGCGCCGACCAGAACGCGGGATCGGCCAGCGCCCGCGCGTAGTTCGCGGTGCCCACGAAACGCGCCGTGCCGCGTATCGGCGAGTAGTCGGTGAACGAGGCGGCGAGCGAGAAGGCGAACGGAAAGAGCCCGAACAGGCCGAACGCCACGACCCACGGCGAAAGCATCGCCCACGGCGTGAGCCCGGCCCGGGCGCGGCCGGCGCCGGACACGCGCCGTGGCACGCGCCCCCCGGCGCCGGGATTCGGAACGTCAGGGGCCGCGCGCATGGGTCAGCGCCGTCCGACCAGCTCGTCGAGCTTCCGGTGCGCGTCGGCGATCGCCTGCGCCGCGCTCTTCCGGTCGTAGAGCGCCAGCTCGACCTCGTCCTCGATCGCGGCCTCCATCTCGACCCACGCGGGATGGTTCGGCGTCGGGACCGCGGTCTCGAACTGCCGGACCATGATCTGCTCGCCGGGACGCTCGCGATAGTAGGCCGCGGTGTCGGCGCCGAGGGTCGCGGGCTGCACGCTCTTCGCCGCCTGCGCGAGCGCGAGCGCGTTCTCGGGCCGCGCCAGGAAGCGCGCGAGCGCCAGCGCCCCTGCCTGCCGCTTCGAGGCCCTGAAGCTCACCAGCACCTCGCCCCCCGCGAACGAGGCGTTCGTGCCGTGCTCGCGGTCCGGGCGGGGAACCAGCGCCACGCCGTAGCGGAGCGCGGGGGCGTCCTTCGGGATCGAGCGGAACAACCACGCGCCCGTGATCTGGAGCCCGAGCCGCCCTTCCTTGAATTGGCGATCCAGCTCGTCCTGGCGTCCGATCACGCCGACCGAGCGCAGCTTCAAGTAGAACTCGAGCGCCTCGCGGTTGGCGGGCGAGTCGAACGCGGCGTGTTCGAGGTCGTCGCTCAGGATGTGCCCGCCGTTCCCCCACGCGAACGGCATGAACTTCTTGAAGAGCACGTAGCGCTCGCCCGCCTGCACGCCGTAGCCGCGGATGCCGCTGCCCAGCTTCTGGATCGCGGCCGCGGCGTCGTAGAGCTCCTCCCAGGTCTCGGGCGGGCGCGTCGAGTCGAGCCCGGCGCGCGCGAACAGCGTCTTGTTGTAGAAGAGCGCGCGGGTGCCCATCACCCATGGCACCCCGTAGTGCTTTCCGCCCGCCGAGCACAGCTCCCACCCGCGCAGCGCGGGCTCCAGGTCGCGCACCTGAGCGCTCCAGTCGGCGAGAGTCCCGGAGGCCAGCATGCGCGGCATCCAGGTCGAGCCCATCTCGCACAGGTCGGGCACGTTGCCCGAGGCCACGGCGGCGGTGATCTTCTCGAGCCCGCTCTGCCACGTGAGCTGCTCCATGCGCACCCGGAGCCCCGGATGCTCGCGCTCGAAGCGCTCGATCAGCGGGGTCACGACTTCGGCGGGCCAGAACTGCCAGAACGTGAGCTCCCCCTGCTCGCGCGCGGGCCCGCAGGCCAGGGCGAAGAGGCCGAGCGCAACACTCGCCGCGAGTGCCGGGCGGCGCGCGTTGGCACCCGTCACGCCGGCTCCTGGAGCGCCGCGCGCACGAAGCCTTCCGCGCGCTGGAGGCGGGCTTCGGCCTCGGCGCGCGAGCAGCCCAGCTTCAGCATCACGATCGCGGTCTTGACGCTCTTCCCCGCCGCTTCGATCGCCCTGGCCGCGGCCGTGTAATCCACGCCGGACACCGTCATCACGGTGCGGCGCGAGCGCTCGACCAGCTTCCGGCTGGTCGCCATGAGATCCACCATCATGTTCTCGTAGGCCTTCCCGGTGCTCACGAACGCGGCGGTGGTGATCATGTTGAGCACCAGCTTCTGCGCGGTGCCGGCCTTCATGCGGGTGGAGCCCATCAGCACCTCGGGGCCGACCTCGGGGCAAATCGCCACGTCCACGTCGAGCGTGAACTCGCTGCGCGGGGTGCAGGTCACGTAGGCGGTGCGGGCGCCGAGCCGGCGCGCGGCCTTGAGCGCCGCGACCACGAACGGCGTGCGCCGGCTGGCGGCGAGGCCGATCACGGTGTCTCTGGGCCCGACCTTGCGCTCGATCACAGCCCGCTCGCCTTCCTCCTCGCGGTCCTCGGCGCCTTCCACCGCGCGCACCAGCGCATCGGGGCCGCCCGCGATCACGCCCTGCACCATCTCGGGATCGGAGCCGAAGGTGGGCGGGCACTCGGCGGCGTCGAGCACACCGAGCCGGCCGCTGGTGCCGGCGCCCACGTAGATCAGGCGTCCCCCTTCGCGCAGCGAGGCGATCACCAGCTCGACCGCGCGGGCGATGGCGGGCAGCTCGCGCACCACCGCCGCCGGCACGGTGCGGTCCTCGGCCGCGATGCGCTCCAGCAGGGCCGGCACGCCGAGCGTGTCGAGGTCCATGGTGCGGGGATTGCGCTGCTCGGTCGCGAGGCGGGCGAACTCTTCGAAGCGTGAGCGGTCGTCCATGACCCTTAGGACAATGCCACGCGCCGCGCGCCGCGCGCAACGACGGAGGCGGGCCGGCCTTAAGGGAGCGGCCGCGTCGCCGCGATCAGGTGGTTGAGCCCGAACTCGAAGACCCGGTGCCGGACCTCCACGAACCCCACTTCCTCCAGCACCCCGAACCAGTACGCGGGCGGCCGGCGGCGCTCGTGCTTGTGGCTCTCCATCTCGCGGCTCACGATCCCGGCCCGGAACAGCACCGCGAGCAGCGGGTCGATGACCGCGCTCGGCCAGGTCATGACCACGCCCCCGCCGGGGGCCAGCACGCGGAAGACCTCGCGGAAGATGGTGCGCGGCTCCTTCAGGTGCTCGATTACCGCGAGCAGGGTCACGTGGTCGAACGACCCGCTGGCGAAGGGCAGCGGCCGGGTGATGTCGGCGCGGGCGACGTGGATGCCGGGGCCGCCCGCGGCCACCTTCTGGTAGTCGAGTCCGACCCGCAGCCGGGCGAGCGGGGCCAGAGCTTTGAGGAACAGCGGATCGGTGCCGCACCCCACGTCGCAGACGCGGCTCCCGGGAGCGATGTGCCGTCTCGCCTCGCGAAAGCGGAGGTCGGCGACCCAGCGGTCGAACCAGGTGTAGCGGGTGCTCGGCATGGGCGATCAAATAAGCGAGGGCCCGGCGGGCACGGCTCGCGGTCTGCGGCCTCCGGTCGTCACGAGGGTTTCGAGCCGGGGAGCATCGCATGGCGGAACGGCTCCGCGCAAAGCCGTGGCGCGGCGCGGCGCCACACGCCCGGCCGCCCGCCCTCGCGCTTGACGCGGGCGCGGCGGCTTCCTAGCGTCGCCCCATGCCCGAGCTGCCCGAAGTCGAGACCTTGCGCCGCATGCTCGAGGCGCACGTGGTCGGGCGCGCCGTGCGCTCGGTGCGGCTTTCCGGGAAGCGGCTGCGCGAGCCGGTGCCGCGCGACACGCCGCGGCTGCTGCGCGGCCGGACGGTGCGCACCGTCGGCCGGCACGGCAAGTTTCTGCTGATCGGGCTCGACGGCGGGATCACGCTCCTCTCCCACCTCGGGATGAGCGGGCGCTGGCTATTCTATCCGGTTCCGCCGCGCGAAAAGCTTCCCCACGTCCACGCCCGCCTCGGCTTCAACGACCGGAGCACGCTCTGGTTCCAGGACCCGCGCCGCTTCGGCCTGCTGCGCGTCGTGCCAACGGCAGGTCTGGCCGCCGATCGCGCGCTCGCAGCGCTCGGGCCCGACCCGCTCGAAACGCCGCCCTCGGGCCGCGAGCTGAAGGCCCGCGCCCGCGGGCTCAAACTCAGCGTCAAGAATCTCCTGCTCGACCAGAAGCGCATAGCCGGCGTGGGCAACATCTACGCGAGCGAGATCCTCCATCGGGCGGGCGTGGACCCGCGGCGGCGGGCGGGGAGCCTCACCACCGCCGAATGGAGTGCTACCGCCACCGAGCTTCAGGCCGTGCTGCGCGAGGCGATCGAGCGCTTCGGCACCACGTTCAGCATGTACCGCACGCTCTGGAACGAGCCCGGCACCTACGGCGACCAGCTCCGCGTCTACGACCGCGCGGATGAGCCGTGCCGCCGTTGCGGCACGGCCATCCGCCGCATCGTGCAGGGACAGCGCTCCACGTTCTTCTGCCCGCGCTGCCAGCGCCGGTCCGCCCCGCGGCGCGCGGCAGCACTCGCGCGCTGACCGTTACGCGTACTCCCACCGCCGCGCGAGCAGCCGCGCGACTCCGAAGAACGCGATGGTGAGCGAGAGCAGCACCGCGAGCTGGGGCCACAGCTCGACCAGCGGGGCCTCGCGCCAGAACACCTTGAGGTAGCCGTCGAGCGCCCAGGCGTTGAAGGTGACGAGCCCCATCTTCTGCATGGTCTCGGTCATGAGGAAGCGCGGAAACATGCTGCCGCCGAGCGCCGACATCACCAGGATCACGATGGTCGAGAACCCCGAGAGCTGCTGCCGGGTGCGGGTGGCGGTCGCGAGCAAGAGCCCGAAGGCGGCCGCGGCCGCGGCGGTCGCGGCCGTCATGATGGCGAAGCCCGGCAGATGCGAGAGCAGGTCGAGCCCGAACACCAGCGCGCCCCAGGTGAACATGACCAGGATCTGGAGCATGCCGAGCAGCGTGAGGTGCGCCCACTTCCCGGCGAGCAGGCCGGTCATGCCGACGTTGGTGTTGAGCACGCGCTCGAGCGTGCCCGAGTCCTGCTCGTCGAGCAGCGCGCCGCCGCCCGCCGAAGCCGAGAACAGCAGGAACATCACCGCGATGCCGGCGGCGTAGAACGAGATCATGTAGCCGCGTCTCTTGCCGTTGCCGAGCAGGTTGGTGACCCGGGTGGCGACCAGCATCCCGGGGTCCGCGGCTCCGCCTCCGTCCGCGGCCTGATCGCCGCCGGTGACCGCGCCGCCGCCGCGCAGCACGCGCGCGGCCGCGCGCTGGAGCAGCCCGACCACGACGCGCGAGCCCACCGGATCGGAGGGGTCGGCCAGGACCTCGGCCTTCATCCCCCGGCCGTTCAGGTTGGGGAACGTGGCGCCCCAGCCGTGCGGGAGGATCACGGCGACCGGCAGGTCGCCGCTTCGCACCAGCTCTTCGGCGCGCTTGCGGTCGAGCGGCCCGCCCGGCACCGCACCCGCCGCGGCGAACGAGTCGCGCACGCGCAGGCTCGAATCGGCCTTCAGCGCCTCGATCAGCCAGCGGCTCATGTCCGAGCGGTCCTCGTCCGCGACCGCCACTCGGATCCGCGACATGCGGTTCATGGACCCGCCGCCGAACACCGAGGCGAAGATCGAGAAGAACGCGATGGGAAGAACGAAGACCATGGCCTGCGCGACGCGGTCGCGCCGCAGGGTGATCTGGCTGATGCGCAACAGCGTGGCGATCATTCGCGCAGCTCCTTTCCGGTGAGGTGGATGAACACTTCGTGAAGGCCGTGGCGGCGAAGCGTGAGGTCGGTGACGGAGAGGCCCGCCCGCTTCACGCGCTCGAGAAGCGGCGGCAGCTCGGCGCCCAGGTCGGCGACTCGCGCCACCAGCCGCGCGCCGCCGGCTTCGGACGCGAAGCCGTCCACCGCTTGCCCGGCGGGGCGCTCGAGATCGATCACGAGCTGGCGGTCGCGGCCGACCGTCTTCTCGATCAGCTCCGCCAGCGTGCCGTGCGCGATGATGGCGCCGCGGTCGAGGATGGCGATGCGGTCGCAGCGGCGCTCGGCCTCCTCGAGCTGGTGCGTGGTGAGCAGCTGCGAGGCGCCCGAGGCGCGAAGCTGCTCGAGCATCTCGTAGATCCGCTCGCGGCTTTGCGGGTCCACCCCGACCGTCGGCTCGTCGAGCAGCACCACGCGCGGCTCGTGCAGCACCCCGCAGGCGATGTTGAGCCGCCGCTTCATGCCGCCCGAGAAGCGCTTGACCGGCTCGCGCGCACGATCGGCGAGCCCGGTCCAGTCGAGCGCCCAGTCCACGCGCGTCTTGAGCGCGGTGCGCGCGACGCCGTGGAGGCGCCCGAACACCTCGAGATTCTCGCGCGCCGTGAGCAGCGGATAGAGCGCGATCTCCTGCGGCACGATGCCGAGCGCGCCGCGGCGCTCGTCCGGCGTGAGGCTGCGGCCGAAGATCTCGATGGCGCCGGAATCGAGCCGCACGCGTCCCGCCACCGCGCGGATCAGCGTGGTCTTGCCGGCGCCGTTGGGACCGAGCAGCGCCAGGCGTTCGCCTTCGGCAAGCTGCAGCGAGGCGCCCGCCAGCGCCTGAACGGTGCCAAACGACTTGCGGGCGTCGCGCACGCGCAGCACGGCGGTGGCGGCGGTTGCCGTGCGTGAGCGGGTGGCGGGGTTGACCGCGGTGAGCATGTGGGCCTCCGGATGAAAGACGGGCTCGGATTGAGCTTCGAGTGGAGGCTAGGACGGCCTGGGCCCCCGCGAAAGGCGGCTCCGACGGACGGTCGAAGGATCGGGACGAACGGTCGGGGCCGGCGGTGGGCGGCCGCCGGCGGGGCCGCCCGGCGCGGTTTACGGGCCCTTTGCACGGAGTCGAAAATTGTCGCGAAAGTTCATTGCCCCGGACGGCTTTGCACCCTAACCTGTGTGCCGCGCTCCGGTAGCCGAACTCCACGTCCCCAGCCCGGCGCGCTTTCCGAACTCACACCATCCATTCACCTCTCACGGAGGTCTCGTGACGTTCGCATCATTCGGGCTGCCCGCTCCGATCCTCAAGGGTATCCGCGCCGCCGGCTTCACAGAGCCCACGGCGATCCAGAGCCGGGCCATCCCCATAATCCTGCAGGGCAACGACCTGATCGGCGCGGCGCAGAGCGGAAGCGGCAAGACCGGCGCCTACCTCGTTCCCATCCTGGCGCGGCTGCTCGAAAGCACCGGTCGCCTGAGCGCGCTCATCGTGGTGCCCACGCGCGAGCTGGCGAGCTACGTCGAAACCCGCGCGCGCGACTACGCGCGCTTCACCAACATCCGCCTCGGCGTTGTGTTCACCGGGGCACCCATCGGGGCGCAGGAGCGCATGCTCCGCGAGCAGCCGATCGACGTGCTGGTTTCCACCCCCGGGCGGCTGCTCGAGCTGCACGCGCGCGGCTGCCTCAACTTCGAGGACGTCGAGATCATGGTGCTCGAGGAAGCCGACCGCATGGTGGCGCTGGGCCTGGCACCCGACCTGCGCAAGCTCTTGAAGCTCCTGCCCGAGACCCGGCAGACCCTGATGTGGGCGGTGAGCATGCCGCCCGAATTGAACCGACTCGCCAAGGAAGCCCTGATCGAGCCGGTGCGCGTGGACATGGCGCCGCCCGCGCGGCCGAGCGCCGGAATCACGCAGGCGATCTACCCGGTGCCGAAGGAGCTCAAGCCAGACCTGCTGGACGAGATGCTGTCGCGCGCCGAAGTGCGCAATACCATCCTCTTCACCCGCTCGCGCGCCTCGGCCGAGCGCGTCTCGAAGCAGCTCACGCGCCGCGGCTACACCATCGCGATCCTCGACGAGCATCCGAGCCAGGGCGAGCGCGATCAGGCCCTCGAAGACCTGCTGCGCGGCCGCGTCATGATCCTGGTCGCGAGCGACGCCTCGGCGCGGAGCCTGGACGTGACCGGGGTGTCGCACGTCATCAACTACGAGGTGCCGCAGACCCCCGAGGATTACGTCCATCGCCTGGGCCGCGCCGGGCGCGCCGATCCGGTGGGCGACGTGTTCACACTGATGAGCCCAGAGGAGCAGAAGGACGCCGCCGCCATCGAGGTGCTCGCGGGCCGCACCATCCCGCGCGTCATGCTGCCCGACTTCGATTACGGCATGCACCCCGGGCAGATCAAGCAGGTGGTGAGCTACCACGAGGAGGGCGAGACCGGGCGCGCGGTCGGGGGCGCCGCGGGCGGCGTCGCCTCCGCGGCGGCGCGCATCGCGG
>CAZYQK010000019.1:0-29681 GCA_964650245.1 uncultured bacterium | reverse complement strand
TGCCGCGGGGCGACCCGTTCGCACTGCTGCGAGGCTGTCAACTGAAATCGTACCGCTGCGCCCGGCTGCCGGAGCGCCGCGGCCCGGCGTGGCCGGCCGTGCTCAGCGCGGGCCGCCCACGAACCACGGCGTGGCGAGATCCGGCACCTCGCGCCGGATGAACAGATCGTGGAAGCGACGGAGATCGAGGTACGAGGACGCGAGCAACGCCACGGCCACGGCTCCGATGCCCAGCGCAAACGCGCGCGCCGGGACGCGCCGCGCGAGCCATGAAAGCGCCGACCAGACCAGCGCCGCCGCGAGCAGGTAGACCGGTCCGTAGACCACGCTCAGCAAGCGCAGGTTCTTGAGGTGGTACCCCGCCACGACCCCGGTGAAGGCGATCACGAACCAGGCGAGCGCGATCAGGACCCGGCGCGCGGCGGGGCGCTCCCAGTGATCGAGCAGGAAGGGCGTGCGCAGCGCGGCCAGCGCCGCGCCGAGGTAGCCGAGCAGAAACGGCACCGGGTGAAGGGCTCCGAGGCCCGAGACGTAGTAGAGCACGGACCCGGTCTGGTACTTGCGCGTGTATTCGCTGGTCCATTCGGAGGTCGCGGTGCGCACGAGCGCGTCGCGCAGTGGCGACCAGCCCCCGCAGTGCAATGCGAGCACCAGCGCCGCCGCGCCCAGCGCCGCGAGGCCACCGAGAGCCGCGCGGAGCGGCGCTAGCAGTCCGCGCGATGCGCGCCACGCAACCAGCGCGATCCCGGCGGTCGCCAGCGCGAGCAGCACCAGGCCCGATTCCTTGATGAGCACCGTGTAGGCCGCGAGCGCCAGGCACAACACCGCCCACCGTGTCCGCGCCGGGTCGGTGACGTAGCGGAGGAACGCCCAGGCCGCCGCGAGTGCCCACAGCGCCAGCACGCCGTCCTGCCATGCGCGCCGGGCGATCGCCAGATCGAGGGGCGAGGTCGCCAGGAACAGGGCGGCCACCGCGGCGGCCTCGGGGCCGAGAAACGCTGCCGCCAGCGCGGCGAGCAGGAAGAGCGTGAGAACGCTCGCCAGCGTCGAGACCAGGGCCGCGCTTCCGGTCGAGGCGTTGCCGGTCAGGCGCATCATGCCGCTCACCAGCCACAGGTACCCGATGCGAGTCGGCGAGGGATAGGCGGTGAGCTCGGGAGTCCGCGCGACCAGCTTCAGCACTTCGCCGGTGTGAACCCGCTCGCCATGGGCCAGCGCCTGCGCGTAAAGCGTGTAGACGTACTCGTCGGGAGTCCGGCTCCGCACCGGCGGAGCAGACAGGCGCAGGAGCGCTCCGAAGGCGACGATCAGGGACGTCAGAAGGAGCGCCACCGGGCGCTTCCAGCGGCGTCGCGCGTGAGGTTTCGCGCGCTGGCGATGCACGCGCGCAGCATGGCACCCGCGCCGAGCGGCGGTCAACCGCGGGCCGATGGCGGCAGCCGCGCGTCGCTCGCGCCCGCTCGTTCGCGTGCCGTATGCTGCCGCGCATGCCACCGGTTCAGGGCTCCATGATCTGCCCCTCGTGCGGCAAGCTGATCGGCGTCGGAGAGGACAAGTGCCCGTTCTGCGGCGCGTGGCGGCCCGGGCTCTACGGCTGGGCCCCCGTGCTCCAGCGCCTGTTCGGCCGCCGGCTCGACCTGATCTCGATCATCGTGATGAGCTGCGTGGCGCTCTACGCGCTCGCGCTCGCGCTCCAGCCCGACGCCGTCCTCCACCCGCGCGGCGTGTTCTCGCTGCTCTCGCCCGGGAGCCGCGCGCTCTACCAGCTCGGCATGACCGGCGGGGTCGCCTGGCAGCAGGGCTGGTGGTGGACGCTGCTCACCGCGATCTACCTGCACGGCGGTCTGCTCCACATCTTCTTCAACGTGATGTGGATCCGGAACCTGGGCCCCGCGGTGATCGAAGTCTATGGCCCGGCGCGCGGATTCGTGGTGTACAGCATCGCCGGCGCGGCCGGCTTCCTGGTGTCGAACCTGGCGAGCGGGGCGCCCTCGATCGGCGCCTCGGGCAGCATCTTCGGACTGCTCGCGGCGCTCATCGTGTACGGCCGGCGGCGCGGCATCTCGCTGCTCACGCAGCAGCTCTGGCAATGGGCGGTCGTGATGTTCGCGTTCGGGTTCTTCATGAGCGGCGTGAACAACTGGGCGCACGCGGGCGGCTTCGCGGGCGGCTGGGTGACGGCCGAGGCGATGCGCTTCAGCGACGAGAAGCGCGAGACACCGATGACCCAGGTGCTGGCGCTGGCGCTGCTCGCGCTCACCGCGGCGGGCGTGGTGATGTCGTTCCTGCGGGTGACGGGGGCCCTGATGGAGCGGTAGCGGCGGGCAGCGCTACTGCGTCCGCCGCCGGTACACGGTCAGGTAGCTCATCGGCCCCCACAGTCGCGGAACCGGCGCCGCGAACCGGCGCGCCTCCTCGTAGCTATCCGCAAACGCCTGGAACTGCTCGCGCGTCTCGAACAGCCGGCCGCCGTGAAAGCTCAGGTTGCGATCCACCTCGAACGAGCGCAGTACCAGGTAGTCCGGTCGCACGCGCTCGAGCGTGGCCGCGAACGCCTCGGCGTTCGAGCGGCTCGCGCGCGCGATCCGCACCGCATCGGGGCTGATGATGCCGCCCAGGTCGTAGACCAGGCGGCGCGAGTAGACGCCCTGATAGCCGATGGCCTCCATCGCGACCACGGCGCCGGCCGGAGTCTCGGCCGCCAGCCATTCGCCCACCGCGCGCCTCAAGCCCGTCTCGTTGCGCTGCCAGTCGCGCTGAATGTTGGCGGCCGCGAGCGAGGCGTTCCAGACCTGGGCGCCGATCGCGACCAGGATGGCGAGCGTCGCCAGTCCCGCGAGCGCGCGCCCGCCCACGCGCGCCGCCGCGCGGGCCATCGCCTCCAGTCCGTTCGTTCCGATCACGACGCAGGCCCACGCGGCGGGCGAGAGGTACCAGGGAAACGAGCGCGGGGCGCGGCCCAACAAGAACGCGAGGCAGAACAGCGGCACGAACGCGACCGCCGCCAGCAGCAGCCGCCGTTCTCGCAGAGCGAGCCACGCGCCGAGCAGGAGCAGGGCGTTCCATGTCCAGAACGTGGCGCCGTGAACGCCCGCGCCGGGCGCCACGCCGAGCGCAGTCAGAAACCAGTTGAAGTAGCGAATCCCTTCGCCGTGGCTCTGTCCCACCACCGCCTTCGCGATCAGCGAATGCGGGAGCGGGCTTCCAAAATACGCCGAGGCGAACACCAGCCACGGGGCCAGCAGCGCGGCCGCGACCGCGAGCGCGCGGGGCATCGATCGCGGCGCTCGCATGAGCCCCGCCGCGAGCAGCAGCAGCGCCCACAGCGCGCCGTCCACGCGGGCGAGCACCAGCGACGCCGCCAGCGCCGCCGCGAGCGGCCAGCGATCGCGGGCCGCGGCGTCGAGGCTCGCGGCCATCAGGAGCAGGACGAGTGGGGTCTCCATGCCACCGCACGCGATCCACAGCGTGTCGGGGTGGAAGAGCAGCAGCGCGGCGCCCGCGAGCGCGAACAGCCGGGGCGTGCCGAGGTTCGCGAGCGCGCGCCGGGTGAAGAACGCGGCGCCGAGCATCGCGGTGAATCCGATCGCGGTCGCCGCCGCGGGGATCCGTGCGACGCCGAACAGCCGCCCCGCCACCGCGAGCAGCATGGCGAAGAGCGGGCTGGTGGTGCCGAGCACTCGCTCCCCCGGGTTGTAGACGAAGCCGTTCCCGAGCGCCAGGTTCTCGGCGTAGCGGAAGGTGATGAGCGCGTCTTCGAGGCGGATGCGCGTATGGCGGGCGAAGGCGATCCACGCGATGAACGCGGCGGCGAGCAACAGCGCGAGGATGGCGTGCCCGGCGCGCGCCGAGATCTCGGGCGTGGCCGCGTCGGGCCCCGACGCGACCGGCCGCGTTGTCCCGCCCATCGCCGCCACTCCGCCGCCTACGGGCCGAGGTCGAGGCCGGTCGCGAGCAGGCGGATCGTCTGGTCGATCGCGCCGTGCGTCAACGGTGTGCCGGTCTCGACGATGTCGCGCTGGTAGCAGTAGACCGGGCCAACGTTCTGGACGAATGCGACCGTGCCGTAGCTGAACTCGCGGTAGAACCCGAGCGAGTTGCCATTGATGTCGGTTTCCTCCGCGACCCCATAATCCAGCGCATAGAAGCAGATCAGCGCGTCGGCGTAAGTGGCGGCGGGCGTCGCGACCGTTTGCTGACCCATGATGCGGCCGTGCAGAAAGACGTCGCTCGCAAGCCCCCTCGCGAGCTGGAGCGTGAACTCGCTACCCGTCGTGAGCGCCGAGGTCAGGTAAGTCCACGTCGGTAACAGGTCGAAGTCGCCGTAGGTTCCGATCGAGTTCGTCGCCTTCTCCCACACGCGGCCGTGAAGGAAGAGCGGCGGCAGCCGCGGGAACTGCGCATCGAACCCCGGGGCGCCGCCGCGTGCGGCGAGCTTTCGCCGCAAGTCGGGGCGCAACCGTACGATCTCGTCGAGCAGTGTGCCGCGACCGACGGGCAGCGCCATGGAAGCCGCGAATGGCGCGGGGCTCACGAACAGGCTCTCGGTGAGGAACTGCCCGTACACGCCCGAGCCGGTGTATGCGTAGCCATTGAACTTGAGCTGGTAGGTCGCGGTGTCGGCGGCGTACAGCGCGCCGATCGGCAGGTTGGCCACGAGCGTGGCGAGCTGCGGCATGTTCGGGAGTGGAGGGACTTCGCCCGGTGTCGCGTAGTACCGGAGCGTATCTTCGAAGAATCGCCTGACGAGGTCGTACTTCCACCAGCGCCGGTCCTCGTTCGGCCAGCTCTTTCCCAGCGTTGGCGCCACGGGCGGCCGCGGAACGACGATGGTCTTGCGCTTGTCACCGCAGCCGGGGCAGAGAAGCGCGATCGCGAGCAGCGGCAGGAGGGCAGTGCGGAGGCGAGCGATTCGGGTCATGAGGCTTCTCGGGACGGGGCGCCGATTGCCATCGAGGGTCTCCGGGCAGTTCGGGCCCGGATGACGCGCCTAATTCTCACACGCCGGCGCTGTGCGCGTCTATCGGTGCCTCCGCTCGTGGGCCTCGATCCCGGCAGAGGCCGCGACTCGATCGCGTCGGTCGCGAGGCGGCGCGACGGCCCGCTCGCGCCGCCCCCGGGTGTGACCGCCTCCAACCGCTCTGCTATATTGCCGCGCGTTCGCAGCCCTCGGCTCCGGCCGCGCCCCACGCCGCCGGAACGCGCCGGCCGCGAGACCCGCACCCGGCGGTCCGGCGAGTCCGCGGGGCGGCACGCCCTCCCTAACCACAACGGGATGACCCAGCCCTCATTCCTCGAGCGAGTCGTCGGTCAGCCGCTGGATGCGTTCACGGCGCTGGGCCACGAGCAGCGCGCCGCGGCCGTGCGGGCCGCGATCCCCGATCTCAACTTCTTCTTCGACGAAGGCCGCTCTCCCGAAGCGCGCGATCTTCCACCCCGCACGCGTGAGCTGGCGGCGTCGTTGATCGCGGCGCTCGAATCAGAAGCCGACGACGGCCCCGCGGCCAGGACGCTCCCGGCGCGCATCGTGACCGACGAATTCCTGCGCGGCGAGGCGGATCGCGACCAGAACGTGTACCTGGGCCGGCTCTTTACGCGCTCGCTCACGCGCGCGGTGCCCGATCTCATCTTCCAGCCGGTGAGCGCGACTGAAGCGGCGTGCGCGCTGCGCTGGGGCCGCGCGCACGGCGTGCCGGTCACGCTGCGCGGGGCGGCCTCGACCGCGATGGGGGGCTCGGTCCCGAACGACGGCGGGCTCACGCTCGACCTCTCGCGGCTCGACGCGATCGAGATCGACGCGGCGGCCGGGGTGTGCGTGGTGGGAGCGGGCGCCCGGCTCCGCACCGTTCACCAGCGCCTGGCCGAGCGCGGCCTGGCACTCCAGGTCTACCCATCGAACCTGGGTGGCACGCTCGCCGGCTGGTTCGTCACCGGCGGCATCGGCCTGAATGCCTTCGGCCGCGGCCGCGCGCTAGACAGCGTGCGTGCCGCCGACCTGCTGATGCCGGACGGCGAGCACGTGCGCTTCCACGACGACGGGCGGATCGACGTGACCGACGGCGGCCACAGAACGTCGCTTCCCGCCGCGGAGGCCGCGGCGTGGTTCGCGGGGCGAGGGCTCCCGCCGATGACGCTGGCCGACCTCGCCGGCAGCGAGGGCGTGCTCGGCGTGCTGGTGCATCTCACGGTGCGGACCGAGCCGCGCACCGAGATCGGCGCGTTCCTGCTCTCGTTCGAGCGGCGCAGATCTGCGCTGGAGGCCGTTGAGTGGATCGGCCGCAGCGCGGGCGCCTGGTTCCCGAAGCCGGCCAACGTCAAGCTGCTCTCGGGCTCGCACCTGCACCACACGCGCCGGGTGTGGCAGGACGAGGACGCACGAGAGTGGAAGCGGGACCCGAGCGCTCTCTCGTCGGGTGCCTCGTTTCCGTGGACGTGCATCGCGGGCCCCACCGAGCTGGGCGCCTCGACCGCGCCCGACCGCGCGCACGCCGCGGCCTACCTGTTCGTGGATTTCCTCGGGCTCGACGCCGCGCGCGCCTTCGCCGGTGCGCTGCGCGACGTGCCGGGCTCGCCGCTGGTGCTCGACGAAGAGAGCGCGCGGTTCGCGGCCGAGCGCTTCAAGCCGCAGCAGACCAAGCGGCTCGGCCCCGGCCTGATCGCGGCCGAGATCCTGATGCCGGCGGCGGAGGTCGCGCGCTTCCTGCCGCGCGCCGAATCGCTGGCGCGCGGCGCGGGGAACGAGCTCGACGCGGAGGTCTACTACCTGGCCGACGGTGAGGCTCTGGTGATCGCGGGCTACCTCGCCGACCACCGCAGCGGCGCGTTCGCGGTGGATCTCACCATCGCGCCCGCGCTGCTCGACCTCGCGATGAGCGCCCATCGCGGCCGGCCCTACGTGCTCGGGCGCTGGCAGGCGGCGTACTTCGGCCGCCGCTTCGGTGCTACGGCCGCGGGCAAGGTGCGCGCGCTCAAAGCCGCGCTCGATCCGGCCGCGATCGTGAACCGCGGCGTGCTGCTGGGCCTGAGGCTCCACGGCGCGCTCGGCGGCGTGCTGACGGCCACCTTCGTGCCGGGCATCGCGACGCTGCGCGTGCTCTACGGCAGCCCGCTGCTGTCGTGGCTCGCGCGCGCGGCGCGCCCGCTGCTCGGCGCGTTCCCGGGCCCGGCGCGCGGGCGCGGCGAGCCGGCGGAGATCGGGGCGACGTTCCACACCAGCGCGCCCGGGGAGGCGCCGGGGCCGGATGGGGCGGGGCCGCCCGCCGCCACGCCCCAGCAGGCGTCGGCGCGCGCTCTCCACTGCGTCAACTGCGGCGAGTGCAACAGCGTGTGCCCGATCTTCCACGAATCGAAGATCCGACTGCCGCAGATGCTCACCCACATCGGCGAGGGGCTTCACGCCGGCGTGCCGGTCGGCGCCACCGGCAGCACGCTGCTCGATCTCTGCATGCGCTGCGGCAACTGCGAGGAGGTGTGCCAGGCCGGCATACCGCACCTGCCGCTCTACGAGGTGATGCAGCGCGCTTCCGATGCCGCCCGCCCGCGCGACCCGGAGCGCCACGTCGCGCTGCTGGCGGCCTTGCGCGCTTCGCCGCGTTACCTGCGCGAGTTCCTGCGCGTGCGGCCCGGCCACTATCTCAAGCGAGCGCCCGCGTCGTTGCCCGGCGTGACCCGTTACCTGCTGCTGCGCGCCGAGAACGATGCCGGCCCCGCCGCGACCTGCATCCACTGCGGAGCGTGCGTGGCGGTCTGCCCCACCCACGCGAACCGGGAGTACGAGGGCGGCGATCCCCGCTGGATCACGACCGAGCAGGAACGCTGCATCGGCTGCGGCACCTGCGTCGAGGTGTGCCCGGCCAACGAGTCGAACGGCGGCCAGACGCTGCGCGTGATCGAGGCGCCGACCCGCGACTGGTTCGTGGCGCTCGAGGAGTTCGAGCGCGGGGTGAAAGCGTGAGCGACCTCTTGGCTATCCGGGAGATTCTTCCTCTTGCTGCCAGTCGCCACTTCACTCCCCACCGACGCTGGCGGTGCCCCCGGTGGAGACTGTATCATCGCGCATGCCCCATAGCTCCATCCTCGCCCCCTGGGAACCCGCGTCCATGATCACCGTAGATACCGTCGTCCGCTCCAAGCTTGATGAACTCCGCGCGCACCTAGAGGACCAACTGAACTCAGACGTTGTCGCACTGTTCGGTGCACTGATCTACGGTGCGGACCACAAGACCCGGTTGGCGGTCGAAGCTCTTCCGAAGAAGCGCGATCGCCTGTGCGTCGTCCTCGATACTCCCGGCGGCGTCGTTGAAGTCGTGGAGCGCATAGTTGAGGCGCTGCGGCACCACTACACGGAGGTCCATTTCGTGATCCCCGACCGTGCGATGTCTGCGGGCACGGTACTCGCAATGTCGGGAGACGCCATCTGGATGGACTATTTCTCGCGGTTGGGGCCGATCGATCCTCAGGTGCAAAAGGACGAGAGGCTCGTCCCCGCCCTCTCTTATCTGGTCCAGTACGGGCGTCTGATCAAGAAAGCCGAAGAGGGGAAGCTCACAGCTGCTGAGTTCGCGCTCTTGGACAAGCTAGATCTCGCAGAACTCCACCAATTCGAGTTGGCGAGGGTGCTATCGATCACGCTTCTCAAGAAGTGGTTGGTCAACTACAAATTCAAGAATTGGATCGGGAAAGAAACGAGTGGCGTCGCCGTGACCCCCGCTGACCGCGAGTCGAGAGCAGAGGCGATCGCGACTATCTTGAGCGATAACGAGCGCTGGCACTCGCACGGGCGAGGCATCTCTATGGAAACCCTGCGAAGCGAACTCAATTTGAAAATTGACGACTTCGGTGCGCGGAACGATCTGAGTGGGTCTGTTCACGACTATCACCGATTCCTATGGGACTACATGCGGCGCGAGGGAATCACGCATTTCGTTCATTCGGCCGGGTACTTCTAGGGCGGGAGGTGATTACAGTGTTGAGCCAGCATGAGTTCGACGAGCTTCGAAGAAAGAACGAACAGATCAAGCCACAGGTCTTGGATGCCTACCGAAGGTTCCGCGAGGATCTGAATCAGTTGAGGAGAGGACAGGCGGGCCAATACCGGATCGATAACCCCTTCGCTGGTAAAGCGGTGGATCTAACTCAGCGGCGTTCCGAGTATAGCTCGAACTGCGTAAACAGGGCTTCAGAAAGCCCATTGGAGCCGGGCGGGCTCGTGACGAGCGAGGCGGCTCGGCGCAGGGGGCAACTGCCGCGTGAGAAATAGCGGCGATGTCCTGTTCGTTGCTGTTCGGTCTCGCGTCGAGATGGCATGTGGGGAGGGACGCTCTCTTCGAACCGGACGTTTGAAGTGAGCATCGGCCTGGAGAGACTCGCCTCCGAACTGGTTTCGGATTCCGATGTCGAGCGAGAAGGGGGCACGAGCGGGGCTCCCAACGGTCGCGCCGCCATCTTCCGTGAGCGCGTCGCGCTGTGGGAGGACCTGCTCACGCTGGTCGTGGACCCCGAGAGTCCGCGCGTCGCGGGCCGCGAGCGCAAGCGCGCGGCGCTCTCGTTCCTGCTCGAGCGCGCGAAGCTCGACGAGCGCGAATTCTGGGGTCTGCAGCGCGGGCAACGCGGCCGGCTGTTCCTGAGCCGCTACTCGCGCGTCTCGCGCGAGATCCCGCAGCTCGAGATCAGCTCGCTCGACATCGACAAGGTGCTGAAGGAGCGCTACCGGCAGGAGCCGCTCACCCTGGGCGCCGCGTGGCACTACGGGTTCTGGCGGTCCTACTTTTCGCACGCCGCCATCACGCATCCGGCGAACGACGGGCTGCGCGAAGAGTTCTCGACCGCGTGGGACCTGGTGCGGAAGCACCCCGCCGTGCTGTTCCGCACCGCCGAGGGCCTGCGTCAGGTGCCCGTCCACGCGGTTCGCCTCGATCTGCCGATGGTGGTGGGACCGCTGCCATACAGCGACGGCGTCACCATGGAGCGCGCGTGGCTGGATGCGATCGCCGCCGCCGATCCCGACCACGACCTGCTCACGCGCTCGCTGCTCGTGATCGAGGCCGATCGCTACCTCGAGCACCACGGCGCGCTGCGGCCCTGCGCCGCCGACATCCTGCCCCGTCTCTCACCCGGCCACGCCGAAACGCTGGCCGGCGAGGGCGAGACCGCCGCCGCGCTGCGCGACCTGCTGCGCGCGGCGCGCGTGGTCGAGCTTGAATGGAGCCCCGACCTCGAGCGCCACGCCGCGCGCGTTCTCGAGCTGAACCCTCGCGTGCTGCTCTCGGTGTTCCTGCGCTACGGGCCGGGGTTCTTCGAAGCGCTCGAGTCCGCGGTGCGGCTCGACGGCGTCGCCGCCATCCACTATCACGCCGGGCCCGAGAAGTCCTACCGCCTGACGCCGCGGATCGACGCGTTCTTGAAGGCGCGCTTCCTGCGCGCGCGCGTGCAGCTCATCTCGGCGGGCGGCGACACCGACACGCAGGCGTCGGCCGCGACCGTCTACGAGTCGGTGCTGCTCGGCGCCAACGGCGGGGCCATGACCCACCTCGCGGGGCTGGCGCTGCTGCCCGGGCTGGTGGACGTCTACCAGGGCGCCGACCCCGCGCCGCTGATCGAAGCGCTGAAGCAGAGCGATGCTCAAGCGCTGAAAGATCTCGCCGTCAACACGCTCACCTGCTGGCAGCACAGCATCCTCGACTTCCTCTCGTGTATGGGAATCGACGACATCCAGAAAACCTCGGGCAACACCATGGCGATCACCATGACCGAGGACTGGGTGCGCGAGGTGGACCGGCTCGCGACCCCCGAGTTCGGCGGTCTCAACGCCGCGCTCAACGCGCGTCGTGTCGCGGCCGAGCCGGTGCCGCTCGGCGTGCGCGAGCGCTTCCGGGTGTCCGCGCTGCTCTCGCACCGGAAGCCCGGCCTGCCGCCGGTCCACGCCGCGAAGGTGATCGCCCAGGAGAACGCGAACTACCACCTCGAGAACTCGAACCGGAACCTGAACGCCGACTTCCTCGACGTCATCTACCGCATGGCGGCGGGCGAACTGCCGGGGGCCGACGATTTCTTCATGAGCAGCGACATGGGCGCGCTGTCGCTGGACGGCGTGGGGCTCAGGCTCTCCCGCGAATCGCTCGCCTGGTCGCTCGAGCGGCTGCGCCGCGACCCCGCGCTGCTCGACTACATCTCGCTCGCGGTGCCGCGCGGCTTCATACGTCCCGGCGCCGTGCCGCCCGGTGCGGAAGTGCGGGTCGAGGCCGCGTCCGGCGGCGAGGCGCCGGTCGCCTTCACCGCCGACGCGCGCGGCGGATTCGAGCTGCGGCTCCCGGCCGGCCACCCGCTGGAAGCTTCGCTCGCGGGCGAGGCGCCGCTCTGGCTCGAAGCGCGGGACGGCGATTGCGACGCGTCGCGCATCGAGCTCGCCGCTCGCGAGCACGGGGGGCACGGCGAGAGCGTGCTGCGCGCCTCGCGCGACGGCGCGGTGACGCTGCGGCGGGAGCCATGCGGCGATCTGGTGCTTTCGGGCTTCGGATTTCGCGAGCCGGTCTGGAGCGGACCGGTGAGCCACGCCAGCATCTCGCTGGGCGCCGCCTCCGAGGATTTCCTGCTGGCGCGCATCGAGGGCAACGCGGGATTCGCGATGACCTCGTCGGGCGAGGGCGGCCCGCTGCGTCTGACCGACGAGGAGATGAAGTGGGAGAGCCTGCAGGCGGCGAGCGGCCACTTCGGGATCCACGCCACCGACCTGCGCAAAGTGCGCGACGTCGAGATCAAGATCAACCAGGGCGCCAAGCCCGGGAAGGGCGGCAGGCTCTCCGGCGCCAAGGTGACTTCCACCGTGAGCCGGGCGCGGAACATCCCCGTAGGCACCGACGCCCTGTCGCCCGATCCCAAGCACGACATCTACTCGATCGAGGACATGCCGTCCGAGGTGTGGCTGTGGCTGCTCTACCACAACTACTGCGGCATCAAGATCACCGGCTCCAACTACACCAAGTACGTCGCGGCCGGCATGTGGTCCAACTTCGTCGTGGACTACCTGCTGGTGGACTCGGGACTGGGCGGCTCTGGCAACTACCACGCCGACTCCTCGCACGTCGGCTGGCCCGACATCTTCCGCACCATCCTGCACACCCATCACGCGCTGGTGAACGAGAAGGTGGACCTCGACGGCTCGGGCGAGCTGAAGCCGATCCGCGACTTGAACGGCGCGCCGTTCGGCGCGGGGGGCGGCACGCGGCTCTTCGCGTCCGGGGGCCTGCGCGGCGAAGTGGACATGGTGAAGGTTCTGATCGCGGGCGCCGACGGGCTGGTGGAGGCGAGCATCGGCAAGGCGGCCGCCTTCGGCTGCAACCAGTGCGGGAACTGCCATCTCGACTGCCCGCGCGGCGGCATCACCACCAAGCACGAGCTCACCCTGCAGAACGACCGCCACCTGATGAAGCAGCGCTTCCGCAACTGGACGGTCCTGAACCTGGCGAAGCTCGCGGTGCTGGTGGACGCGCTCAACCTGGAGCACGGCGCGCTCGCGAGCGACGGGCGCGTGGTGGATCCGGCGCGGCTCATCGACGATATTCGAAAGCTGCGCGGGCGCACCGATCTGCTGGTCATGCCCCGGCATCCGGAGCCGGGGCCGCCGCGGATCGAGTCCGACCACGACTCGTGCCGGGTGGGCTCGCTCGCGGTGAGCGAGCCGGTCACGGTGGACGCGATCTGGGAGGCGGCGAAGCTCTCGGTCAACGGCGGCAACAACCGCGGCGGCGGGATCGATTTCGCGGGCTTCGCGCCCCTGGCACTGCGCGAGAAGACCTGTATCGTGTTCAACGCCATCGGCCCCGACCGCGTGGCGACGATGGGAGAGATGCTCGCGCACTTCGCGGGCTGCCGCTTCTTCGACGCCGCGGGCGGAGAGCTGCCGGCGGCCGGGGTGCGGGCGCGGCTCGCCGACTTCCGCCTGCCGGTGCGCGAGCGCTACGCCGACGAGGAGGGCTGGCGCCGCGCGAACCTGCGCGAGAACCCCGGCGACTTCTACACGTTCTTCGTCGAGCTGACCGGAGAGACGCTGGAGCGCTACGGCCGCACGCTGATCGCGAGCGAGCACTGGCTGCAGCGGCGCACCAAGTACGGCGACGTCCCGGACGAAGTGCTGGAGTTCGCGCTGCAGAACCTCCCGGAGCCGGGCGACCCCTTTACCGATCAGCTCGCCGACTTCGTGGCCGACGTGCGCGAAGAATACTTCTCGGCGCTCGCGCACCTCATCGACTCGCGCTACTACCGCACCCACGCGCCCCCGCCCGAGAGCGGGCGGAAGGCGCAGCCGGGCAAGTACGCGGCCAAGCGCCGCGGCTTCGTGGTGTCGCTGGGCGAGGACCTGGCCGCCGTCAAGATGTCGGGCTGGACCCACACCATTCCCGAGTACTTCGATTTCGACCGCTTCTGGGCGTTCTACCCCGGGGCGCGCGAGCGGGGCGGCGTGGAGGTGACGGTGAAGGGGCGCACGTTCACGAGCGTGGCACTCCACGCCCACGTATGGGGCATGCACCACCGCTATCCCACCAACTCGCCCGCGATCGACGAAGAGGGTCGGGGCAACCCGGCCGGCGCACACCCGTTCAAGGCCTACAACGTGCTGCTCATGCACAACGGCGAGCAGGTGGGCGTGGACTCGACCTCGCCGTTCCTGAACGAGTTCGGCTTCGTGCACTCCGATCCCTCGATGGGCCCGGACGCCGACCTCTACCACGGCGATTCGGTCTACGAGCGGAAGGCGCTGACCGACACCGAGTACGCCGCGTATCTGGTGGACTTCACGCGCCGCGTGCTGGGGCTCACCACCGAGGAGGCAAGCCAGATCATCTCGCCCATCACCGGCCTCGACCTCGAGGCGATGGACGAGACACGCCGGGAGAAGCTCAAGCTCTTGATGACGAACTACGTCCAGCTCACGCCCACCGGACCCTACAAGTTCACCATCGTCGAGTCGCGGCGCGTCGCGAAGGATCGCGTGGTCGGCTTCCGCGAGAACATGGACATCAAGTTCCTGCGCCCGCACGAGATCGTGGTGACGCGCGACACCGCGCCGGGAGGGGTGCACGCCGTCGCCAACGGGAGCGAGGCCAAGATCGCGGACATCATGCTGCGCGCGCTCCATCAGCAGGGCGTGCTGGGCGACGCGGCCGCCGACCTGCGCTTCAACATGCGCCCCGGCGGCAATCCCCAGCGGCGAGACTTCGGCGGCGTGTTCGAGGCATTCACGCGGCCCGGAAGCGGCGGCATCGAACTCCGCAACCGCTTCGGCGAGGAGGTGCCGGTCGAGCGCGCGGGCCGCAAGGTGGATCTGCGCGTGACCCTGGAGGAGGCGGTGCGCGCCGCCGATCCCGAGTGGTCGCGGCGGGTCGAGGAGCGGCTCGAGCAGCTGGCGCGCATCCTCGAAGGGGCGGGCGGAATGAGCGCGGGCCGGCTGTTCGGGCCCGACGAGCTGCTTCCCGCTCCCGCGACCGAGCTGATCGGGATGGCGATCGAGCGCGCGGCCGGCGTGAGCTTCGAGGACTACCGCACCCTCGCCGAGCACGCGCTGCCCGCGTTCGCGCGCCGCGGCGAGCCGCACCGCGCCGCCGCGATCCGCCTGCTGGCCGAGCTGCGCAAGCGTCTCGCCTTCGCCAACCTCGGCGGCAAGGCGCTCTCGAGCATCGAGTACCTGACTGACGGCGGGCGCGCCGCGGACGGCTCGCCCGAGGGCGGGCTCACCCGCGTGCTCGACGACGTCGCGCCCATCCACCGGGCGCTCGCCGCGGCGAAGCGCGGCGCGTGGCGCATGGCACGGCTGACGCTCGCCACCCGCGACGACCTGTGCCCGCCCAACGAGCCGGCGCGCGACGTGCTGGTGATCGACTTCGCGGGCTTCAGGAGCGAGTCGTTCCTGCTCGATTCGGCCTCGCGGATTCTCTCCGAGGCGGTGCGGCTCGGCTGGAAGAACCTGATCGGCTACGGCTTCACCGGCGGGCCGCGCTACGTCGGCACCAACCTCGCGAACCCCGACAGCACGCCCGCGCAAGGCGTGTCGATCGAGCTGTTCGGGCGCGAGTTCGGCGACTTCCTGGGGGCGCTGCTGGAGGGTGCTTCGATCCGGCTCTACGGCCAGGGCCAGAGCCACCTCGGCATGAAGTCCGACTCCGGCTACCTGTTCGTGCTGCAGGACGCGCTCAACACCTGCATGTACGCCGCGCACGGCGGCACCATCAGCCTGTGGGACTCGGGCTCACGCTTCGCGGTGGCCGGACAGAACAAAGTCTCGCTCGCCGACGGCAAGACGCCGGCGCCGGGATTCAAGTCCATCCACTTCGGCACGCCCAACGAATACGCGTTCGAGTACCTGATGTCGGGCGGCGACAACTCGCTCCACGTGGTGCTGGGATTCGCGAAGCCCGACGCGCGCGGCGAGCTCAAGCTCCGGCCCAAGCCCTACGCCGGAAAGTTCTTCATGTCGGGTGCCGCCGCGGGGCGGGTCTACGTGTTCGATCCGGGGGTGAAGCTCGATCCCGCCCAGTACCGCGGCAACGTGCTCTCCGCCATCGCGCCCGAAGAGTGGGCGAAGGAGCTGGCGCCCTTCATCGCGCGCGAGAGCGCGAGGCGCGGGGTGCCGATCCGGATCGAGGGCGAGCACCTCACGGTGCGGCTCGAGGGCGAGTGGCGCCGCTGGCGCTACGACGAGGCGTTCACCAAGCTGATTCCGCTCAAGGTGGCGAAGGCGTCGCAGCAGCAGGGCGTCTCGCCCCCGCAGCTGGTGCAGATCGTCGGGGAATAGGGCGCGGCGGAAGCGTAAGTCCCGCGCCGCGCGAGGCAGTGATGGTGGCATAGCCAGGTGGGACACGGGGGCGGCGGCAGCGCGAGGCGGGTGCTGTCGCCGGCGTGCGCAGGACGGCACCGACGTGGTCGGCGTCACGGATCACATCCCCGCCAAGGGCGAGGTGCGGGTGCGCACCTACGGAGCGTACGCGAGCCGGCGGCGGGGCTGGTGGCGCCGGCGAGGCGTGGTGCTCGCCGGCACGCGGCCCGAGGACGCGCACGACACGGAGCGCGAGGCGGGACCATGGCCGGCACTCCAGGCGAGGCGGCGGCGCTGGGCCGAGCTGCTGCGCATGGTATTCAAGCTGGAGGTCGAGGTGTGCCCGCGCTGCGGCGGGGAGGTGAGCATCGTCGGGTTCGTGACCGAGCACGCGGTGATCACGCGGATCCTCGCGCACCTCGAGCGGCGCGGCGAGGCCGGAAGGCTGCCGCGAGCTGGTGTCCGCTGCACAGGGCGGTCGGTTTCGAGAGTTCGCTCGGGGCGCTGAGGGTCGACCGGGGCGATGCGGCGGGTCGGCGCGGGGGGAGAGAGTTGGGCGGCGGCCGGGGACGGTGGCTAGACTCGCTGGCGCGCAAAGGAAATTCTTATCCGTCCCGGCACGTTGCGCACGTGTGCCGAGTTGGCGAGCACCGGCTCGCGCACGCTCTCGAGGATGTGCCACACGGGATTCCAGTACACCCCGGTGGCCTCCATCGCGGCGTGCGTGACCTGCGATGCAAGCAGCCAGTCGGCCAGCGTACGGTTTCGAGTCCGCTCGACTTGGGGGGTGTCGTTTTCACTGGCTTCCAACAGAGATCGGGAATTGACTCCCGCCGGAGAGGCTCGTAGCCTCCCTCTCGTTCTCCGCCTCAGTGAAACCACCACTTGGCCCGGCTTGATGGGGATCACGTTCTCGGCAGGTGGTGAGATTTCGGAGACTGGAAATCTTTCACGGGCCGCGGCGGAGGCCTGCCGTATCGCCGGCGAATCATCGGCATTTCCAGGACTCGGGTGTTTCGAAGCGCTTGGGCCGTCGGCCGCCTGAACCGGCGCCCGCGGGAGGTGACGATGAATCGAGCCCGGCTGTGGATTCTCGGCGTCGCGCTGCTGGCATTCGGATGTGCTCACACCGTGAAGGTGCCGCTGCGGCCGGCGTTCGACACGGGAGTCGCAGAATCGAGCGCGCTCAAATCGGTCCAGCCCCCGATGAGATTCCGCTCCGGCAAGTTCACGGACAGTCGCGGCGACACCACGAAGCTCGCGATGTTCCAGCAGCAAATGCATACCTACAACCTCTACGGTGAGCGCCCGATGAGCGAGGTGCTGTTCGAAGGGCTGGGAGTGCTGATCTCGCGGGCCGACCACCGCTGGAACGAGGGCGCCGAGCCGCAGGTGCAGGTCGATGTGGTCTTGCTGAGCGTGCAGGCCGCGCGAAATGCCGGCATGATCGCCGTCGGAGCCTCGTCTTCCGTGCAGGTCAAGCTCGACTTCGTGGATCCTCGAGCCAATCGAATCTTGTACTCGGGGATCTACAACGGGTCGGACAAGCGCTCGCAGGCCATGATCGGGCTGATGGGCATGGTGAGAGCGTCCATCGACCAGTCGATCCTCAATTGCCTCAACGAGGCGGGCAAGGATGAGAAGCTCGCCGAGGCGCTGCGTTCGCTTTCCACCGCGCCATGAAGCATGGGCGGACCGCGCGCCCCGACGCGATGCTGTTCGTGGCGGCAGTGTGGGCATGGGGACTGTCGGCCGCCTATTTCTGGCACCTCGCCGAGAATGTCGGCGCCGTCCTGCCCTACGTGCCGACGGCCGTCTGGGCCGGTCCGGGGAAACTCTGGCGCCTGGCCCCGGCCCTCCTGATCGTGCTGCTGGCGGCGGTACCATTGGTCGCCACGCTGCGAAGTGTGAACCTGAGATCGTTCCGCCCCCTGCTCATTGTCGCCCTCGTCGTCGTCGTGCTCGTCGCGTTCGTTTGGGGTGGCGCGTTGCTTGTGGCGAGCCGGGAAGCGGCGCAAATCTGAGCGCGACGGGAGCCGGCTTGTCATTCCGCCCTCGATGTTCCATCTTCCTCCCCGTCCGCGCCTTGACGGGCGCGCGTCGTTAGGGGTGGTCGGCGGACAAATGCCGGCCTGAGAGCACACCCTTCGAACCTGAACTGGGTCATACCAGCGTAGGGAAACGGCGAAGACAAACGAGCTCTCCGGTTGCCCTCCAGCCGTCCCTCACGCGGGCGGCTTTTCCATGGTTTTATTTCTCGGGCTTAATGCACGATCGGTGGTAGTCTTCCGCCGCCAGTGGGGATCGGCCGTGCGTCCGCGCGGCCGAAGTGTCCAAGAAGGTGCCTCGCGATGCCCGGCCCCCGTGGCCGGGGTGCCGCATCGCGCGCGAGCTGCGCATGCCCCGGTCTGCCCGGGCAGGCGTCCCCTGACTCAATCACCTCCTGCGTAACTGAAACGCCGCGGAGACGCCCCTCGTGTCCGGCCGTGACGCATTCCTATTCGTTGCGCTCGTGATCGGTGTCGGCACCTGCGCCCGGCCGGCGCATGGCGCGACCTATCACGTGAGCCCGCTCGGGAACGACTCATTTCCCGGCACCAGCGCCGCCGAGCCCTGGCTGACGATTGCCCGCGCCAACAGCGCGGCCCGTCCCGGCGACGTGATCTACGTCTGGCCAAACAGTTCAGGCTACACCGACTTCCCCAATCCCGACTCGGCCGGCAGCAACCCGACCGGCGGCGGTTTCATTCGATTCATCGGCGCCTCCACCGTGGCCGACCCCATCGTCGACATGAACGAGCGGCTCAACATCCGGCTCAACGGCGGCAATCTCGTCAAGCCCTACACGGTGCTCCACGGGCTGCACCTGTCGGGCGGCTTCGTCATTCATTCGTCCGCGTCGCGCTGCTCGGTCTCGTGCACCACCATTCTGGGCGACCTGTCGCTCGATGGGTGCGATTACACGGTGGTGTCGCGCTGTCTCAACCTGGGTTCGCGGTTGAGCATCGCCTACGTGGGAAACGGCGGCGACGTGGTGGGCTGCACGGTGGAGAACTGCCAGTTCCCGCAGCTTGGGGTCGGGGTCGAGGGCGGCAATCATCGCTTCATCACCGGCAACACGCGCGTCGCCAAGTGCGACTCGCTGCGGTTCGTGCGCAACGCTCTGACCACGGTGATCTCGGACAAGCTCGATTCTCATCCGCGCGTTCACTTCTGGACCGAGCACAGCCTGTTTGCCTACAACGTGCATCGCATCTTCACTTCGTTTCCCGATCGCGAGACCTATGCGATGCGCCTGCGTGACAGCACGTTTGGCAATCGCTTCGTGGGCGACACGATTCGCATGTCAGGGCCGGCGCCGGCCATCATCTATTTCTCCTCGGACGGCGACAGCGGCAAGGAGTGGAAGCAGACGGTCGGCAACAACCTCGTGGATTCGTGCTATTTCAACCTGTCAGGTTCGGCCGGCGGCTCGCGCATGCTGTTCCAGCAGGGCATGTACGGCTGGACGTTTCGTTACAACACGCTGATGTGCGGCGGCCGATTGCTGGACGCGGTGGACGTCAAGCAGAAGAACCTGATCGATCACAACACGCTGGTGGGCGAGCCCTACCTGGGGATGGTGAGCTTCGACAAGGAGCCGGCCGTCCCGGGCTTCGGCGACACCATGACCTTTACCAACAACATCCTGTACTCGATCATTCCGGGGATCCCGGGCGACTTGAACACCAACAACTGCGCCTTCTACGCCCACTCGGGAGCATTCGACAGCGCCGGCGTGAGCCGGCTGGTGTCCGACCACAACCTGTTCGCCTACTACGGCTACCGATTCGATCCCGGGGACCGCTCTCATCGGTGGGATCAGGGCAACTACAGCTCGACCGGCGAGGATGGGCAGTGGGCGCAGAGTTTCGGCGACGACCAGCACTCGCTCTACGGCTCGCCGCGCTTCGCCGACTCCACGGTCGGACTGAACTTCGATGCGCACCTGCTCCCTGATTCGCCGGCCCGGGCCATGGGCACCGGCGGCTCTGACATCGGCGCGGTGGCCTACGTTGCCACCGTCGGCGTGTCGGATCCGGTGCCGCGGGGTCCGGGTGTGCTCGAGATGTCGGCTTCGCCGAACCCGCTGCGGCATGCCATGACCATTCGCTTCAACCTGCCCGAGTCGGTGCCGACGGAACTCGAGGCGTTTGACCTCGCGGGCCGATCGGCGCGGCGTCTGCTTCGCGGCGTGCTGCGAGCCGGGCCCCATGAGATCCACTGGGACGGCCAGACCTCGGCAGGGGCGGACATCGCCCCGGGGATCTATTTCCTCAGACTGAGGGCGGGCGGTCTCGCCGCCACACGAAGGATTGCCGTCCTGAGGTGAAGGGCGGCCCGAACGGGGCGAGCGGGCGCCGCTGGCGCTACGACGAGGCATTCACCCAGCTGACCCCGAACAGAGTGGCGAAGGCCTCGCAGGAGCAGGGCGTGTCGCCTCCGCAGCTTGCTCAGTTCGTCGGGGAGTAGGGCGAGGCTCATGTTCCGGCCGCTGTCGTGGTGCGCTCTGTTCGTTCTGGCATCCGGTCTCCTCGCGGCCGGCATCGTGGGGCTGGCGTACGTCCACCCGTGGGCGGGATTCCAGCCACGTCGCGAATCGAGCGAGGTGGTGCGGCGCCTCGAATCGCTCGGCGACTCGGCCCTCGCGAGCCGGGACGTTCCGGTGGCCGCGGTGCTGCTCTATGCGGGCGCGGAAGTGGGCGCGGGCTTCAACACCGTGGTCCGTCACGGAAACGCCGGCGGACACGCCGAGATCAACGCCATTTCTTCGGCGTTGCGGCACATCGGTGAGCGGCGCTTCGCCCGCATGAATCGCGACTCGCTGGTGCTGGTGACGACGTTCGAGCCGTGCGCGATGTGCAGGGGGGCGCTGGTCCACTACGGCATCCGGAACGTCAGGATCCTGAAACGGAAGCCGGCCGTGGAGCTGATCGGCGAAGACCTCCGGGTGCTGCGCTACTACTGGCGGCGGACGTTCAGCGGACCGACTTCGCTCCAGGACACGCTGTTTCGCCGGCATCCGCACTACCACGGGGAGTAGAACGCGGCATTCCCCTCTGCCTACTCACCGCATGCGCGCGCACCGCCCAAGCGAAGGGGCCGGCTCGATGAGCCGGCCCCGCCGTGCGGCCCTGCTGTGTTGCGCTGAAGCTGTTACGCCAACTCCGCCCGCCGGCGACGGAGAGCAAACACGCCGACGCCGAGCATCAGCACCGCGAGCGCGATCAGCACGTTCGTCGAGGCGCCCGGGACTCCCGCGCCCTCGAGCCACTTGGGCTCGCCGGGAACCACGTTCCCGACCAGGGTGTCGGCATTGGTCCAGGTTCCGCCAGCGCGCGAAATCTGCTTGAACTCGGTGGTGAACTCGACCGTCACGACCGTGCCGACCGCTTGCTTGGCGCCCCACGTAATGTCGAGCGTGTTCCCACCGCTCACCGCGATAGCGCCCGCGGGGGCCACCAGCACCTCGTTCTTGATGCTCCCTCCGGTGCCGGTGTACGTGAGGTGAAGATCGTTGGGGATGTCGGTCAGCCCCGCCGGCACGACGACGACGTCCCGCCACCTGAAGTTGGCGGGGGACGTCGCGAAGACGGTCCCGGCCATGAGCGCGGCGATGGCCGTGAGTGCGAGAGTGAAACGGATCGATCTGCGTCGTGCCATGGGACGAGTCTCCTTATCTGGGTGTCGCGCTCACGAGGCGGCAGTTCCGCCGGCGTCACTTGTAATGGGCTCGACATCGAGCGAGCGCTTGTGCAGCCTTGGTGACTACTCAAGACGCATGCCACGCGTGCAGGCGGAGTGCGCCAAGCGCCAATCGGCTCGTGGCGAACGGGTTAGCCGTGTCGCGGGCCACGCTCGGCGAAAGCGGCCCGACCTCCCCGGCTGCGGCGAAATGCCGCAGCCCGAGACCTCCCGGGGGCATCGAGCGGGCCCCAACCGTTGCGACTCAACGAAGTACGCCGCTCCGGCCAGGGTGCTGCATTCCGCCGCAGTCGCAGTCGGATGCCGCAGCCACCGACCTACTTCACCCGCTCGTAGGTGATCTCCAGCACCTTCCACTCCCGGCCGTCGGCCTGCTTCTCGAACATCTCGAACGCATGACGGTCGGGACCGAGCTGTCGCAGCAGGGCGCGGAGCGGCGTGGCGCGTTCGCCGGTCGAGGGCATGTCCATCGCGACCTCGAACGTGATCTGCTTTCCGGTTGAATCGGCGTCACCAAAGCCGGTCAGCGCCTGGGTGTCGCCATCGTGGATGAAGTAGAAGGAGTACTTCACCTTGAAGTTGTCGTAGCCGTAGAGCCCGAGGCCGTGGCTCTCGATGTCGCCCACCAGCGACCGGCTCTCGAGCTGGAGAAAGCGCCCGCCGAGGATGGTGTGGTACTCCGCGCTGCCGGAGAACTCGGCGGGCTTCGCGTTGGGGTCGGCCCACGCCCGGGTCCGCGAGGTCCAGCGCCCGGCAAAGTACTCGAAGCCGCGATGTCGCGGGCCGGGGTTGGCAAAGCTCGTCAGCTCCTCGACCACCCGCTTCGGCATTTCCACGGTCCCGGCGGCCGCGCGCAAGGGCCTGGGCGCTGCGCCGCCGCCCGCGCGGGGCGCCGCGAGCGGCGCCGCCCCCGCGAGCACGACGCACGCCGCGACCGTGAGCGAAACGACGAGGCTCGATCTTGTCATCGCGTTTCCAATCCTCCCTGATTCAGCGCCCGTTCCGTGCCGCCCGCGACCGGGCGGCTCTTCAATCACGCCGAGATCTTCCGCGTCTATCGCGCCGCCCTGAGTGCCGCCAGCGCCTCCGGCAGAGCCGCGGCCGCCCAGGCGTCGTACAGGCGGCCCGAGTAGTGCAGGTTGTCCGGGGCGACCAGGCCCGGATCGAAGGCGGCGTCCCGCGAGCGTGCGGTTACCTCCACGTAACGCGCGCCCACGCGCTCCGTCTCCCCGCGGTTCACCGCGTTGAAGAGATCGATCTCTCGTGCGATCTGCTCGCGGTCGCGGCCCTCGGCGTAGGGCGTCGCGCTCCAGTCCGGGATAGACAGCACGAGCACGCGGCGCGGCTCGCCGCCCGCGAGTCGCACCGCGTCCGCGAGCAGCTCCTCGAACTGCTCCCGGTATTCCTCGAGCTCGCGGCCGCGGTACTGGTTGTTCACGCCGATCAGGAGCGAGACCAGCTGGTACGGCCCGCGCGGATTCGCCCGCTCGATCCCCGCCGCCAGTTCGTCCGTGGTCCAGCCGGTGCGCGCCACGATCTCGGGATCGCCGATCGCCACTCCCCGGCCCCGCAGCAGCGCGGCGAGCTGCGCCGGCCAGCGTTCCGAGGGCGCGACCGACTCGCCGATCGTGTAGGAATCACCGAGCGCAAGGAATCTCACCGGCGCTGAAGCCTCCACGCGGGATGGGGGCAACGACCGAACGGCTGGCGTGACGCAGCCGGGGAGAGCGGCCAGCGTCAGTGCCGCGGCGCCGGCGCACCAGCGGCCGATAAGAGCACACGTCGTCATGCGCGCGAGCGCAGCGCCCCGGGGTTCACGAGTGACTCGCAACGCCGCGCAGTCTAGCGCAGGGCGGATGGGCTGTCGCCCCCCGTAGCCCGCGCCCACGCTACTGGAAGGGCGACGCGGGCGGCCGCCGCTCGACCAGCGCCTGCAGCGCGGTGTCGCGGATCTGCTTCGCGTCGGTGCGGTGTGGCGAGATCGCGAGCGCCGACTCGCAGAAGGCCGCGGCCGGGGCGAATTCGCCCGCGTCCACCGCCAGCAACGCGAACCCCACCCACGGATCGCTCAGGGTGGGATCGAGCGCATGCGCCTTGTCGAAGTAGGCGCGGGCGTCCGCCTTGTGGCCCAGCATGCGGTGGGCGATCCCGACCTCGAAGAAGAAGCGGGGATTGGGCGCCACCGAGATCGCCGCCAGGAACTCGGGGATCGCGAGGTCGGCGCGCTGCATCTGGAGCGCGCGCACGCCGAGGTAGTCGTGCGCGCGCGCCCAGGCGGCGTCGCTCCACGAACTCCGGTTCTCGAGCAACTGGCCGACCCGCGTTATGGCGATCGGCTCGTTCAGGTGGATGCCCCAGAGCGCCACCGCCGAGGCGAGCGCGGTGGTGACGGTGGGGGCGAGCGAGCGCGCCGCGCCGGCCCGCTGCCAGACCGCGATCAGGAGAAAAACCGTGAGCAGGCTCACGAAAGCCGCGGGCGCCACATGCGTGTCCCAGTCGCGCGCCACGCCCTGGGCGCCGCGCACCGCGAGCACCAGCGCCAGCTCGCCGCAGAGGGCGAGAATGGCGGCGGGCACCAGCGAGAATCGAGGCGTTTCGCGCGGAGCCGGGGCGCCTCGGGCGACCAGCGCGGCGGCCAACCCCGCGAGCCAGAGTGGTGCTACCAGGAACAGGAGGTTCGCCGTGTCCGTGACGCGCAGCGCGGCATCGGCGAAGCCGTGAAGCGGCGGCCCGCCGCCCTGCGGCGCGCCCGGCAGGGCCTGCAGGCGGTCCACGCTGTTGAGCAGCTTCCACGTCCGCGACATGAGGCCGAGCACGGCGGCGCTCATCAGCGCCGCGGCGCCGGCGATGTGCAGCCGGGCGCGCGCATTCCTGGCGCCGCGCCACGCCTGTGCCAGCACCAGTGCCGCGGCCGGGGCCAGCGCGTAGCCCGAGCGGTGCGCCAGCACGCACACCGCGAGGCCGAGCCCGACCGCCCACGCGTCGCGCCCGGTGCGCGCGAGCCGCACCGCGCCGGTTGAGACGATCGCGACCCCCAGCAGCAGCGGGCCGAACTTGTCGTAGCCCGCGAAGTGGAGCATGTAGCCGCCGCCCAGGATCACCGCCGCCGCCGCCGGCAGCATGGCGCGGGTGGCGCCCGCGGCGCGCAGGAAGGCGAACGCCGCGAGTACGAAGGCGAACCCGACCAGCGCTCCCGCGGTGTGGAGCGCGCGCATGACGTCCAGGTTCAGGTCGCTCATGAGCCGGCGCGGCAGCTCGATGTTGATCCAGCGGTCGAGCGGCATCGCCTGCGGGAAGACCTTTTCGGTCGGCGCCTTGAGCACCAGCTGGCTCACCCGGGTCGAGAAGTCGCCCGTGAACTTGATCGGATCGCGCAGGTTGAAGAGCAGCGCCGCCACGGTGAACGCGACCAGCGCGTCGAACACCGCGCCGCCGCGCTCCCATAGCGCGCCAATCCCATCCAGCGCGTGCTCGATCAGGCGCGCGACCAGCGGCACGAATCCGAGCGCGCCGAGCGCCACGATCGCGACGGCCCAGGCGCGCGGCCACGGCTTGAGCGTGTCGAGCCCCCACGCGCCGTGGAACGGAGCGAAGCTCGCCGCCGCGCGCAACGCGAAGCCCAGCGCGAGCGCCGCGATCAGGAGCGACGGAGCGGGGGAGGCGCGAGCGGACGCCGGCGCCGGAGTCGCGGCCGTGCGCGGCTTCGGCCCGCCGTCCCGTCTGCGTGGGGTCATGGCCGCATGTTAGCCGAGTCGCGCGCCCGCGCGCACGCCGCGCCCGGCGCTCAGCGCGACTCGCGATGGAGCGCGTCGAGCGCCGAGCCGCGCATGAACTCGATGTCGTGTCGCCCCGGCGCGTACTTGAGCGCGGAGTCGAGGCAGGCCAGCGCGCGGCGGTAGTCCCCCTCGTCGTACGCGGCGATCCCGATGCCCATCCACGCGTCGGGAAATGCCCGGTTGCGCGCCACCGCGCGCTCGAACGCCTTGCGCGCCAGCACCTGGTTGCCCGCGTCGCGCTGGGCCAGCCCCAGCTCGAACAGGTAGCGCGGGTTGGGCGCGACCGAGACCGCGGCCTCGAGCGCGCGGATCGCATCCTGCGGACGGTGCTCGCGCAGCGCCCGCAGGCCGAGGTGGTCCTGCGCCCGCGCCCAGGCCGCGTCGCTCCACTGCGAGCGCAACGACAGCGCGTCGTCGATCCGACCGAGCGCGATCGCCGGGCTCACGTGAATGCCCCACAGCGCGAGCGCCGAGGCGAGAGCAGTGCCCAGGGCGGGCGCCATCGCGCGCGTAGCACCGCGCCGCCGCCACGCCGCGATGAGCGCAGCGGCCGAGAGCAGCGTCACCGTCGCACCCGCCGCGGCGTGCATGTCCCAGTCGCGGAACGCGCCCTGGGCGCCGCGCGTGGCGACCACCATTCCGACCTCCGCGCCGAGCGCGAGCAGGGCCGCCGCGGCGAGCGAGAAGCGGGGCTGCTCGCGTGGCGCACGCGCCGGGCCGCGCGCGAGCCACGCGGCCGTGGCGCCCGCGAGCCAGAGCGGCGCGAGCAGGAACAGCAGGTTGGCCGCGTCGCGCACGCGTGCCAGGGCCGCGGCCGCGTCTTCGCCCCCGCGCGGCACGAGGCCCTGCTGCACCGGGCGATCGAGGTTCTGGAACAGCTCGATCGTGCGCGGCAGCAGGGCGAGCGCCACGGCGAGCATCACCCCCGCCCACAGCGCGAGGCCCAATCTCGCGCGGCGCTCGGGCTCGCGGCGCCACCCCTGCACCATCACCACGCCCGCCGCGGGCAACAGCACGTAGCTGGTGCGGTGCGACAGCACGCACGCGGCCGCGCCAAGCGCGAGCGCCCACGCGCCGCCGCCGTCGCGAGCGAGACGCGCCGCGCCGTAGCTCGCGAGCGCGACCCCGAGCAGCAGCGGGCCGAACTTGTCGTAGCCCGCGAAGTGGAGCATGTAGCCGCCGCCGAGCACCACCGCCGCCGCGGCCGGGAACATAGCGCGGGAGGCGCCCGCCGCGCGGAGGAAGGCGAGTGCCGCGAAGGCGAACAGTCCGCCGATCACGGCGCCTACCGCCTGGAGCGCCGGCTCGGGCTCGAGCCCGAGCGCGATCACGAGACGCGTGCCGCCCACGTTCACCAGCCGATCGAGCGGTGCCGCCTGCGGGAACATGCGCTCGAGCGGCGTGGACTCCATGAGCTGGGCGAGGCGCGGCTCGAAATCGCCGGTGAAGCGCACCGTGTCGCGCAGGAAGAAGAGCACCAGTCCGGCTCCGGCCGCGACCAGCGCGTCGGCCCACGCGCCCATGCGCTCCCAGAGCGCGCCGATGCGATCGAGCCCGCGCTCGATGGCGTTGGCGATCGCGGGGACGAAGCCCGCCGCGCCGATTACCACGATCGCCGCCACCGCGAGCGGCGGAAAGCGCCGCAACGTGTCGAGGCCCCAGAGCCCGTGCGGGGGAAGCGCGCTCGCGAGGAGCCGGAGCGCGAAGCCGAGCGCGAGTGAGGCGATCAGGAGTGGCGGGGCGGGAGAGGGGCGAGAGGCGGAGGGGTGGATCGGCCGCGGGGCGGTCTTCTCGCGGGAGCGCATGAGCGCATGGTAGCCGAAGCCCGGCCCGGACGGCGCGCCCGCCGCGCACGCGCGCTCGTGTATCCTGCGCGCGTGCCGACCTTCGCCGACCACGCGCTGTTCGTCGTGCTCGCCGCGCTGTTCCCGCTGCGCGCGAGCACGTTCGGCATTCGGCGCCTCAAGCTCGCCCCCGAGGACGAGCGCCCGCGCGTGCGGCGGTCGGTCTATCGCCACGCGATAGCGCTCCAGTGGGCGCTCTCGCTGGCGACGGCCGCGCTCTGGAACGCAAGTCACCGCGACTGGGTCCAGCTCGGCCTCACGCCCCGCCTCACCGGGGGACTGATCGGGGTCGCGGCGGGGTTCGCGATCGTCGTCGCCGTCGTCGTGCGCCAGCGCCGGGCCGCGCTGGCCAGCGACGAATCGCTCGGGCGGCTGCGGCGCCGCATGGCGGCACTCGAGGTGATGCTGCCGCACTCGCGCGAGGAGCTGTCACTCTTCTTCTGGCTCTCCGCCACCGCCGGCGTGTGCGAAGAGCTGCTCTACCGCGGCTTCATGATCTGGTACCTCGCGCACTGGATAGGTCTATTCCAGGCGGCCGGCGTCGCCGCGCTGGTGTTCGGCGTCGGGCACCTGTACCAGGGCTGGCGCGGCATCCTCACCACCGGAGCGGCCGGCGCCTTCCTCGGCGCGGTCTACATCTTGAGCGGCTCGCTCTACGCCGGCATGGTGCTCCACGCCCTGATGGACGCGCACTCCGGGCATCTGCTCTCTGCCGCATACGAGCGCGAGCGCGCGGCGAAGGCAGCCGCGCCTGAGCCGGCGCCGGCCGAGTCGCCCGCGTGAGCCGGAGCTACGACGTCATCGTCGTGGGCCTCGGCGCGATGGGAAGCGCCGCGCTCGCCGAGTGCGCGGCGCGCGGCCTCCGCGTGCTCGGGCTCGACCGCCTCGCACCGCCGCACGACCACGGCTCCTCGCACGGAAAGAGCCGCATCATCCGCGAGGCCTACTTCGAGGACCCGCGCTACGTGCCGCTGGTGCAGCGTGCCTACGAGCGCTGGGCCGACCTCGAACGCGAGAGCGGGCGCAGGCTGTGGCTCAAGACCGGCGGTCTGATGATCGGCCCGCCCGAGGGCGCGCTGGTGAGCGGCGCGATCCGCAGCGCCGAGGCGCACGGGCTGCCGCACGACCGGTTGTCGGCGGCGCGAGCGCGCGCGAAATATCCCGCGCTCGAGATCCCGGACGATGCGATCGCGGTGTGGGAGCCGCGTGCTGGCGTGCTGTTTCCGGAAGATTGCATCGCGGCGCAGCTCGAGCGCGCGCGAAAGCACGGGGCGGAGCTGCGGCTGGGGGAGGAGGTCGCCATTTGGGAGGCGGGGCGCGACGGCGTCGCGGTGACGACCACGCGCGATCGCCTATCCGCCGGGCGGTTGCTGCTCGCTTCGGGCGCCTGGCTCGGCTCACTCGTGCCCGAGCTGGCGCCGCTCCTGACCGTGACGCGCCAGCCGCTGTTCTGGTTCGAGCCCGCGGCGCACCCCGAGCGGTTCGCGCCCGAGCGCTTCCCGGTCTTCATCTGGGAGGACGAGCCCGGCCGCTTCATCTACGGCTTTCCCGAGCTCGGCGACGGCGTCAAGGTCGCGCGCCATCAGGAGGGCGAGCCGACCGATCCCGACCGCGTGCGGCGCGAGGTCGCGGAGAGCGAGATCGCGACCATGCGTGCCGTGCTCGAACGTTGCATTCCGGATGGGGCAGGACGCTTCCGCGAGGCCGCGGTGTGCATGTACACCAACACGCCCGACCAGCACTTCATCGTGGACCGGCACCCCGCGCACCGTCAGGTTGTGATCGCGAGCCCGTGCTCGGGGCACGGCTTCAAGTTCGCGAGCGCGCTGGGGGAGGTGCTGGCGGACCTGTGCACCGATGTGACGCCGAAGTTCGAGCTGGAGCTGTTCAAGCTGGGGAGGCTGCTGGGGCCGGGGGCGCGCGGGGCGGGAGCGGGGGCTTAGGAGACCGCCGCTCCATACGTCCTGCGCCTACTTCCCCCGCCTGGCGTCGAGGCTCCACGGCCCGGCGCCGGCGGCCGAGAAGTAGAGCCAGACGAAGCAGTGGAGCGCGGCGTCCATGCCACCGTTCATGGTCGGCCAGAAGCCGTTCGGGAAGTGGAACTGGAAGTACGCCACCGCCATCTCGCCCGACAGAATGAAGGCGACCGGCCGTGTGAACAGGCCGAGGAGCAGCAGGCCCCCGCCGAACACCTCGAGGATTCCGCCGATCCATATTTCGGACATCAACGGGGCGGTGCCGCCGTTCGGGGGCATCCCGGCCGGGAAGGCGAAGAGAATCGCCGTGCCGGCCGTCATGAACATGAACGCGGCAACGATGCGGAGCACGCTCTGCAGCTGCGGACCCCACGTGGACCACCGACGCACCATCGTGAGTCTCACACCACCGCGACCTTCACGCAGTGGATCGGCGGGAGGGAGTCGAACAGGCAGCTCCACTCCTCGCCGCCGTCTCGCCCGATCCAGAGCTGACCCGTCGTGGTCCCGAAGTAGAGCGCGGGCGACTTGA
>CAZYQK010000018.1:0-30475 GCA_964650245.1 uncultured bacterium | reverse complement strand
GGGGCCACCGGGCTGCCCGCCGCGCGCGACGGCGGCCTGATACACAGCCTCAAGGTCGAGAGCCCGCTCGGCCTCGAGTTCCGCCGCATCTACCTCAACCTGGCCCGCACGCGCGGCCGCGCCCTGCCGCGCACCCTGCTCGTGACCAGCGCGACGCGAGGGGAGGGCAAGACCACCACCACCGCCTGCCTGGCCATCACCCTCGCCCGCGAGCTGCGCGAGAAGCTGCTGCTGGTGGACTTCGACCTGAGGAGTCCGGCCCTCCACCGCGCGCTCGGCGTTCCGAGCAGCAGCTGGGGCCTGGCGCACATGCTGAAGCAGCGGACGTTCGACGAGCGCTATGTGCGCGCGACCGTGCTGCCGGGCCTCGATTTCCTTCCCGCGGGCAAGAGCGAGCGCCCGGCGTCCGAGCTGATCGACGGCGAAGGCGTGGACTGGTTCATCCACGAAGCATCGGGCCGCTACCCGCTGGTGCTGATCGATTCCGCTCCCAACCTGGCGGTGCCGGATTCGTTGCTGCTGGGCCGCGCGGTGGAGGGCGTGCTCTACGTGATCAAGGCCGGCAGCACGGTGCGCAAGGCCGCGGAGTACGGGGTCAAGGTGCAGCGTGAGGCGCGGGACAACGTGATCGGCGTGCTGCTCAACGACGTGGGCGAAATCCTGCCCCAGTACTACGGCTATCGCGCCAACAGCTACGGCTACACCACGGAAGTGGCCGGAGGGGATTCCTGAGGCGGCCCGCGGGCTGAGCGGCCAGACCCGGCGCCGCCGCGCGGATCGGTCCGCGCCGCCGGATCGTCTCTCATCCGGCAGGGAGGACGCGGCGGGTGCGCAGCATTCGCGTTTTCAAGAACGTCGTCACCAATTACCTCCGGTTCTTCATCGGCGGGATGATCGGGTTCGTCATCACGCCGGTGATGGTTCACCTGATGGGGGACGGGGACTACGGCCTGTGGGTGACGGTCTTCTCGCTTACCGGCTACTTCGGTCTCTTCGATCAGGGAATCCGGCCCTCGCTGGTGCGCTACGTTTCGCGCGACCACGCGCGCGGCGACACCGAGGGTCTGGGGCGCACCGTCAACACCGCGATCGCCCTGTTCTCCGTGGTGGGCCTGGTGGCGCTGGCCGTGACCGTGGTGGTGGCGGCGCACATCGGGCGCTGGTTCCGGATCGACCCCGGGCAGTTGCCGGTGGCCTCCGCCGTGGTGCTGGTGGCGGGCGCATCGGTGGCGATCGGGTTCCCGTTCGGGGTGTTCGGCGCGGTGCTGTCGGGGCTGCAGCGCTACGACCTGGGCAACGCCATCGGCGTGGCGGTCGCCATCGTGCGCGCGCTGGTGTTCGTGGCGGTGCTGAGGCTCGGCGGCCGACTGGTGGAGCTGGCCTGGGCCTCGCTCGCGATGAGCCTGGTGGGGCACGCGCTGTCGTGGCTCGTAGTGCGGCGCCTGCTTCCAGATCTCAAGTACGGCCTGCGCTATGTGACGCGCGCGCACCTGCGGCTGATCGGGTCCTACAGCAGCATCGCGTTCGTGGGGGCGCTCGCCACCAGCATCGCCTTCCAGACCGACGCGCTCGTCATCACTGCGTTTCTGGGCGTGGCGGCGGTGACGCCGTTCGCGCTGGCCGCCGGGCTGGTCGAGAGCGTGCGTGCGCTGGTGCACTCGGCCACCTACGTGCTGTCGCCCACGGCGAGCGAGCTCGAGACGCGCGGCGAGTCCGCCAAGCTGCACACGCTGTTGATCTCGGGCTCCATGTACTCTGTGCTGCTGAGCTGGCCGGTGCTGGCCGGGCTCCTGATATTTGGCCGCGGCTTCCTCGTCACATGGGTGGGGCCGGAGTACGCCTCCGCCGCGCCGCTGCTCACCATTCTCGCGGTGCCGACGCTGCTCTCGCTCCCGCAGGCGACGGCCTCGGCGCTCCTGTTCGGGGTGAGCCGCCACCGGGGCGTCGTCGTGCTCTCGATGGTCAATGCCGTGCTCAATCTGGCACTCTCGCTCTGGTGGGTGAAGCCGTTCGGGCTCATCGGCGTGGCGCTCGGCACCGCGCTCCCGCTCGCGCTGGTGAGCGGCGTGGCGACCCTGTTCTATGCCTGCCGCGCGCTCGAGCTGCCGGTCGCCGTCTACCTGTGGCAGGGCATGCTGCGGCCCGGTCTCGCCACCTTCGCGTTCGTCGTCCCGGCGCTCGCGCTCGAGCGGCTCTGGCACCCGGTCGGCTGGCTGCCGCTGGCGGCAGCGGCCGGCT
The DNA here is from genome assembly GCA_964650245.1 of uncultured bacterium. Classification (GTDB taxonomy): domain Bacteria; phylum Eisenbacteria; class RBG-16-71-46; order RBG-16-71-46; family RBG-16-71-46; genus WS-2. The sequence continues at coordinate 28,237 of CAZYQK010000018.1, read as the reverse complement.
GCTGCTGGGTAGTGTTCGCCTGGTCGGCCTGGCGCTTCGGCCTGAGCCGGGCCGAGCGCGAGCGCTGGGGGCGCATCGTGCCCGGGCTGTTCGACCGGGGCGCCGCGGCCGCCGGAGCGGGAAGCTGACCATGCGGCTCAGCGTCGTGCTCACCGTCTACAACGCGAGCTGGTGCATCGAGCGGGCGCTCGACAGCGTGATGGGGCAGACTCGCCCGCCGGAAGAGGTGTTGCTGTGCGACGACGGCTCGACCGACGGCACCCCGGACCTGGTCGAGGGCGAGTTCGGCTCCCGGGTCCAGGTGCTGCGCCTGCCGCACCGCAACGCCTCGGCGACCCGGCGCGAGGGGCTCGCGCGGGCGACCGGAGACTGGTTCTGCATGCTGGACGCGGACGACCGGTGGGTGCCCGACAAGCTCGAGCGCCAGCTCGCCTACCTCGCGCGCCATCCCGAAGTGCGGTTCCTCAGCAGCGACGGCGTCCTCGAGTCGGCCGACGGCGTGGTGCGCGAGTCGTGGCTGGCGGATTATTTCGACCCGGTACGCGAGATGGTGGGCGATCTGCTGCCCCCGCTGGTCGAGCGCTGCTTCCCGCTGGTGAGCTCCATGATGTTCGAGCGCGAGGCGTACGAGGCGGTGGGCGGATTCGATCCGGCGATGGTCTACTCGCACGACTACGATCTCTGGATGCGGCTTGCGGCGCGCTACCCGGGCGCACTCATGAGCGACCGCCTGATCCAGTACTTCACCAGCCCGGGCGCGCTCTCGCGCAACTTCGAGGCGCGCTACCGGGATGACCTGGAGCTGATGCGGCGCATCGAGCGCGGCGGCCTCGGCCACCGCCCCGAGCTCGAGCGGCTCGCCGCCGAGCGAGCCGCGGCGCTGGAGTTCGACCTCGCGCTGTTGTGCCTGAAGAGCGGCCGGGTCCCTGAGGGCCACGATCGCATGCGCCGCGCGATGCTCCGGGGACCGCTCCGCCGCCGGCTGCTCGCCGCCGCCGGCGCCTGGCTGCCCCCGGCGCTGCTGCGTCGGCTGGTGCGCTCCAGCTGGCTCAAGCTCCTGGTACAGGGCGCGCGGCGCAGCCTGCGTCGAATCGACGACCGCGGGCCGGCCGGGAAGGGGGGCGCGTGATCGCCCCGCCCCGCGTGCTCCGTTCCGGAGCTGCTTCGGGGGACCGCGCGCCGCGGATCGACGGAGCCGCCGGGGCGCGCCCCGAGGCCGCGGCGGCGCCCCCAGAGTTTCGCGCGGCAGCCGTGATTCCGGCCCGCGACGGGCTGCCGGACGTGCTGGACGCCGTGGCCTCGGCGCTCGATCAGACGCTGGCGCCCGCTGAGGTGGTGGTGGTGGACGATGCGTCCTCCGACGGCACGGCGGAGGCGCTCGAGCGGCGCTTCGGCGAACGGGTGCGGGTGGTGCGCGGGCGGTTCGGCTCGGCCGCGGCCGCGCGCAATGCCGGATGGCAGGCGGCCCGCGCCCCGTGGGTGGCGTTCCTGGACGCCGACGATCTCTGGTTCCCTGACAAGCTGGCGGTGGCGGCCACAGCACTCACGCGGTCGCCCGAGGCGCTGTGGTTCTTCAGCGACGGCCGCTTTCTCACGCTCGAAGGCGAGCTCAAGCCTTCGTGGTTCGAGCTGTGTGCCGACCTGGCCGAGCCCTATCTGGGGTCGCCGCTGGCGCAGCTCTTCGAAGTCAACTTCGTGCTCACGTCGTCGGTGGTGGCGCGGCGGGACGCGATCGAGGCACTCCATGGATTCCGCGAGGACATGTCCCACGCCGAGGACCTCGACCTCTGGATCCGGCTCGCGCGCCGCGGCCCGGCCGCGGCTTCGGCTCGCGCGCTGGTGCGCTACCAGCACCGGCCGGGTGGGCTCACGCGCCAGCTCGAGGCTCGGCTCGACGGCAGCGCCCGCCTGTTCCTGCGCCTGGCCGCGGATCCGACGCTGGCGGGGGCGCTGCGCCGGCGCGCCCGGGGGCGCGCGGCGCTCGCGCACTTCAAGCTGGCGATGGCCGCCCTGCGCGAGGAGCGCCCCGCGGAATGCCGTCGCCTGCTGCGCCTCGGCTGGCTGTTCCCGGAGCGCGTGCTGGCGGTGGCGGTGGCGTATGCTGCCAGCCTGCTGCCCGGCGCGTGGCGCGCCGGGCTGCGGCGCCGGCGCTGGGCTCGCGAGCAGTTCGCGGCGCCGCTCTCACGGCACCGCCGCGTCGTGCTGCGCTCCGCCGAAACACCCGGGGCGCGGGCATGACACTCGAGCCGCGGCCGGCTTCCGGTGACGCGCTGCGCGAGGTGCGCGAGGCCGCGCAGCGCCAGGCGCGCGCGCTTCCCACCGGGCTCGTGCTCATGGCGGCGATCGCGGTCGCGGTCGCCGTCGTCGGGCTGTTCGTGCTGCTCGACTACCGGTTCGAGCAGGATCCGCACCGCCTGGTGAAGGTCCTGCTCGGCGCCAGCCTGATCAGCGGCATGATGCTGTGGCCGCGCATCGGCTTGCTGGCACTGCCCATCGTCACGCCCTTCCTGCTGTGGATTCCCAAGCTGAAGATCCCCGGGGTCAACCCGGTGAACATCCTGCTGTTCTGCGTGTTCTTCTTCTGGGCCATGGGGCGCGGCCTCCGGCGCCAGCCCATATACCGGCGCGGGCGGCTCGATCTGCTGCTGCTCGGCGTGGTGCTGCTGGCGGGGCTCTCGGTGATCCGGGGCGCCGCGTTTCCCACCGGCTACTCATACGACGCGAGCGACGCGGGGCTGCAGTTCTTCCGCTGCAGCATGACGTTCACCGTCTATTTCATCGGCTTCGCCATGGTGCGCGGGGCGAGGGACCGCCGCATGCTCGCCTGGGCGCTCGTGCTGGGGCTGATCGCGGAGGCGGTGGTGACCATCCTCTACGGCCGCATCGGGCGCGGGGGGCGCGCGACCGGATCCTTCGGCCAGTCCAACGACCTGGGCAGCTTTCTCGCGCTGTTCACCGTGCTGGCCGCCGCGCTGATTCCCGCGAGCCGGCGGCTGCTCGCCCGGCTGGTGCTGGCGGGCGCGGTGGCGGCCGGCGCGTTCGCGGTGCTGCTCACGGTGTCGCGCGGCGCGATGGCGGCGCTCGCGGTCGGCCTCTTGTTCGTCGGGATCAAGAGCTCGCGGCTGCTCACCTTCCTGCTGGTGGCGGCGCTCCTGACGTCGCCGCTGTGGACGCCCGACTTCGTCAAGCAGCGCGTGCTCGGTACGCAGGTCGAGTCCGATGCGAGCGACGAACTGTCGCTCGAGTCTTCCTCGCAGCTCCGAGTCGACACCTGGCACGCCGTCATCGACGTCGTCACCCACCATCCGCTCGACGGCGTGGGCTTCGCCGGGCTGGGCTACGTGCTGCCCGAGGCCGGAAGCGCGCTCGGGGTGGACGTCAAGGACTCGGCGCACAACACCTACCTGCGCTTCCTGGGCGAGATGGGCGTGCTCGGGCTCGCCCTGTTCATCTGGCTGCTGTGGAGCTGCTTCAAGCTCGCCCGCGACGGTGCCGCGCTGGCGAGCTCGCCCTTCGACCGGCAGCTGTGCGTGGGGCTGATGGCGTCGACCCTGGCGCTGGCCGCGAGCTGCGCGTTGGGCGACCGCTTCTTCCCGATCATCATCACCGGGAACTTCTGGCTGCTGTGCGCGCTGGTGAACGATGTCCTGGCCGAGGCCCGCGAGGCGGCGGCATGAGCGGGCGGACCCTGCGCTGGCTGTTGAGCTTCGCGCACCGCGCGCGGGTGCCTACCGCGCCGGCGCGGCTCACCATCGTGCGTCACCACCGCGTTTACCCCGACGGCCACCGCCCGCTCTACCATCTGGGCGTCGGCGAGCGCGTGCTCGCCGGCCAACTCGACATGCTGCGCGCGCTGGATCTCGCACCGCTCACGGTGTCGGAGGGACTCGCCCGGCTCGCCTCCGAACGGAGCGGACACTGGGTGGCGCTGAGCTTCGACGACGGCTACGCCGACAACGTGGAGCTGGCGCTTCCCCTGCTGCGCGCGAGCGGCGCGCGGGCGACGTTTTACCTGACGGCCGGCTTGATGGACGAGCGCCGCGCCCCGTGGTGGGACGAGCTGGCGTACCTGCTTGAATCCACAGCTGCGGAAACGCTTGAGGCGGCCGCGAGCGGCGCCACGCCGCTGCCGCTCTCAGGGCGCGAGGCGCGCCGGCGGGCCCTGCGCTCGCTGCTGCCGGCGCTCAGGCTCGAGCCTGAGCGGCAGCGCGAGACACTCGCGCGGCTGCGCGAAACACTCGCCGTCGGCGAGCCTGCGCCCTGTGCGCTGGCGACCTGGGATCAGGCGGCGCGACTCGCCGAGGCCGGCATGGAGCTCGGGGCCCACACCTTGAGCCATCCGTTCCTGAGCCTGCTGCCTCGCGCCGATCAGGAGCGCGAAATCAGGGGATCGATCGAGCTGATCGAGCGTCGGCTCGGCCTCGCGCCCCGCGGGCTCGCCTACCCGGGCGGCGACCATGATGCGTCGAGCGTCGCGCTCGCCGAGGCCGCGGGGCTCGCGCACGCGGTCACGACCCGGGCGGGCGACAACGGGCCCGCGGCGCCGCGCTTCGAGCTCCGGCGCCGCGGGCTCTCGGAGGGCTCGTGCCTGGCCCCGGGCGGACGCTTCTCGCGGCGGCTCGCGCGGGCCGAGCTGGACGGCGCGTTCGACCGGATGCGGCGAGCCGAGGCGGCGACGTGAGCGCGCGCGACCGGGTGCGGGTGCTGTTCGTGGTGGGCAACTTCGTGGCGGCCGGCGCGGAGCGCCATCTGCTCGAGCTGTGGCGCCGTCTCGACCGCGCGCGCTTCGAAGTCGAGATCGCGTGCTTCCGCCGCGAGGGACAGTTCGCGGGTGAGGTTGCGGCGCTGGGCTGGCCGGTGCGCGAGCTGGGGGTCGGGCGCCGCATCTACGGCGTGTCCGGGGTGCGGGGCCTGCTCCGGCTGCTCGGCCACACGCTGCGCTTCCGGCCCGACGTCATCCACGGCTACCTGTTCGGGCCCAACCTGTTCGCGGTGCTGGCCGGCCGGCTCGGGGGGGTGCGGGCGGTGGTGGTCGCGAAACGCAACCTGGACGCGTTCGAAACCCCGCGCCAGGTCCGCGTCCAGCGCTTCACTCACCGTCATGCCACCTTCGTCACGGCGGTGAGCGAAGCTGTGGCGGAATCCGTGGTAGCCCTGGGGGTGCCGCGCGAGCGCATCACCGTGATCCCGAACGGCGTGGACGTGCGGCGTTTCGCCGTGGGGGTGCGCGACCGCACGGCGCTGGGTGTGAACGGCGACCGCCCGGTGCTGGGAAGCGTCGGCTGCCTGGCGCCCCGCAAGGACTACGGCACGCTGCTCGACGCGCTGCTCCTGCTCGCGCGGCGCGGCCTCGAGCCGAGCGTGGCGCTGGTCGGCGGCGGGCCGGAGCGCGGGCGACTCGAGGCCCGCGCAGCAGCCCTCGGGCTCGGGAACCGCGTGCGGTTCCTGGGCGAGCGGCCCGACGTCGAGCGACTGCTGCCCGCCATGGACGTGTTCGTGCTCTCGTCGCGCGAGGAGGGCATCCCGAACGCCCTGCTCGAGGCGATGGCGGCGGGACGGCCGGCGGTCGCGACCGCCGTGGGCGGCACGCCCGAGGTGCTGGAGGACGGCGTCACCGGATGGCTGGTGCCGCCGGGTTCTCCCGAGGCGCTGGCGGATGCGCTCGAAGCTGCGCTTCGCGATCCCGGCGAGGCCGAGCGCCGCGGCGCGGCGGCGCGTCGCGTCGCGGTCGAGCGTCTCAGCGTCGACGCCATGGTGGCTCGCCACGAGGCGTTCTACCTGGCCGCCGCGGGGCGGCCGCGATGAGGCCGATCGCGTACGTGACCACCACGTTCCCGACCTTCGCCGCGTTCATCGAGAACGAGATCTCTCGTCTGCTGCTGCGCGGAGTGCGGGTCCGCGTCTACACGCTCCGCCCGCTGCGCGCGAATTTCCAGCCCGAGCACGCCGGACTGCTCCCGCTCACGAGCTGCGTGGGGTCGCCGCTCGATCCGGGCTCGTGGCTCGCGCTGTTCGCGTGGCTGCTGCGCCGCCCGCACGTGCTCATCGGAGAGTCGGCGCGCATCCTGTGGGCCTCGCGCGGAAGCCTTTACGCGATGGCCGGGCACCTCGGCTACCTGCCGGCCGCGGCCCGGGTCGCGTCGCTGCTCGAGGCGGAAGGCATCGAGCGCGTCCACGGCGCGTGGGCCCACTTTCCGGCCACGGTCGCCTACCTCGCGGCGCGGCTCGCGCGCCGGCGCTTCAGCATGGCGGGCCACGCGGGCTCCGACCTCTACCGCACCCAGGCCTTCCTGGCCGAGAAGGCGCGCGCCGCCGATTTTGTCGCCACCTGCGTGCGCGGCAACGCCGAGATGCTGCGCGCGCTCGCGGGTGACAGGGCGCGGGTGGAGTGGATCTATCACGGCGTGGACCGCCGCCGCTTCGACGGCAGCGGGCGCGAGCGCGACCGCGAGCCGCTGCTGATCGCGGTCGGGCGGCTGGCGGAGACCAAGGGCTTCGACCTGGCGGTGCTGGCACTGGCCGAGCTCGTGCGGTGTGGCACCAGCGCCCGGCTGGTGCTGGTCGGCGACGGCCCCGAGCGGGCGCGGCTCGAGCGGCTCGCGCGCGCGGGCGGGGTCTCGAGCCGGGTCGAGTTCCGCGGCTGGCTGCCCCAGAACGAGCTGCTGCCGCTCTATCGCCGGGCGTGGCTGCTGATCGCCCCGAGCCGGGTGCTGGCGAACGGGCGGCGGGACGGCATCCCGAACGTGATCGTGGAGGCGCTGGCGATGGGCCTGCCGTGCGTGGGCACACGCGCGGCCGGTCTCGAGGAGGCGATCGCGCACGGGGAGACCGGCTGGCTGGTACCGCCCGAGGACCCGGTGGCGCTGGCCGACGCGCTCGCGGCCCTGCTGCGGGAGCCGGCGCGCATCGACCGCATGAGCGAGGCGGCACGCGCGAGCGTGGCCGCGCGGTTCGATGCCGATCACAATTTCGAGCGCCTCTACGCCCTGTTCGAGACCGAGGGCCCGGCGGCGGCCGCGGCGGGAGGCGCACCGTGACCGGGGCGGGAATTCGCGTGCTCCACGTGATCGAGGCGATGCATCTGGGAGGCGCGGAATCGGTGGTGGTCGAGCACGTTCGCCACGCGGGCTCAGGCGTCGAGAGCCTGGTGTGCGCGCTTAACCGCGGCGGCCCCGCGCTGGAATCGGCGGCGGCCGGCGGGGCCCGCACCTTCATGCTGGGCAAGCGCGAACGCAGGGCGGCAGCGCTCCGGCGTCTGGTCCGGCTGATGCGCGAGGAGCGGGTGGACGTGGTCAACGGCCACAACCCGACGGGTGCCTTCTACGGCGCCCTGGCCGCGGCGTGGGCGCGCGTGCCGGTGGTGTTCCGCACCGAGCACAGTGTCCACTACCCGGGCCGGCATTCCGCGCTTTACCCGGCGCTCGAGGCGGTGGGCACCCTGTTCACGCGACGCGTGGTGTGTGTCTGCCAGGCCGTGCTGGAAAGCCACGTCCGCCGCCTGCCCTGGGCGGCAAGGCGCTTCGTCACCGTGGCCAACGGCATTCCGCCTGCACCACACACCCGCCCGCGTGAATCCACCCGCAGCGCCCTGGGCCTCGGCCTGGCCGAGCCGCTGGTGGTGACCGTCGGGAGTCTGACCCCCCAGAAGGCCCAGCACGTCCTGCTCGATGCGTTCGCCGCGGTCCGGCGGCGGGTGCCGCGCGCTGTGCTGGTGATCGCGGGCGACGGACCGCTGCGCGGCGCGCTCGAGTCGCAGGCGTCGCGGCTGGGGCTCGAGGGTGGCGCGCGCCTGCTCGGAACGCGGCTCGACGCGACGGACCTGATCGCCGCCGCCGACTTGTTCGTGCTGTCCTCGTCGCGCGAAGGGCTCTCCATCACCCTGCTCGAGGCGATGCGCGCGGGGCGGGCGGTGGTGGCGACGCGCGTGGGCGGAAACGCCGAGGCCATCGCCGAGGGTGTGACCGGGCTGCTGGTCGAGCCGGGCGACGCACCGGCGATGGCCGAGGCCATGATCCGGCTGCTCTTCGATTCCGCGCGGGCCGACGCCCTGGGCGCGGCGGGCCGCGCGCGCTGGGCCGAGCGCTTCACCGCCGAACGCATGGTGCGCGAGACCGAGGCGCTCTATCGCGCCGAGCTCGCGGCGGCGTGCCGCCGCGTCAACGGGGCCCTCGAGCGGGGAGACAAACGTCATGCCGAGATCTGAGGCGGGCCGCGGACCGCGCGCGACGATTGCGGACTGGGAGGCGACCGTGGGGGCACGCTGCTGGCGAACCACCGAGCCGCTCGAGCCCGGCTTCGAGCGCGCGTGGAATGAATCCATCGCGCGCATGCCATACGCGCATTTCGGATTCCGGCTCGACCTGCTCGCCTGGCAGGCGCGTCACGGGGTTCCGGGGATGGCGGTGCTGGTCCAGGAAGCGCACCTCAGGGGCGCGATCGTGGCGCGCTTCGAGCGCGGCGCATGGGTGAGCGGCCTGCCGTGGCGGTGGCAGGCGGCGGTCGAGGGCCCGGTCCGGGCCCCGGCGGCGGCGCTCGGGAGCGACGAGGCAGAGGTGCTGTTCCGGCATCTGGGGCGCTGCGCGGGGGGCAAGCGCGTGCGCTGCTTCCTGCCCTGCCCGCCGGCCCGCGGCAACTCAGGCTACGTCGCCGGCAAGACCCTGCTCCACGACCTGAACCGGACCGACGACGAGCTGATCCGGGCGATGGACAAGACCAAGCGCAGCGCGATCCGCCGCGCCGGGCGCGAAGGCTGGCGCACGATCGAGCCGCGGGAGATCGAGTGGCTTCGTGCCTTCAACCGCGTGCAGCACGAAACCGAGAAGCGCCACGGGCAGAGCCTCGCGCCCGAGCCCGACCCGTTGCCCGCGCCCGGCGAGCGCTGGCGGGAATGGGAGCTGCCGTGGATGTGGCTTCTGCTCGCGGTGCGCGGCGAGGAGGTGGGCTCTGGCTTCGGCTTCGCGCTCGGACCGGGAACCCTGATCGAGAGCCGGGCCGCGGCCTCGACCGCCGGTGCGCTCAAGGAAGGCGCGTTCGTGCTGCTCGCGTACGAGGCGGCACGGCGCGCGCGCGAGCGCGGGATGCGCTGGCTCAACTGGGGCGGCGACACCTTCTTCAAGCGCGACGTCACCGGACCGCTCGGGGCACCCGTGACAATGCACTGCTGGCTGGGCGGCGGCGGGCGCTGGAAACTGGCCAACCGGACCGAATCCGCGGCCTGGAAGCTTCGGACGAGCGCCGCCGCCTGGGTGCATCGCCCGCGCGGCGCGCCGCGGACGGCCGGGGCGCGCATCGTGCGATGGTCCACCCGCGATCCCCTTCCACCGGAATTCGAGCGGGACTGGAACCGCCGGCTGGCCCGGGCCCCGCACGCGCACTTCGCGATCGACCTGCCCTTCCTGGCATGGGAGGCGCGCTCCGGCCGACATTCGACCGCGGTGCTGTGCGATGAGGGCGACCGCGGCGGCGCGCTGGTCCTGCGCGAGACCCGGCATGGCTGGGTCGGCGGCTGGCCGTGGCGCTGGCAGGCCGTGATCGAAGATCCCGAACGCCGCGCCGCGGTCGGCCTTTCCGCGGACGAAGCCGGCTGGCTTTTCGAGCAGGCCCGCCACGTCGCGGGAGCGGGCCGGCTGCGGTGTTTTCTGCCGCATGCGGCTCCCGCCGGAGTCGCGGCGTACGCCGCGGGATCGACCATCCTCCTGGCGATCGACCGCGCGGACGAGGAGATTCTCCAGAGCATGGACGCCTCGAAGCGGCGGATGGTGCGCCGCGCCGCGGTCGCCGGCTACGAGGTGCGGGAAGCGAACACGCTCGACGAGTTCAGGGCGTTCGCGCAGCTCCAGCAGGCGGACGCCGAGCGCCGCGACGCGCGGCCGGCGCCGCCGGACGACGCCCTGCCCGCGCCCGGGGAAGGCTTCAGGGAGTGGGAGCTGCCGTGGATGTGGCTGCTGGTCGCGGTTCACGGAGGGCGGGTCGAGTCGGGGCTAGGGGACGGGGTACGGCCGGGCGGGATCATCGAGGGCCGGACGGCGGCCTCGTCTCGCGCAGGGCGCAGGGCGGGCGCCTTCGCGCTGCTGAGCTTCGAGGAGGCGCGGCGCGGGCGCGAGCGCGGGCACCGCTGGATCAATCTCTGCGGCGACACACGATTCAAGCGCGAGGTCGCGGGACGGCTCGGCCACCGGGTGCAAAGCTACAGTTGGCTCGGCGGGGAAGGGCGCTGGGCGCTGGGCAACGCGTCGGAGGCGTTGTGGCGCAACGCGCGGGCGCGGGCCGTGGCCTCGCTGCAGGCGCTGCGCCCGCGCGAGCGGGGGCAGGCGTGATGAGCGGCTCGGACCGGTCGCCGCGAGAGACGCCTCGGGGCGGAGCGCCGGCCGCGCCGCGCACGCAGGCGACGGGCGAGGCGGTCCCCCGCTTGCCGCGCGAGAGCGCACCACGTCCGGCCGGGTGGTACGGCGCGGTCAAGCGCGGCCTCGACCTGCTGCTGGCCTGGGCTCTGCTCGTGCTGCTCTTTCCACTGCTGCTGCTGGTTGCGTTCGCCATTCGCATCGACTCGCCCGGGCCGGCGCTATTCCGGCAGCGGCGCAGCGGCCGCCGCTCGCGGGAGTTCGTCATCATCAAGTTCCGCACCATGCGGGTGGGCACGCCGCATCTCGCGTCCCACCTGCTGGGCCCGGGCTCGGGCCGGGTCACCCGCGTGGGTTGCCTGCTGCGCCGCTTGAGCATCGACGAACTGCCACAGCTCTGGAACGTCATCCGGGGCGACATGGCGCTGGTCGGCCCGCGCCCCGCGCTCTTCAATCAGCACGAACTCATCGCGCTGCGGCGGGAGGCGGGCGTGGACGCGCTGCGCCCCGGCGTGACGGGTTGGGCCCAGGTCAACGGTCGCGACGACATCCCGCTGCAGGAGAAGGTGAGCTTCGACCGATATTACCTGGACCAGGTCGGGTGGCGGCTCGATCTGCGGATCGTGCTGCGCACCGCCGTCACCTTGCTCTCGTCCCGGGGAGTCTACTGATCCCATGGGCACGGGAGATCGCGAAGGATGGGCCCGCGGCGAGGGGATCGGAGCCCGGCCATGAGAATCCGTGCCCGCGAGTCTGCCGCGCGGCCGGAAGGGCCGGCGCGGCCCGGATGAACGTACTCGAGCAGGTCTCGCTTGCGTTCCAGGTCCTGCTTCGCACCGCGAGGCTGATCCCGCGTCCGGCGCTCTGGATGCCGTGGCTGGTGCTGGGCGCCGCCCAGCTCCTCGCCCTCGCGCTGCTGTGGGGCTTTGCCCATCCCGCGGTGTCCTGGCTGATGGCGCCGCTGCTCGCGCGCGCGGCCGGCCCGGAGGTGCTGCGCTACCCAAATCTATTGCGCACGCTGCCCGAACTGTTCTCACGCGCCGACCTCGTGATCAGCATGCTGCTCGGCCCGATCGTGATCGGCGCCGCCACGCTGCTTTTCGCCCAGCACCTGAGCGGCGGGCGGCCGCGTCCCGCCGCCGCCCTGCTGGGATCCGGCCGCCGCGCGATCGCGCTGATCGTGGCGCAGCTTCCGTTCAACCTGGTGGCCATCGGGCTCCTGGTGGGACCGGGCGAGTGGCTGCTGCGGCACGGCGGCCCGAGGTCGCGGCTGCTGCTGAGTCTGGCGCTGGTTGCGGGATCGGTGGCGGTTCGGTCGCTGCTTCCCTACGTGGCCGCGCTCGTCATGCTCGAGGGGCGCGGCGGCCTGCGTGCGATCCGGGAACTGCCGGGCGCCTGGGCGCGCGGGTTCTGGTCCGCCTCGGTGCTGGGGCTGGTGCCGCTCGCGGCGCTGCTCCCGCTGCGCGTGCTGTCGGGACGCGCGGGAACTCTGGTGGACCACGGCGACCCCGAGCGGGTGGTGTGGCTGGTCGCGGCCCAGATCCTGATCTCGCTCGCGGTCTGGTTCATGCTGACCGGGAGCGCCACCCTGGTCTACCTGGTTGTGATGGCCCGGCCCGATTCGGAATCCCGATGATGAGGGGGTCCGTGGTCCTGCGCCTCGCCCTCGCGCTACTCCCAGCCCTGGTCGCCGCTCTGGTCGCGGGGTGCGGCGATCCCGTGCTGTGGGCGCGGTACCGGGCGGAGCGCGAGTTCTGGCGCGCGCGCCGGCTCGCGGAGCGCGCTGGGGCCCGCCCGGGAGAGGCCGCCGGCGCCGACTACCGGCGCGCGGTCGAGGCGTTCCGGGCCATCCCCGCCCGCTTTCCGGCGGCGGTGTGGGCGGGTGCCAGGCGCGGCTCCATGGCCCGCGAGGTGGGGGCAGTCTCGGGCCGTGCCGCCATCGCATGCGCCCGGCTCGAGGAGCTGCGCGGGCAAGCGGACCTGGCACTCGCCGGCTACGCGGGCGCGACGCGCGACTACGCCTCCATCCCGGTGGTGGCGCTCGAGGCGGCCGCGGCACGCGCCGACCTGCTTTCGCGACTCGAGCGCGGAGCCGAGGCGCTGGACGCGTGGATCGGGGTGGCGCGCGACTACCCGCTGGTCGATCCCGAAGGCACGAAGGCCCTGCAGCCGGCGCTCGACGCGCCGCTGCGCGCGGCCGCGATGCTCGATCGCGCGGGTCGCGGTGCTGAGCGGGACTCCTTGCTGGAAGCGGCGGAGGTCCGCCTGCTCGAGTCGCTCACGAGCGCTCCAGGAGGCGCGGCCGCGCCCGCGCTCTGTCTCGCGCTCGCCGCGCTGCGACAGCAGCGGGGTGATCTCGACGGCGCGCTCGAAGCGCTGCGGCGCACCCTGCGTGAGCCGGCCGATCGCGCGAACGCTCCGCTCCGGGTGCTGGCGCTGGCGCGCGCCTCGCTCGAGGGCGGTCGTCCGGACTCGGCCCGCGCCTACGCCGAGTGGGCCGAGCGCGGCTTCGACGGCCGGGTGCGGGCCCAGGGCATGCTGTACACAGCCCGCGCGTGGGAGGCGGGCGGCCCGCCGGACTCCGCGCTTGCGGCATACGCCCGCTTGCTCGAGGCCTACCCGAAGGCGCAGGATTCGTCGGCCGAAGCGCGTTTCAGGCGCGGCGACATTTTCGAAAGGCGCGGATCGTGGGAGCCGGCGCGCAGCGAGTACCGCGCGCTGGCCGCGGCGCAGCCCACGCATCCGCTCTCGTTCGAAGCGGTCTTGAGGGTGGTGCAGCATCATGCACGGCTCGGCGAGGACGATCTGGCGCGCATGGAGGCACGCCGGGCGCTCGCGACCATGGACTATCTGATCGCGACCCAGCGCGACGAAACGGTTGAGCAGTGGGCGCGGCGCACCCGCGCCGAGCTGATGATCGCGACCGGCGATGCCGAGGCCGCGTGCGGCGCGCTCGCCGACCTGTGGCGGCGATACCCGGGGACGCCGCTCGGGACCGACGCCGGCCTCAAGGCGGCGGGGCTGGCCGAGCTCGCGCTCGGCGACCGCACGCTCGCGCTCGAGCTGTACCGCGAAGTCGCGGCCGGCGCGCGCGATCCGGATGCACGGCGGCGGGCGCGGGCGGCGGCCGAACGGCTCCAGCGCGGGCGCGGCTAGCGAAAGGAGCAGGTCCAGTGGACGTCGGGGGTTCGCCGATCCAGGTGGCGCTGGTCGAGGCCAGCGCCTGGCTGGCCGCGGTGATCGGCTTGCTCGCCACCCTGCGCCGCGGCCACTGGCTCACCACCCTCGTCTTCTCCGCCGCATTCCTATCGGTAGCGGCCTTTCAGGCCGGCACGCTCGGCATGCTCCACGCCTCGACGCCGGGTGCTTCGCGAACCTGGGCCACGTACCTCGCGGAAGTCTCGGCGCTCGCCTCGTGGCTGTGGCTGACCCTGAGCGTCGTGGTGGCGCGCTCCGATCCCTGGCCGCAGATCAAGAACGCCGCCGCCTACCTGATCCTGGCCCTGATCGGCTGCGTCGCGATGTCCGCCGCCTCCGATACCCCATACATCGTGCGCGAGGTCACGGGGCACGGCGGGAACGCGGTCATCGTGCTCGCCGAGATGGGCAAGGTTTATCTCATGTACCTGGTGGTGGTGATGGTCGCGCTGCTGATGAACTTCGAGCGCACGCTGCGCACCGCGCCGTCCGCCGCGCAGGCCCGGCTGCGTCCGATGTTCCTGGCGTTCCTGGTCGGCATCCTGAGCGAGCTGCTGGTGGTGTCGGGCGGCCTGCTCCACGGCGGGGTGCGGGTTTCGTGGCTGGTCGCGAGCGCGGTGCCCATGTTCGCCACCGGCGTGGTGACGTCGTTCGCGCTCGCGCGCCGGCGCCTCTCCGACATGAACGTGCCGGTGGCGCGGCCGGTCATCTACTATTCCTCGGTTTCGCTCACGCTGGCGGGCGCGTTTCTGCTCACGATGGCGGTGCTGTCGAAGCTGATTCCGGTGCTCACGCCGGAATGGAAGCGCGGCGTGAGCCTCGCCTTCTACCTGCTGGCGGGGGGGGGCGGCCTGGTGCTGACGCTGAGCCCGGGCGCGAACCGCGCGGTCAAGCGCTTCATCGATCGGAATTTCTACGCGAATCGCTTCGATTACCGCCGGGAGTGGGAGCGCGTGACCAACGCCATCACGCCCACCGCGCGCCGCGACGACCTGTGCCGCCAGATCGAAAGCCTGATGGCGAATGTCTTCGAGGCGAAACGCGTCGCGCTCTACCTGGCGGACGAGCGCGGTTCCTGGTTCCGCCGGCTGCACGGGCCGCCCGGAATGCCGGCTGCGATCTCCCCCGACAACCCGCTGGTGCGCGAGCTCGGGCGCACGCGCGCCCCGGTCGTTTTCCGCGACGTCGCGCAGGATCTCGATCTGATTCCGGTCGCGGTCGAGAACCGTGAAGCGATCCAGGCCCTGGCGGCCGCGGTGTGTGCGCCGCTCCAGGTCGGCGAAACGCTCATCGGCCTGCTGTGGCTAGCGGAGAAGCGGAGCAAGGACGATTACACGGGCGAGGACGTCGACTTCCTGGCCGCGGTCGCGCGCCAGCTCGCGGCGGCGCTGGGCTTCGCCCGCCAGGCCGAGCAGCTGGCGGAGTCGCGGCAGCTGGAGTCGCTCCACCGGCTGTCGTCCTTCGTGCTTCACGACATCAAGAACCATGTATCGGGTCTCTCGCTCGCGGCCGACAGCGTGCGCCGCCATCCCGGCAACCCGGAATTCGACCGCGACGCGCTGGCAGTGGTGGAACGCACCGTCGCCAGCCTGCGCGAGCTCATGAACCAGGTGTCGAGCGTGGCCCGGGCTCCGGAGGTTCGCCCCGAAAACTGCGTGCTGCGCGAGCTGCTAGACGAGGCGGTCGCCGCCGCGGGCATGAGCGTGGGCGAGCATCCGGGCGTACGTCTGGTGGTGAGTTGCCGGGCCGGCGGGCCGGTGCGAGTCGACCGTCGGCAGATGATGCGCGTGCTCGCCAACCTTCTCACCAACGCCCGCGAGGCCCTGGACGACGGCGGCGAGATCGAGCTCAGCGGAGAAATCCTCCCGGCTTCCAACGGGGCGCCGGCGCTGGCGCTCCGGGTGCGGGACACCGGGCGCGGCATGAGCGAGGAGTTCATGCGGGCCTCGCTGTTCCGGCCCTTCGCCACGACCAAGCCCTCCGGGCTCGGCATCGGCCTCGCCCAGTGCAAGAGCATCGTCGAGGCTCACGGAGGCGAGTTGCGCGTGGAGAGCCGGCCCGGCTCCGGCACCACCGTGTCGGTCACGCTTCCGGCCGAAATGGACGCGCACGTACCGGAGCGGGCGAGGTGAGCGCCGGGAAAACCCTCGTCCTCGACGCCCTGACCCGCAGCGCCGGCAACATCACGCGCGCCGCGCAGGACATCGCCGGGAGCCGCCCCACGTTTCGCGACTCGATGCGAAATCAAGCGATCGATGCGGAGGCATCCGCCGCCCCAGGCGCGAGGGCGGGGGAAGTGGAAGGACGAAGGCGACGAGTTCGGCGACAGCAAACCGCCGGAGGCTTGACGCTCCCGACCGGGGACGGCTAGCTTGCCCCGATCCACGACGCGTCGGGGCTCCACGCGTCACCCCGCTCCGGTCCACGGGACCCGGCGGGGTGTTCGATTTCACGCCACGCCGACTCTCGAGCGCCGGACCGGGGGAAAGAGTTCACCCCGCCGAGCCCGGGGGCGCGACGGGGTGAAAGAGTATGGGGGACGTCGTTCTCAGAATCGCGGGCCGCACGCGAATGTCATCGAACTAGCCCCCCACGTCTCGAATTTCAGCAGTGAAGATGCACGAGGGGCGGACCGGGTTCCAGAAAATTCCGTGTCAGACGCCGGAGTGGCGTGCCGCGGTCTCCAAGAGGAGGCAAAGGTTCTGAAACCGTCAAACCAGACCCTGCTTCTGGACACGCTCTTGACAGAAGCGGAGCCAGGAACGTGAGCCAGGGCTACTTCCTC
The DNA here is from genome assembly GCA_964650245.1 of uncultured bacterium. Lineage (GTDB taxonomy): Bacteria > Eisenbacteria > RBG-16-71-46 > RBG-16-71-46 > RBG-16-71-46 > WS-2. The sequence continues at coordinate 11,914 of CAZYQK010000018.1, read as the reverse complement.
GCGATTGCGGGGAACATCGGGGTGGGAAAGACCGAGCTCACGAATCGGCTCAGCGCCGAGCTGGGCTGGATGGCCTACTACGAGCCCGTGATCCAGAATCCCTACCTCGATCCCTTCTACCGTGACATGCAGCGCTGGAGCTTTCACCTCCAGATCTACTTCCTGAGCGAGCGCTTCAAGGCCCAGGTCGAGATCGGGCAGAGCGCGCTGCCCTTCATTCAGGACCGCACCATCTACGAAGACGCCGAGATCTTCGCCCGCACCCTGTTCCAGCAGGGGTCCATGACCGAGGTGGACTTCCGCAACTACTCGGCCCTGTTCGAAGTGCTGGTCTCGTTCCTGCGCAAGCCCGATCTCATCATCTACCTCAAGGCGAGCCCCGACGTCCTGATGGAGCGCATCGCCCGTCGCGGGCGGGAGAGCGAGCGCGCCATCACGATGGACTACATCGCGCGGTTGAACCGGGCCTACGACGAGTGGATGGCGCGGGCCCGCGGAGACATGGAGGTGCTGGAGATCGACACCGACCGCGTGCCGCTGCAGGGCGACACCCCCGCCTTCGCCCGGCTGGTGCTCGATCTCAAGCAGCGCTACCCGCGCCAGTCCGAGCTCAGGCTGGAGGGCGACTAGACGGGCGGAAGACGCGGCACGCGGAGCGGTGGCTTCAGGCGCCGGCCGCGTTCCCGGTCGCGGCCAGCACCGCGACACAGCGCGCGCACAGGCCCGGCCGCGGACCGCTAGCCTCGACGTCGGCGCGATGGGTCCAGCAGCGCTCGCACCTGGGCCACGAGGTGCGCGCGGCGCTCACGGAGAAGTCGGCCGGCTTCCGGTCCGCCGGTCCCGCGCCGCTCGCCGCGACCTCCCCGGTTTCGACCCTGGCACTCGCCACCAGCAGGAATCCGGCCAGCTCCCGCTCGTAGGGCGAGAGCCGGGCGACGCGCTCAGGACTCGCCCGGATCACGACCTCGGCCTCGCCGGTCGTGTTGAGCTCCTTCGCGGCCCGCAGCGGCTCGATCGCGGCGTTGACCGCGTCGCGCACCTCGTGCAACAGCTCCCATTCCGACTCGTCGAATCGGCTCACGGCCGCCGCGGGCCACAGGGCGAGATGGACGCTCTCACACTCCGCGGCGAGACCCGGATGGTGCTCCCACACCTCGTCCGCCGTGAACGCGAGCGCGGGAGATGCGGCGATCGCGAGATCGTGGAGCGCCTGCCAGAGCACGGTCTGCGCCGAGCGGCGCGTGGGATCGGCGGGGGACAGCGTGTAGAGGCGGTCCTTGGCGAGATCGAGGAAGACGGCCGAGAGATCCACGGTGCAGAGGTCGAGCAGGTTGTCGAGCGCGCGGTGGAAGAGCAGCTGCTCCCAGTCGGTCCGCATGCGCGCCACGCGCGCGGCGAGGTGATCCGAGAACGCCCGATCCACGCGCGTGAGCTCATCGCGCCCGACGCGGTGCCGCGCCGGATCGAAATCGCACAGGTTTCCGAGCAGGAAACGGAAGGTGTTGCGAACCTTGCGATAGGCCTCGGCCACCCGTTGCAGGATTTCGTCGCCCACGCGGACGTCGGTGCGCCAGTCGGTGGCCAGCGACCACCAGCGCACGATGTCGGCGCCGTAGCGCTTCGTCAGCTCCTCGGGCGAGATCACGTTGCCCCGGGACTTGTGCATGGCGAAGCCCTGCCCGTCCAGGACCCAGCCATGGGTCATCACGTCGGTGAACGGCGCGCGACCCGTGACCGCGGCCCCCACCATGAGCGACGAGTTGAACCATCCGCGGTGCTGGTCCGGGCCCTCGAAATACGCCACCCGGCCGCGCCCCTCCGCGGCCTGCGCCCACAGCGAGGCGAGTCCGGGGTACATGACCTGCACCGCGCGATGCGTGGAGCCGGAGTCGAACCACACGTCGAGGATGTCGGTCTCCTTGCGGAAGGGGCCGGCCGCCCGGCAAGCGCCGCAGCGGAAGCCCTCGGGCAGGAAGCGCTCGACCGGCCATTCGAACCAGGCGTCCGAGCCATGCTCGCGCGTGATCTGTGCGGCGCGGCGCATCACCTGAGGGTCCAGCAGGGCGGTACTACAGCCTTCGCAGTAGACCGCCGGAATGCCGACGCCCCAGGCGCGCTGGCGCGACAGGCACCAGTCCGGCCGCTCCCGCACCGACTCGCGGATGCGGTTCTGCGACGACGGCGGATCCCAGCGCACCGCCCGCTCGATGAGATCGAGCGCGCGGCCGCGATGACCCGCGTGGTCGATGACCATGAACCACTGATCGGTGGCCCGGAAGATCACGGGTTGAAGGCAGCGCCAGCAGTGGGGGTACGAGTGGGTGAAGCGGCCCGCGGCCAGCAGCCGGCCACGGCCCTCGAGCCACGCCACGATCTCGTCGTCCACCTCGAGCACGCTGCGTCCCACGAACGGTTCGGTGCCGGCCGTGAGCCGTCCCCCTTCGTCGACCGGGCACGACATGCCCAGCCCTTCGCGCTCTCCGACCTCGAAGTCCTCCTTGCCGTGTCCGGGCGCAGAGTGCACCAGCCCGGTGCCGTCCTCCATGCTCACATAGGGCGTGCCGTCCACCACTCGCGAGTCGTTGCCCCACGGCGCCTCGAACACCAGACCGAGCAGCTCGCGGCCCGGTAGCCGCGCCACGATCGAGGGCCCGTCCCATCCCGCGGCGGCCGCGACCGCCGCGACCCGCGCCTCCGCCACCAGGTGGCGTGCGCCGCCCGCATCCACCACCACGTAGCTCGCGCCCGGGTCCACCATCAGTCCCAGGTTGGCGGGCAGCGTCCACGGGGTGGTGGTCCAGGCCAGCGCCACGATCCCGGGGAAACCGGCGAGCGCGCCGCGCGGGTCCCGGCGCAGCGGGAATTTCACGTAGATCGAGGGCGACGCATCGTCCTGGTATTCGATCTCGGCCAGCGCCAGCGCGGTGCGGTCGGTCGGGCACCAGTGGATCGATCGCAGCCGGCGCTGGATGAATCCGCGCTCCGCCAGCGCGGCGAAGCTCTCGAGGATCTCCGCCTCGAAGGCGGGCGCCATGGTGAGGTAGGGATTTTCCCACTCGCCCCACACCCCGAGCCGCTCGAACTCGTCGCGCTGGATCGCGACCCAGCGCGCCGCGTACTCGCGGCAGCGCCGGCGCAGCGTGATCCGGTCGGGTGTCAGGCCTTCGTGCCGCAGCTCCTTGCCGACCTGCACCTCGATCGGCATGCCGTGGTTGTCCCAACCCGGCACGAACGGCGAGTCGCAGCCGCGCAAGGACGCGGCCCGCACCGACGCGTCCTTCCAGATCTTGTTGGCGGCGGTCCCCATGTGGAGATGGGCGTTCGAATAGGGCGGGCCGTCGTGGAGCAGCCAGGCCGGCCCGCCCCGCCGCCGCTCGCGCAGCTTCCGATACACGCCGCGTTCCTTCCAGGCGCTCAGCCGCACGGGCTCGCGCTTCGGCAGGTCCGCCTTCATCGGGAACTCGGTACGCGGCAGGTTCAGCGTGTCGCGGTAGCCGGCCATCCGATGAGCCTCCCCGGGTTCGCGCCCTGAAAAGAAACAGCCCCAACCATTCAGTTGGGGCGAGCAGGTCGCGGTACCACCCAACTTCGCGAGAGACCTCGCGGCCTCCGCCTCGTGAAGCCCGGGGCGTCCCGGGTTTCGGCCCGCTCACGGTGGGCGACCGTCCGGATCTACTCGGGCGCCTCGCGGCGCCGTTTCTCCCGGCAGCCCGGGCGTGCTGTTCGCCGCGCGAACGCCGCCGAGCTGCCACCCTTCACCGCTCGCTCGGAGCCCGCGCGCCTACTGCTCCCCGTCTCAGCCTTTGTCGTGGCCGCGCAATCTGCCACGGCCTCCCCACGCCGTCAAGCCGCGCGCTTCCGTCTAGGCCGCTGCGGCATTTCCCAGGGGCCACACAGATCCGCCAGCAGCACGCAGGCGTCGGCGACGCGCGGCGCCGATTCCTCGCGGCGCGCGAGCCGGTCGAGATCGCGAGTGGGATGCTTCTCGGCGAACCGCGTGCCGCACACGCGGCGGTGAGACGTGGTGTCGAGCGGCGGGCGCGCGATGCGGACGCCCAGCGAGCGGGCACGCTCGAGGTCGTGGGCGAGTTCGACCCACGGCACGCCTGCGTCGGCGACATCCTCCGAGTCTTCGGAGACCACTCCGGCCTCGACCAGTGCTGAGCGCAGCGCGTCGGGGTCGGAGGGCGGCCGGTGGATGGGGTGCCGCACGGTTCGCGCGAGCATGCGCCACCACCCGGCGCGGGTGAGCGCCGCCTCGCCGCGGTCTTGCGCCGAAATCAGGCCGCAGCACTCTGCCCACTCGAGATACCGCGCGGCCCCGGGCTGCTCGTCGCGCGCGGCGGGCAGCCGGGCCGACACGTACGCGACCGGGTCCACCGTGCGGGCGCGCTCCCAGCGCTCGAGCGGATCGGCCGCGATCCTCACCTCGAAGTGGAGGTGCTCGGTGGTGGCGCGGCCGCTGCGGCCCACGCGCGCCAGCGCCTCTCCGGCCGAGACCTTCTGGCCCGCGCTCACCGCGACCGAGCCCGGCGCCAGATGCGCGTAGACGCTGTACGCCAGGCTCCCGTCTTCGAGCCGGTGCGCGATCACGACATGGCGCCCGAACCCACCCCGCCACCCGGAGCGGGCGGACACCACCACCACGCCGTGCGCCGCCGCGCGCACCACATCCCCGCCGCGCCCGTTCGAGAGGTCGGCGCCGCGATGCGTGGACGCGTCCTCGCCCGGGTCGCCAACGCCCCGAAGGACTCGGAACGCCGGCGCCCCGTCGGGGGCCGGCTGTCGAAAGTCGAGCGCATCGCCGACCGGGAAGAGCCAGGCGCCACTCCAGCCCCATTGCCCGCGGTCCGCGAGGTCGAGGGCGGCCACCCCGGCCGGCCGGCTGTTCCCCGATGCCACGCCTCGCGCCGAGGGCACCGCGGCGGCGACCGCGATCCAGGCCGCGACCGAGAGGGCGGCCGCCGGCCTCATCAGCGCAGAAGCACCAGCCGCGCGACGGCTGCCCTGGCCCCCTTGAGCCGGGCGAAGTAGATGCCGGGCGCCCAGCGGGCGGTGATCGTCGGCTCGAGCCGCGCGCGCCAGATCTCGCCTTCCCGCTCGAGCGGGAGGGCCGTCACCCGCCGGCCCGCGAGATCGAGGAACTCTACCACCGGGCCTTCCCGCGGGATCGCGCCGCCGAAGCGGAGCTCGAGCGCGCGTCCGGGCCGCAGCGGATTGGGAGCGAGTGAGAGCCATGCCGGCGGCGCCACTGAAATCCGCGGAACGGCGAGGGGGTCGGCCCCGTCGAGGCGCCGGTCGCGCACCATGAGGCGGGCCTGCGCGTCCGGATAGGCGATGTAGGCCACGGTCACGTTCCCCATCGTGAACGGGAGCAGGATCGGGCTCGACGCGCTTCCCTCCGCCGTCGAGCCGACCTCGGTGCAGCGGAAGTCCCAGCCCACCCCCGGCCGCCAGCGCTTGTAGTAGACCTGCTGCCCGGTCGCCGTGGTCGTCTCGAAGGCGAAGTGCACGCCTCCCTCCGGATCGACCGCGAGGTAGGGATCGGTGATCGGCGCGCCGCGGGCGTCAATGGTGGTGTCGCGCGGCGAAGGGTGCGTGGTCTTCGGGCGGCGCTGATAGCGAAGCTCGCTCGAACCGGCCCCGCTCACCTGCCACAGGCTGTGCAGGGTGCCGGCACCGTCGACCAGCACGCTGATCGCGGTTTGAGGGCTCGCGCCGAGCGGCGTGAGCGGAAGGCGCTGCGAAAGTCCGGAATCGGGATGGAATCGCCGGAAGAAATACTGCTGCGGCACCTCGATGGCGTCGGGCCAGATGACATAGCCGCTGCCATCCCTTGCGACCGCCAGGGCCGGCCGGCCCGGGAACTCCGGTCCCGACGTGACCGGGATCGCCTGCCCGAACGGCGCGAAGTAGACGAACCGCATGAAATAGACCCGCGGCAGGTCGGAGAATACGTTCAACCACGCCACCTGAACCAGTCCCCGCTCGTCGCACCCGATCACCGGGGCGCGGTTGTCCCCCGGCAAGTCTGCCAGCACCTGCTCGGCCCCCCAGGAGCCCTGAATTCTCGACCGGAACAGGATTCGGGCGCGCCCCCCACGCGTATCGCTCCAGACCGCCGCGAGGTCGCCGCCGGGCAGCAGCGCGATCGCGGGGTCGAGTGCGGCCTGGGGCGAGGCGCTGAGCTGGAGCGGCGGTGACCAGACCGTCCCCCGGCGCGTGCGGAGGACCACCTGGGGCACTCCCGCCCGCAGCTCGCAGCGCACCACGTCCGCCGCGCCGTCGGGCTCGATCACCCCACGGCGGGCGGGGCCCGGAAAGCCGGTCGGCTCGAAGCCTCCATCCGTGTGGTCCTCGGCGGGAAGCCAGGCCGGAGCCCGCACCTGGAGCCGGACGCGCATGTCGATTCCGACCGGCTCGATCTCGCGAAGGCTCAGGTTGGTGACGGCCCCCGAGAACGTGCGCGTGCCCGGCGTCGTGACGTCGTCGATCGCGCGGCGCCCGGTGGCGCCGGGGAACGGGTCGCGGGCATCGCCGCGATTGCGGCCGAGGACGAGATCGCTGTCTCCGTCCGCCTCGACCAGCCACAGGCCGGGGGTCGCCCCGGCATTGATCTTGTTGGCCGCGATCCGCGATCCGATCGCGACCTCGTCGACGTGAGTGATGAGCAGCCCGGAGTTGGGGAGCGTTCGGTCGAATCCCTCGCGCTGCCGGTTCTCGATCAGAAAGTGCTCGGGATACGCTTCCCCCTGAAACCAGAGTTCGACGATCTGGCCGCCCCGCGCAAGCGGAGCGATCGTGATCAGGGTGTCGGCCAACGGCCGGATGGTCTGGTTCCAGCCCAGGAAGGCCGAGGCCCAGGCGCCGGGATGCGAAGGGAACTGGGGCGAGAAGCCGTTGCCCCCGTAACCGCCGGTGGACATCAGCGACCAGTTCCCCGGACCGACGTTGGTGGCGGCGCTCAGGTTCGAAGTGTCGTAGAGATCTGGCAAGCCGATCGCATGGCCGAACTCGTGGCAGTAGACCCCGATCTCGGCCCGGGCCCCCGGCTGCAAGCTCGACATCTCGGGCAGGGTCGAGAAGCGATCCAGCCGGTAGTACTGGTTCGTGGAGCCCGGGATGAGCTGATTGGTGATGAATGCGGCGCCAAATCGCCAGCCGGCAGACATCCGCGAGGTGATGGACCAGATGTCATTCCGGTCGGTTGAGGTCTCGCCGCCGATCCCGGGATGCACGATCCAGAGCATGTCGACGTAGCCGTCGTGGTCCGTGTCGTAGGGGGACCAGTCGACCTGCGACGAGCAGCGCAGCAGCGCGTCGCGCACGATGCCGTAAATGTTGTTGGGCGTGGCGCTGGTGGAGAGGCCCCAGCTCAGGTACGCGTAGTCGGCGCGCGTACCCGGAAGCTGGACCGTGGCCACCACCTGACCGGCCACCCGGACGCGGCCTCCCGAGGCCCACTGGAAGTAGTCGTAGACCGAGCCGGTCGTGGTGGCGCCGGTGGCATCGAAGAGCGCCAGGTTGAAATCGGCGGCGGAATACGTGAGCGGGGTTCCGGCGAACGCGACCATGATGACGGGGACCCGCCAGATGATCGAGGTCGCGGCGCTGGTGGACAACCCCGCGGGCCGTTCCGGAAGCGAGAAGAGGCCGTTTTCGAAGGCCTCCTTCACCTCGCTCGGAATCAGCCCGGCAGGAGTGGGAGCCGTCGCCCGCGCGGGCGATGCCCCCGACAGGCAGGCGGAGATCGCGAGCGCTGCTACGACAAGTGTCTGATCGCCTCTGAGATGCACAGGAACCGATCAACCCCGGTGGGTGAGGTAAGCCAGGCCACCCGACCCGCGAATATAGCGCGAAACCCAGGGTGCGGGGCGAGGCATTTTCGTGGGGTGGTTTCGAGGGGTTCCGGCGCCGCGGTGTCCATTCTCCTGCGCACCGCCCCCCGCACTCTCCTTCAGCTCTCTTCAGCTCTCTTGGCCCGCCTGCGAGGCCTGTGCTAGCGTGCCGACAACGTGCGTCACGCCTTCCGGAGGACCGTCTCCCACCCGTGTTTCTGGTGTCTCGCCCTCGCGCTGGCCCTGGCCGCGGGCGGCACGCGAACCGCCTGCGCCGGGCTCGACCTTCCGCCGCTGCGCGCCGACCGACCTCCCTACTTCACCGCCGACGTCGTCATCTCGGTGGATCCGGCGGGCCAGCCGGCGCTCTCGGTCTCGGTGGCGGTGCCGTATCCGGAGGTCCAGTGGGTGCGTCTCGAGCGCGGCTACGGTATGGGGGTCGAACTGACGGTGGTCTTCGAGCAGCGCGGCCGGGGACGGAGCTACGGGGATGTCTGGGAGCGGCGGATCGCGGTGCCGAGCTTCGAGGCGACTCGCTCACCCAGCGCGGCGCTGGTCGAGAAGCGCAGCTTCGCGGTGCCCCCCGGCCGCTACGACCTGCGGGTTTCGGTCGTGGACCTGAGCGCGCGGGAGGGATCGGCGGCGCGGGAGCGGGTGGAGGTTCCCGACTACTCACGGATTCCGATCGGGTTCGCCGACCTGGAGCTCGGTGTGTGCGACTCGGCGGGAACGTTCACGCCGGTTCCGACGCGCCGCCTCGGCGTCAACGTCTCGCAGCTGGCCGCGCGGGCCGCGCTGTTCGACCGGCGCCCGGGTCCGTGGCCCCGGCGCTACTCGTTTCGCTACCGCATTCTGGGTGAGCGCGGCGAGGAGCTGGCGAGCGGAAACCAGCAGCCGGAGCTGGAGCGTTCCGCGCAGCCGGTCCTGATCCGGCCGGCCGCGACCGCGCTGTTCCTCGGCTCCTACGTCTTCGAGGTCGAGCTCGTCGAGGGCCGGTCCCGCTGGCGGGTCGAGCGTTCGTTCGAGGTGGAGGAAAGCGGACCGCCGCGGGGCCGGGAGTTCGATCGCATGCTCGAGCCCCTCTCGTACATCGCCGAGCCGGGCGAGATCGACGAGCTGCGGGCCCTGCCCCCGGAGCAGCAGGCGGCCGGCTGGGAGGCGTTCTGGCGACGGCGCGACCCGACGCCCGAGACCGGGCGCAACGAGGCCATGCTCGAGTTCTTCCGCCGGGTCCACCACGCCGAGCAGCATTTTCAGGGGTTCGGCCCGGGCTGGCGCTCGGACATGGGACGGATCTACATCAAGCTCGGTCCCCCCGACCAGGTCGAGAGCCGCCCGGCGACTGCCCAGACTGCCCTGCAGGAGATCTGGTACTACAACCGGCCCTACCGGCGGCTGGTGTTCGAGGACCGCGAGGGATTCGGCCGCTACCTGCTCATCACCCCGATGCTGGAATGAAGTCGCGCCGCCCGACCCACGCCGTCGTGACCCTCGCCATGCTCGACCTGCGGCGCCGGCCGGACCATCGCAGCGAGCTCGGGAGCCAGCTCCTGCTCGGGGAGGTGGTGCGGGTCATCGGGGGCCGCGCCGGAGACCCGTGGTGGCGGGTCGAGAATCTCGCCGACAGCTATCGCGGCTGGGCGCGAACCTGGGGCCTGGCGGGGGCTTCGGCCGCGCGCGCCGCGCGGTGGGCGCGCCTCGCGCGCGCCCGGGTGGTGCGTGCCCATGTCGAGGCCGTGGCCGCGCCCGGCTCCGGAACGCTGGTCAGCCCGCTCTACCTGAACTCACGCGTCATTGCGGGCCGGACCCGCGGCCGGTTTCGGCGGGTGGAGCTTCCGGACGGGCGTCGCGGCTGGGTCCCTCCTGGCGCCCTCGCCACCGGGAGGCGGGCCTCCATGGCCCTGCTCGCCCGGGTCCGCGGCCTGCTGGGGGTGCCCTATCTGTGGGGCGGGCGCACCCCGCTCGGGTTCGACTGCTCAGGATTCACGCAGCAGGTCCTGCTCGAACAGGGACTTCGTCTTCCGCGCGATGCCGGCGAGCAGTTCCGGAACTCGGATCCGATCCCGGAGGGTGATGCGGCCCGGATGGGCGACCTCGTGTTTTTTGGGCCCTCCAGGAGGGGGGTGGCCCACGTCGGATTGGTGCTCGGGGGAGGTTATTTCGGCCATGCCCGCGGCCGCGTCAGGTTGAGCTCCATGAATAGACTTAATCCGTTGTACGACAAAGAGATAGTTCAACAGTTTCTGGCCTTCCGGAGGCCCCGGCCGACCCCCCCGGGAACCGCCTCCCGGGGACGCAGGACCGGAGAATCGGCTTGACAAGCTTTCCGGGTGTTTCCTAAGTTCCCCCGGGCGTTCGCCAGGATCCTTCCACTCGGGAGGTGTGGTCCTGGCTTTTTATTGTGGCCTCATCTCATGGACGTGATGGGGCTTTTGACTTGAGCAGCTCTCAAGACGGCTCTGAAAGGAGGTGGGGCTTCGACACACACCGCGTTGTAGTGAACAGGCCACGTACCGGCTTGCATTCTGCACCGTGGCACTCGTAGCTCTCACACGAATCTCGCCAAGGAGGCTTTGAATCATGTCGTCTCGCTGGAATTCGAAGGTTGTGGTCCTCACGGCAGTGCTCATGCTGGCGCTCCCGGTCCTGGCGTTCGCCCAGACCGCGCGCCTCGAGGGCATGCGGATGCAGGGGGACTACGTCAAGGACTACACGAGTATCTACACGTACCCGTCGCAGGTTTCGAACGTCGGGAACCTGTTCTACGGTGAGCTGGGAACGAGTAATGGCAACAACAGCACGCCGAGCGATCGCGCCGTGGGCGGGGTGATGGGCAACTGGTGGGACGGCCGCTTCGGAACCTGGGCCTTCCACCTGCGCCAGAGCACCCCGGTGCTGGGCGGCAGCAGCACGAGTCATCCGCCCAGTGTCAGCGGGCCGTCGTTCGGTGGCGATCCGAACACCAACAACAACGAAGAGTTCGACATCATGTGGGGCAAGAAGTTGGGCGGAGCCAGCGTAGGCGCCCGGCTCAATCGCTCCTTCTACTCCACGGAAGTTTCGACTCCCACGGCCAAGACCACGTTGGCGTTCGATCCGAGCGCTACGTTCGCCGGGGCGATCGGCCAGAACATGGCCCGTAACATCACCGGGATTGGCGGCGGCGTCGGCTTCGAGGTGAACCCGAATACGAACGTCGAGCTGGGGCTGCTTTACCAGACCCGGACCTGGGAGAACACCACGGCGCCGATCGGCGGCGCCACCAACGGCAGCGAGGACAGCCCGACGTCGTACCTGTTCGCGGCCCGCGCGATGTGGCAGTGGCAGCCGAACGTCATGGTGACGCCGGTCTTCCGCTGGTACTCGTACGATCTGTCGCGCAAGTCCGTCACGGGCGGCGCCACCTCCACCTTCGACAACACGCTCAAGGGCTGGCAGGTGGGTGTGGCCGGCAATTGGGCGCTGGGCACCAACGATCTGATGGTGTGGGGCCTCGACTTCATCCAGAACAAGGCCGAGCAGATCGATCCGCTGTTCAGCTTCGCCGGCGTCGCCGGGGCCGACCAGGACTCGACGACCGTGACGGAGAGCGTCTCGCCGCGGATGTTCGCGGCACTCGAGACCCACGTGAATTCGTGGCTCACGCTGCGGATGGGCGCGAGCAAGGGCGCGTACAGCAAGTTCAAGAACGAGCCCACGCGGACCACGACGAACCAGGTCACGACCACCGGCACCACGTTCGAGATGAGCCTCGGCTGCGGCGTCAAGGTTGGGACCCTGCAGTTCGACGCGGAGATGGCGAACCAGTCCTATCAGTACGCGCACGGATTCTTCGGCGGTACCTCCGGCGGCGGCTCTTCGCCGGGGAGCGGTTACTTCCCGAGGGTCACGGCCACCTACCCGTTCTAGCCTGACCGGAACGGCTGAAGCACTCGCGGGGGCGTCCGCTGGACGCCCCCGCGAATCAATATCCGGACGCTAGCCAAACGGCCCGCGGGGTTCTACCCCGCGGGCCGGCTTCGGTACGCCCAGCATGGGCGCTGACTGGGAGGTGAAAGTCCTCCGAGGACTGGGTC
>CAZYQK010000017.1:0-31045 GCA_964650245.1 uncultured bacterium | reverse complement strand
TATCCTGAGCTCGAGACCCGCTCCGAGGTCGAAGGCCTGAGCCATCGCGACTTCCTCGCCCTCTTGATCGCCGAGGAGGTCGCCCATCGCGCCCAGACCCGCATCGAGCGCTCGGTCCGCAAGGCCCGCTTCCCGTTCCTGCGTACCATCGAGGAGTTCGACTTCACCTTCCAGACCTCGGTGCGTCTGCAGTTGCTCGGCAGCTACCTCGGCCCCGAGCTCGTGAGCGAGGGCCGTTCGCTGATCCTGTGCGGACCCACGGGCACAGGAAAAACGCATCTCGGCATCGCCCTCGCTTATCGCGCCATTCAGAACGGCTACGAGGCGCTGTTCACCGGGGCGGCGGCGCTCATCGAGTCACTGTCGGTCGCGACCCGCCGCGGGACCCTCGCCCAGATGCTCGCGCACTACACGCACCCGTCGGTGCTCGTGATCGACGAGGTGGGATATCTCACCGTCGGCGGCGACGCCGCCAACCTCATGTTCCAAGTCGTCAACGAGCGCTACCTGCACCGTCGGCCTATGATCTTCACCACCAACAAACCGCTGGCGGCGTGGGGGCTGGTGTTGCACGATCCCGACCTCGCCGAGGCCATCCTCGATCGCGTCCTCGAGCGCGGGCGCCTGGTCGAGCTACGCGGCGCGTCGTATCGTACCCGGCACCTCAAGCGTGCCGAATCAGACCGGAGTCCCCTCCGCGAAGGGGCCAGAATATCCGGAAATCAGGGGCCAGACTTTCCGGAACCCACAAGGGCTACCGTCGATGAGGTGACGTGAGGCGCTCGTGGACCACCTAGCACAGGGCGCCTCACAGTCAGCGAGGACTCCGAGATGCCACCGATCATCTACGCTCGCGCACTTCGCGCTCTTGATCTCTGGGAGGCTGCCCACACAGATCTCAGCGTGGCCCACAGGAGGACTCTCGCAGAGATACGGGCGCGCATTCTGAGACTGGACAGCGACTACATCGAACTGATGACGATCAATGAAGCGATTGCGATAGAACGCAGGATGGACGTGTCGTATGACGACGCTACCGAGACACTGCGATTCAAGGGGCTTGGTGCGGACCTCGCAATCCCGATGAAGCGGAAGGACCCAGGCACTCCGGTGCAGATTAGCAACAAGGGTTGGGTGGAGGCGTACCCACCAGGTGGAGAAGGACTTCCTTTGAGCGAAGATGCCGCTTCGGTCAGGCTCGACATGGGACCACTTCTGGAGTGCTACTACTACAACGCCCACGTAGTCATTCGTCTTGCGCGGGTTCTCCTCGGGCGCGGCCTGGAGTGCAAGCCGATCCACGATGTGCGAAACAAACTGATCGAGCACGCAGAAGTTGGCGACATCTACTCATTTGGAAACGGGTCCGACGGTCCGCTGATTCGGCCAATCCGGCCGAGCGGCAGTCCTTGGCGGGACGATGGCCTTATGCCCAACACAGAGGCTCTCACAAGCGTCCTATGCGCCGCATTCACGGCGGAGGCGAATCCCGGCGCAAGCTCCACCTCACCCGGATCGCCCGAAGTGGGCAGCATGTAGGGTCGAAGCCGCGTGCGTCCCGGTACGCCCCTAAATTGGACCGTAGGGGCGGCGCGCGCCCGGATCAGGCCGGGTCGCACTCAGCGGCAATCACGTTCCCGATTGCCTTCACAAGCCTGCTCCTCGCTGGTCGCCCCAGTGAGCCGATCAACCCCGTTTCCATGTCTAGCTGATCGACGGCCATGAGTGTGATCGCCTCGGCCTGAGCCACACACTCCTCATCGAGTCCCGACTCGCCTTTCTGCAAGAGGGTGCAGTTGGGAAGTCCGGCCCTGACACCCAGCCGACGGGAGGTGGTCGGGACAATCACGACAAACCCTCCCTGGTTGAGCTCCGTGCGGGATACCACGATAACCGGCCGAGGCTTCCGGTAGGCCCGACAGATGTAGATGTCACCAGGGTGAAACGCCATCTAGTCAGTCAGGGTTCTTTTCCATCCAGCGGCCCAAGGCCACTCGTGCCACTCTGGCCCAGTCCTGCATCTCGGTATCAGCCTCGTTCCTCTCTTCTGGAGAGTCTGAGATCGACGGCGCTGGGTAGAATGGTTGTGGCCACCCCCTGGCCTCGCAGGGGAGATTCGCACTCGACTCTGTGGGCGTCCCTTCGGCGGGTTGCGCTGACGCCTGCCACCGGCGTGAGACTCGCCAGTCTGTCGTACTCTGTTCCGGGTCCATCAAACGGCGTCTCCTCGAGAAACCAGGCCTTGTAGTCTCTTCGTGAGGTAGCCCCAAGCCTCGTCCATGTACGCGCTTGGGTTCTTGTCGATCGGGCGCACCTGGGTGAGATCCAGCGCTGCGCCCATCGGTAACTGAGGCCACTGTGACATGAATTCGATGTAGAGCCGCTTTGGGTCCTCGCGAAGCACCTCGAGCTTCAGTTCTCGTTTGGGATTCAAGAGCGAGTCGCTCGTCGGTGCCGCCTCGACTTCTAAACCAACAGACGCAAAGGCGAGCGGCTTTCCGAGTCCGACAATCCACGCAGGGTCTACCTTGAGCAGATCACCAACAATGAACCCCGTAGCGTTGGGCCCAATCACATCGCATTCAGCCCGAAAACGGGTTTCGGCCATGACCTTCGTCCAATCACCACGGAGGGCCTCAAAAACCGCCTTTGCGCCGACATCGAAGGCGTCCTTGGCGTGCTCCAACGAGGGCGGCCACGTATGGGACAGAAGCAAGCGAACTGGCTCAAGTACGCTACCGTTCTCAACCCGCACCTCGAGGCCCCCGCGCCCTTCGCGCCTCTGCAAGAGGATGGAGAACCCCTTCGAGGACGCCGGTCCTTGCTGCTCCGGTGTGCTGTATCGGAACGCAAGGTCGTCGTACCGCAGTGCGTCGCAGACGTGGCCGTGGACCGACGATGCCTCATCCCTAGCAACAAACCTGGGGGGCCCGAAGAGGTACGCAAAATGAACCGAGCGGGATCGCAGCGAATTCGGAATCACTCTATTCTAGGCTCATTAAGGAGGAGATCTCGAGTTTCGATTTCGAGAGTCTGCGCGTCAGGAGGAGGGCTCAGGCGGCAGCCCGGTACCCCCGTCTTCGGCCGTAGTCTCCGCAAACTTCAGGTAACCCCGCTCAGCCACGATCGCGATGCTACAGCAGAACGCCACGCAGTGCACCATGCCGACCCTGTGGATAACGGCCTTGACCGCGAGACTACCCGTCCGTATCGGCCTCCTCAAGGGGCTTTGAAGGGGCGGATTCAGCCGCTTCCGTGGCGCAGGTAGGCGAGCGCGAGCAGGAAGATCCCGCGCAGACGAAGAAGAAAAGGCCGAGCCTTGAAGCACGACGCCCCCGAGGTTGCGGCCGGGCCGGCCTAGCTCAGCCTTGGTGAGGCCACGATTCTACGCCCCAGCCGGGCTCTGTCAACGCCGGTCCTGGAAGTCCGCTTTTCGCCGAGCACGATGTCCCCTGATCGCCGAGATCTTTGTCCCCTGAACGCCGCGATCGGCGTCGCCGGGCGGTTCGGACTCGAATCGGCCGCCGACGATCACCCAGGATCGGCGATCGCGCGGAGCTGCGACCCGAGAGTCGCGGTCTCGAGCGGTCAACTCGCCGGCATCACCTCCTCGGGTTGGGGTTGGGGCGACTGCCCGAGCAGACCGGCCCGCCGCTTCTCCTTGAGCCGGTAGCTCTCGCCCTTGATGTTGAGCGTGGTCGCGTGATGCAGCAGCCGGTCCAGGATCGCCGTCGCGAGCACGTGGTCCTGGAAGATCTCGCCCCAGTCGAGGAAGCTCTTGTTGCTGGTGACGATCAGGCTGGCGCGCTCGTAACGGCGCACGAGCAGGCGGAAGAACAGACTCGCCTCCTCGCGCGAGAGCGGCAGGTAGCCGAGCTCGTCAAGCACCAGCACTTTGGGATAGACGAGTTGCTGCAGGGTGCGATCGAGCCGGTTCTCGTGACGCGCCCGCGTCAGACGCGTCATCAGTTGTTCGAGGGTGAGGAACAGCGCCGAGTAGCCGGCCTCGACGGCCTTGATCGCGAGCGCGACCGCGAGGTGGGTCTTGCCGACGCCGGGGGGCCCAAGCAGCACGACGTTGTGTGCTCGCTCGACGAACGACAGTCCGGCCAGCTCGCGCACCAGCTTCTTGTCGAGGCTGGGCTGGAACTCGAAGTCGAACTGATCGAGGGTTTTGATCCACGGGAAGCGGGCCTGCTTCACGCGCGCCTCGGTGCCGCGCTGGAAGCGGCCGCGGTACTCGGTCTCCAGCGCCTGGGTGAGGAAGCTCTTGTAGTCGAGGTCGCGGCCCGCGGCCTGCTCGCACACCGCGTCGATCTGGTCGGCGAGGTGATCGAGCTTCATCTTCTCCAGCAGCGCGGTCAGTTCCATGTCGCCGCCTCCGCGTACTCGGCCAGCGGCCGGTGTTCGACGTTCATCGTCCGCTGCCAGAGGGCGGCGTGATGCTCGGGCACGGTGACCCAGCCCTGCTCGCGCGGTCGCAGTCGATGCTCGGCCACGACGCGCTCGCCGTCGAAGACGGTGAGCACGTCCTCGAACGTCAGCCGGATCGCGACCCCGCGCCCGGCCAGCGCGTCGGGCACGCTGTAGCGGTTGCCACGCACGTCGACGTAGGCGTCCCAGCTCGCCTGCCGGCGCTCGCGGTAGGCGGTGTCGTAGCGCGTCGCCGGCAGCGGCGAGAGCGCCGGCGCCTCGCGCGCGAAGCGCTCGGCGACCACTTCCCTGACGGTACCGTGCACGCGCGGGTCGGCCTCCTCCCTGAGCCACCGTTCGAGCAGCTGGTTCAGGTGCGCGAAGCTCTCGAACTCGCGGTAGCGAACGAAGAAGTTGCCCTTCACGTAGCCGACCATGCGCTCGTCCTTGCCCTTGGTCTGGGCCCGCGCCGGCTTGCACGCCCGCGGCGCGAACCCGTAGTGGCCGGCCAGGTCGAGGAACCGCGAGTTGAAGCGCGGCTTCTCACCCGCGCGATGCTCCTGCACCGCACACGCCTGGTTGTCCACCAGCACCTCGGCGGTCACGCCGCCGAAGTACTCGAACGCCCCGATCATCCCCTCGTACGTGTGCTCGGCGTCCGCGCTGTCCGTCGCCCACACGTGCATCCGCCGCGAGTAGCCCAGGGTATTGACGATGAAGTGCACCACCGTCTCGACGCCGCCGATCTGCGTCACCATCTGCCCCCAGTCGCTCTGCAGTTGCCGTCCCGGCGGCGTCTCGAACCGCACCGTCGCCGGACTCGGCCTTAAGACCCGCTGCGGCTGCACGTAGGCCTTGAGCGTGGTGTAGCCGCCCGCGTAGCCGAGCGCCTGGATCTCGCGCAGGATCACCTTCGCGTTCCACACCCCCTCCGCCAACAGCCCGTGGATCGTGTCCGCGTACGGCCGGATCTTCACCCACCGGTCCCGCCGGGGACCGCCCGGGGCCGCGCCCCGCTTCAGAGCCCGCCTCACCGTCTTTGGACTCACCCCCAGCTGGACCGCGATGTCCCGCTGGTAGACGCCCGTCTTCGCCCGTGCTTGAATCGCCACGAAGTCCTCCTTCCTGAGCATGCGCACCTCCGTGTGGTTTGGAACCCACCACGAAGGTACAAACTGCCCGGCGTTCGGAGGACTTCTTGCTCGGCGTTCAGCGGACATCTACACCCGGCGGCGACAGGCTCATCCGGTCACTTGTTGTCCTGCGGACTCGCGGGCGTTCCCTGGCGGTAGCGGGCCTTCACGCTGCCCCACGTCTCGCGCGTGGCGGGGGTCGGGCCGAGGGTGGAGGCACACTGGCGTTCGCCCACGGCACGCCATTCACGGTCCCGTACCAGACCTCTCCAGTGGAGGTCACGGCTTCCCCGGGCAGAAGGCTCACGATCATTCGACCCCCCGATGCTCCGCCAAAGATGTTCCCGGTGTCGTTCAGCCACCCGTAGCTCGGTATGTACCTCCAGACATCGCCTGAGGCTGTTGTCACCCAAGGAATCCCGCCATTCACGCCTGAGATGAACCACCCTGTTCCGCCGACCTGCCCGCGCGCGCTCGTCGCGCCCAGGTGGAACGACAACGCGAGCAGGAACACCCCCGCGCAGATGTAGAAGAATCGCTTGGCGAGCATGTTCGGCCTCCTCCCTACTTCTCGCACTTGCTGCCACCGCATCGGCGGCAGGGCGTATAGCCCCGCTTGATGGCGGCCTCGCGGGACAGCGGAATCTTGCTCCGGCTGAGGCTGGAGCACCCCTCCCTGTGGTAGCGCTTCCCGGTGCGCGTGACGTAGACCACGCACTCTTTCCGGCTCACGCTATCGGGGCTCGCCGACTTCAGCTCGCTCCCCTGGGTTAGCTGCGCTGCGGCCGGTTGCTGGACGACGGA
Organism: uncultured bacterium; assembly: GCA_964650245.1. Lineage (GTDB taxonomy): Bacteria > Eisenbacteria > RBG-16-71-46 > RBG-16-71-46 > RBG-16-71-46 > WS-2. Next base: position 24,695 of record CAZYQK010000017.1, on the reverse strand, counting down.
CGCGGCGAGCGTGAACACGAGAACGATGGCGCAAAGCCACCGCTTGAGCATGATGGCCTCCGAGGTTGTGGCCGCGCCGTGGTGGCGTCGGCCTCGTGGAGGCTCAATTCTACGCCCGTGCTGCGCTCACCCGGCTATTTGTTCTCCGGGGTCGTGGTCGCGGGCGCTCCCTGCCGATAACGGGCCTTCACCTGGCCCCACGTCGTCTGCGTCGCGGGGGTCGGGCCACCTGACCAGGAGTTACCCATGTACATCGCGGGAACTCCCGGATCGAAGAGGTCACCGCCGCCGATCCGTCGCTGATAGCAGTCGCCGTTCGTGGTGATGACCTCCGCCCAGCCACCAGCACTACCACCAGTGAATCCTACGATTTGGCCCCCATGCTCGCCTCGGGCACTTCTGGCTCCCAGGTGGTAGGCGAGCGCGAGGCAGAGCAGCCCCGCGCAGACGTACAAGAACCGCTTGGCGTGCATGACGGCCTCCGAGATCGGGGGTGGCCCTATTGCCACGCACCGTAGAGGCCACTATTCAACGCCCGCCCGGGGCCCATGGCGCTGGCTACTTGTCCTCCTGGGTCGCAGGTTGCCGGTAGCGGGCTTTCACCTGACCCCAGGTCGGCTGTGTGGTGGGCGTGCAGCCGTCATTTCAGGTAAGTCCAAATGAACCCATAGCCGCCACTGCTGGTTGGCGGCGTAATAGCGATGATGCGCCCGTCGCGCCAAGCCACTAGCCACGGACTGAATCCTGTGTACCCGCCAAAGGCGTTCTTCGCGTTGACGCGCACCTCGTCGGTCCACACGAGAATCGGCGTCACGCTGCCAAACCCCTTCGGGATGATGTTTCGGACGGGCTCTTCAAACTGATAGCGGGCGCTCTCCGGATCCTTGAGCATTCCCTCAATCATCCTCTGCTCGATCTCGCGGTAATCCTCGGGTGGCGGCGGGCCATAGTCCTCGACGCTGGCGGTCTTGAGCAGATCATTCCTCTTCGCGGTGTACGCGAGGCCACAACCCGTCACGGTCCAACACAGCCCCGCCAGAACCAAAGCCATGAGCGTGCGTCTGAGCATCATGCGGTCTCCTTTCACGAGCCGATGGGCCTCCAGCCCTCGACCCGGCATTCCATGAGCGAGAAACGGCCTCCGGGTTGCGGCCGGGCCGGCGTGGCTCGGCCTGGTGGAGTCCCGATTCTACGCCCTGCGCTCCCCGTGGAGCACGCCTAGCGTGCCCGTTTGCCCCGTCACCTTTCGCGGACGAGCCGCGATCAGCCCGGCCCCGGCGCAGGGCGTTGACCGTTCCCGATCTCAGTGCCCGGAGGCAGGCACGTCCACCCCCGCTGCCGCAGGAAGTCGGCGGAGAGTTGCGCCGCCCCGGCATCGTCAAGATGCGAGACCCGCTGGTGCATCTCGATGGCCTGACGGGCCTCCTTCTCGTCACGGACGCCGAGCCGTTGCCAGATCCCCACCGTCACGCTGACGCTCGTTCCGGTCTGGATCTCGCCCGTCACCCGGCCCAGGAGGTCGAACGCCCGGAGAAGCTCGCGTGAGGTGCGCAGGTAGGCTTCTCGCTCGCCGGCGCCCCGGCACTCGGCCGCCATGCTCTCAAGGTCCGCCACGATCCGCCGCACCCGATCGAGCAGCCGCGCCGAGTCCGCCACCTGCCCGGCCTCCGCGGCCCGCGCCAAGCTCGCCGGTAAGTGTGCTCCAGCATGGCGGCGCACCGCCGTTGCGCTCAGCCCGTATCGGCGCGCCACCTCGCGGCGCGGCGTGCCGCTCACCAGTGCCCCGTCAATCGCGGCCTTCGCCGTGTGTCGGCAAACCGTGCAGGTCCTCGGCATGGTGCTTCCTTCCGGCGCATAGCGGCGCGTGCGCCGCATCCAGCTAGTTCTGGCTACTGCCCTTGGTCGCACCGGCATCGGGCTGCTCTAGCATCGCCGGCCAGCCGAGCGCGCCAGTCACCCCTCGGTGCTTGAGGCCACGCAGGAAGTGAACCGCTCCTAGATTCTCCATACCCCCACATCCCCCAAGCCCAAGTCCGGCGCTCAGGGTAGTCCTACCGCGACAATCACGACACGCAGAACTACTCCGGACCAAGAGCGAATCCGAATCCCGCTGCAAGCTGCAGCCCGCTAAAGTCTGTATCCATCGCCTGGCCTGAACTCTTCCGCGGTGGTCCGCTCTGGGTGGCTTGGCCGGTGCCGCCGGACGTGCCGTCGAATTCCCCGAGGTTCTGGAATTGAAAGCCCACCTTTACGAATAGCAGCGGCCCTCCGGGAAATGAGCGCTGAAAGCCGGCGAATACCCCCGCAACGGGTCCTTTGCCATCCCAGTCCCCTCTCGCATCGAAGTCCTGGGTTGGATCGCCAAAGTCTCGAAAGTGGCCTTCGCTTTTTGCCTTTCCAAGACCCACGCCTCCGTCAGCCCCCACGAATAGGCCGCGCGTCCCAGGAATCCAGATCGAAACGTTTCCCACAAAGCTGAGCACGGAGACATTGGCACTTGAACTCAGTGAGGCCGAGGCGTCGCTCACCGTGTTGCTGACCGAGGATTTCTGGTAAGCGAATCCAGCGCCGACAGACACCATGTCATTGCTGAAAAACCCAACCTCTGCTCCAGCGGGGAAACCCGCGCCGAACGTGTCCCACTTGCTAACTGGCGCACCGCTGGACTGAAGGAAGCGCTCTTCTTCCTTGATCGCGTCATTCCAGTCCTTCAGCGACTGCGAGGCAACACCGAGGCTGCCTCGCATGTAGATGGACCCCGCAACCGTCTGAGCCTGAGCGGGCAATTCGAAGCAGAGCAAGGCGAAAGTGACACAACACGTTGCTTGGACAGTTCTCATGGCGACCCCCTAAGACCTACTGTCGTTCGGCGAACCCGCCAATCCCCGCGAATTACGGCCGAGGACGCGGGCGACCTGGCTGCAGCGCTGTGCCAGTTCTGTGTCAAAACCATGCGCCGAAGAGGGAGACTATCGGTCGGTATCTGGCTCCACAAGGGGCGTCGAAGGCGCGGATTCCGCTACTTGTTCGTCGCCCTCTTCCGATGGCCCCGCAGGTGCCTGAGGGTTCGAATCCCTTGGGGGTGGCACGGTGCCGATTCTTGCGTCAGTCCCTTGAGCCGCGCCGATGCGCCAGCGTGCCGGATTTGTGCCGCGACCATCCGCCCGACCGGCACAATCTGTCACAAGGGCACCGGAGTCGAGCAGCCCGGAACGCCCGGCGTCGCGCTCGATTGCGCCGATCAGAGGGGATGGTCCCGGAAGCGGGCTCAGCGTGATTCGAGTTCAAATCTCGCCCCGGGCACCACAACAACGAAGCCACGCAGCGATGCGTGGCCCCTGTCGTTCAACGACTTAGGCGCGCCACTTCGAGTTCGTCGAAGCCCCCGCGGATCGCCCTTTCTGCCGCTCGTCTGCCGCGAGCGACCCCGGCGCCGGGGAAGCCGGCGGGTCGAGTGCTTGACGCGGCGCTTGACACGAGGTGGCTCCGGGCCGCGCCAATAGCGGGCCGCGTGCGATCCGAGAGCGCGGCTCTTGGGAGGGGCTGACGAGGTGGATGGTGAGAAGGACCGCATCGCGAGGGCGTATGCCCGGCTGTTGGCTCTGCGGAATTCGCTTCCTAACGATGACCGCGTGCACGAGCGATACGTGCGCGAGTTCCACGGTGCGCTGGACCACCTGGCTGTGAGGTTCGACGTGGAGGAGTTCCGGGTGTTGCCCGAGGACATCGGGCGGCGCTGGGAAGCCACGAACCGGACCGGCCAGACGGAGTGGAGCAAGGACACCTACGTGGACCGTGCCTTGCTGATGGCCAAGCTCGACGCCGTGCTCACGTACTTCGAGATCGTGATGGCGAAGCCCCAGCCGGGATCGCCGCCGCAGCTTGGCTTCCATGGGCGCCCGGCGGTGAAGCGAACGGAAGGTCCATGACGGACCACCGGCCGGACCTCCCCGACACCAACGACGACGTTTATCTTGACCGTGGCGACGGCTGGGAAATCATCCCGCCCGAGATCCGGCGCCGCATCGAGGAAGGGCGGGTGCGGATCGGTGTTCTCCGTGCAGCCATCGCGAAGGACGCGCGCGTCCGGTACATGCCGCCGGTGTCGATCGATCCCGCCCTCTGGACGCCAGACGGAACAGCCGTCGCCCATGCCGCTGGCGGCATCTGGCCTTCGGGCAATGGCGGCCACGAGTATGGTGTCGTGGTGTCCGCGGGCCCGGCCATCTGCCGAGATGACGCGATCGTCAGGGCCCTGCTGGTTCATGAGTTCGCGCACTGCTTCGAGATCGCGACCAGGGCCATCGAACACATCGACTCCGGCCGCGGCGGCACGCTGGAACTGGTCACCGACAATCCGCTGGACCGAGATCGAGAAGAAGAGTTGCTGGCCGCTGGGGCGGACTGGTTTGGCCCAGGCGACGCCGAGTTGATTCGGTGGAACGACCCACGATTGAAGGCGCTCACCGCGGAGGTCGTGGCCCTTGCCAACGCCCGGCAACTGCCGGCGAGTCCGCCACCGCCGCGAGTGCATGGGACTGTGGTCGTGCCGCCGGAGTGGGCCGCGCACATCCGGTCCCTTCGACGGCGGCGGGCACCCTGATCCGGCCGTCCGCCGGCGAGCCGGTCAGCGACTCTGGATGTTGGAGTGGCCGCCGGGAGGCGAGACCACGGATGAGCCCCGCCATTCACAAGCGAGTCGCCGATGCCCCGCGCGCGCGCGTGTGAACGAACAAGTGAAAGTTGACCATTCCAAACATTGAAAAGTAGACCACCCCCCGAGGTTGCGGCCGGGCCGGCGTGGCGTCGGCCTGGTGAGGTCACGATTCTACGCCCGGGCCTGGCTCATCCGGCTACTTGTTCTCCGGAGTCGCGGGCGCAGCCTGACGGTAACGGGCCTTCACCTGGCCCCACGTCGCCTGCGTGGCGGGGGTCGGACCCGAAAAGACGTTGCCCAGTCGAGTCCAAGAGGCATAGTTGTTCGATGCGTAGACATCTCCGTTGGCCGTGACGGAAATCGCGGAGTAGCCCGACACGTTTGCCGTTGTGATGCCGGCCACCGGGTTGCCCGGTGCCTGGGCCGTGGCGCTCCGTGCCCCAAGGTGGTAGGCGAGCGCGAGCATGAAGATCGAGGCGGATGCGTAGAACAGTCGCTTGAGCATGACGGCCTCCGAGGTTGCGGCCGGGCCGGAGCGGCTCGGCCTGGTGAAGTCTCGATTCTACGCCCGCCGCTTCCAAAGAGGCGCACCCCGGCGTGCCGGTTGCCCGCGGCACGGGCCCGGCAGTTTCGTGATCAGTTGAGCACGGCCACTCGCGTCGCCAGCAAACTCTCCCCCTGGCGGAGCCGCACGAAATACACCCCCGGTGCCAACCGGGTATTCGCCGTCAGATCCACCGCGTGCCGCCCCGGGCCAAGCGAGCCGACTTCGTGCTCCGCAACGCGCCTGCCCGCGATGTCGAGGAGTTCGACCTTCGCAGAAACTGCTGAAGGCAACACAAAACTCACCGTGAGTTGTCCACCCAGCGCCGGGTTTGGGCGCACACCGTCGAGCGCGAACCGGAGGTTCTCCGCCGTGATCCACACCTCGCCAGCGAACACCTCGCTGCCTGCGTCCATGATACCGAGCCGATAGCCGTATCGCGTTCCCGTGGCCACGGTCCTGTCCTCGTAGCGCAGGTAGCCATCGCCGTCCGCCGTGATCGCGGCCAGCGGCGTCCAGTCCTCATCCGCAGTGCGCCTGTAAACCTTGGCTACGATGCCCGGGTGCCCGCCCGAGTGCCACGTGAGCTGGATCCGGTCGGGCTGTGCGTCGGAGTTGACCAGCGACGCGACCGTGCCGGTCGACAAATCGGGCTCGAATGTCTGCGCGTAGATGTCCGAGTTACGGCTTGCCTCATTCCGGGCATCTTCCCAGGCGATCACGGCTCCACCAGCCCCATTGGGAGCGATGTCAGGAGGCCCTTGGCCAGGATCCACGGCGCAGATAGCCAAACCATTGTCGGTCCACAGCCGATAGCCATAGGCATCAACTTGTTGGGCGTAGATGTGGTTATGTCCATCACGGCTGTCGAGCCAAGCAATAATGGCGCCGCCAATGCGGTCTGAGATGATCCGGGGATCCAATTGGTCGCGCGATGCGGTACAGATGCGCATGCCGTCAGCCATCCATAAAGGCACTCCATCAGCTGATACGCGCTGGGCATAGATGTCGAAGGTGGGGCTCCTACCGCCATCGATCCAAGTTATGATGGCGCCGCTCGCCCCATCGGGGGCAATAGCCGGATGCCCCTGAACGCCCGCCGCAGTGCAAACAGGCTTACCGTCGCTGGTCCATAGTGGGACCCCTCCTCCCGAGACATGCTGGGCGTAGATGTCCCAGTCGCCGAGGTGATTGTCCTGCCACGTGAAGAACGCTCCGCTCGCGCCGTCTGGTATCGCTCTAGGGAGATGCGCTTCGCCGATTACAGCAGCGCGGACGATGACACCGTCCGCCGGCCACATGGTTGTCCCGTCGGCCGAGACCCTTTGGGCGTAGATGTCGGCGTTGCCAGATCCGCTGCGATAGTCCTCCCACCCGACAATGGCTCCATTCGTGCCATCCGCAGTGGCTAGCGGAAGCACCTGCCCCACTGCCGCGATGCACATGGGAATGCCGTTGGGCGCCCACAGCGCATTCCCTTTGGCAGAGACCCGCTGTGCGTAGATGTGCGGCGTGCCGCTACGCCGGTCCTCCCATGCGATGATCGCCCCGCCCGTCCCGTCTGAGACAATCGCAGGTTCCCACTGGTGGCCGGTGGCCGCGCAAACGGCCACGCCGTCTGTTGTCCAGAGTACTGTCCCGTTGGCAGAGACCCGCTGCGAGTAGATGTCCCCTGTCCCGCTACGCGCGTCACCCCAAACAATGATGGCCCCGCCCACTTCGTCGGAGCACAGAGTGGCGACATGTTGGCCGCCTGTGGCAGTGCAAATCGCTTCACCGTCGGCAGACCACAGCGGAAAGCCGTCGGCAGAGATCCTGCGGGCGTAGATGTTCGACGTGCCGGCCCGATTGTCGAGCCATGTGATGATGGCACCGCCTGTGCCATCCGCGACCATTCTTGGAATCGTTTGAATGCCGGAGGCAGTGCAGATGGGAATGTTGGCGTACGGATCCGGCGGCCAAGCAGCCGACGAGGGTCGGGCTGTGACCATGCACAGCACGAAGGCTACCGCCGCGCTCATGTGGAAGAACCGCTTCGCCGGCATGACGGCCTCCGAAGATGCGGCCGCGCCGGGATAGCGTCGGCCTGGTGGAGCCTCGATTCTACGCCCCGGCTGGGCTCACCCGGCTACCTGTTCTCCGGGCTTGCGGGCGCTCCCTGCCGGTAACGGGCTTTCACCTGGCCCCACGTCGCCTGCGTTGCGGGCGTGGGACCGCTGAAGACGTTGCCCACCGACGACCACGTCCCCACGCCGAGGACGGGACCCTGATACACGTCGCCGTTCGCTGTCAGGACAAGGCTGGCAACCCCACCGCCGTATGAGACTGCCAACCGGCCACGACCGGATTTCCTGGGGCCTGCGCCGTGGCGCTCCTTGCCCCCAGGTGGTAGGCGAGTGCAAACAGGAAGATCGAGGCGGACGCGTAGAACAGTCGCTTGAGCATGACGACCTCCGAAGTTGCGGTCGCGCTGAGGGCACGCGGCCAGGTTGACGGTGCTCGCGGTCTAGCCGCTCCCGCCCTTCTGCGAGCTGACGGCGACCGTGATCACTTCGGCTCACCCGTCTCGGCAGGCTTCTCCGGCCTTCCGCCCACAGAGACAAACGAGCCAGCCCCGAGAAGCACGACTGGCGCGGCGACGCCCCACAGTAGCGCCAAGAACGGAAAGTCCGGGTGCGGTACGGTTCGCTCGCGCGCTGGAATTGTGTCGCCGTAGGTTTCAACCGGTAGCCCGTAACCCACGTAACCACCGTCAGCATTGGCCGATGGCTTGTAAGTCGTCCACGGCAAGACGAACCCGAGGAGAAAGGTGAGGAAGCAGCCTCCGGCTAGGACTCGACACACCCAAAGGACCACACGGCGCTGTGCCTGATTCATGGTGGCCCCCGCCCACGACTCGCCCGTCGCTCCAGCCCGCACGAAGAATGCCACGCCCGCGAGCAGCACCGGGGGCACGACGCCAACGAGAACCAGGTGGAAGAAGTCAGCCCCGGAGCCGAGCGCTTCGGAGAGCAAAGAAAGACCGAAGGCGACAAGAAGCACCACGGCAACGATCCAGCACACGCGAACGACGATGCGGCGTTGCGCTGTATTCATGTGGCCTCCGTTGCGCTCAACGAGCGCGATCCAGTCGGGGCGCGAGCGCCTTCCACTCGGCGCCGCCCCTGAACGCCCAAAGCTCACCGGTCGCGGTGTTCCACGCGCAAGGCGGACGATCGGCGGGGATGGCGACCATGTAGCGGCCATGCCCCCTCGTTGCGCCTAGGTAGTAGGCGAGCGCGAGGCAGAGCAGCCCCGCGCATACGTGGAAGAATCGCTTGGCGAGCATGACGGCCTCCAAGGTTGCGGCCGCGCCGGGGGGCACCGGCCTGGTGGAGCCACGATTCTACGCCCGCCGCATCACGGCGGCACCGCCTGCGCCCGGCGGCGGATCACGGGGCCACCCCTAGCGTGCCCGTTTGCCGCGTCACCTTTCGCGCGGGAGCCGCGATCAGCCCGCCTCGGCGCCAGCGGTGTTGGATTGTCCGAGTTTTGTCCGAGAGCGGCGTGCACAGGGTCCGCTGAGTGCACGGAATCGGGTGTTGACCGTGACGCGGGGAGCGGTACTTGCAGCACCCCGCGCACGTGGTTCCGCGGTTCGTGGAATTCAAATCTCGCCCCGGGCACCACGCCGAACCCGAAAGCCACGCGGACTTCGTTCCGCGTGGCTTCAGTATTTCAGCAGGCTCGGCTCAGAACAGCTCGCGGACGTAACCTTCGAGGGTTTCCTCGTCGAGGTAGCCCACCACCCGCCGCACCACTTCGCCGCGGCGATTGATGAAGAACGTGGTGGGGATCGAGCGGATCGGTCCGTAGAGGCCGAGCACGCGCTCGTCGGCCATGGCGAGCCGGAACTTGACGCCCAGCCGGTCCGCGAACCGCCGCACGGTCTGCGGCTCGGCGTCGTCCACCGAGAGGCCGAGCACCACCAGGCCGCTCCTGCCGTAGCGCTCTTGCATGCTGTTCAGGTGGGGCATGGTCGCCCGGCATGGAACACACCAGGTGGCCCAGAAGTCGAGCACCACGGCCCGGCCCTTGAAGTCGGAGAGGCGGACGGCGCGGCCATCCAGGCCCTGCACCGAGAAGGAAGGGGCCAGCGCTTCGGGCGGGGCCGCGAGCGCCGGGCGCGTGGCCGCGGGAGCGGCCGCGGCAAGCGCGAGCAGCACGAACGTCGAGGTGAGTGAGTGGCGCACGATGTTTTTCCCGGGGCCCGGTTCGAAAGCGCGGCGGCGCGGCTCGCGATGCGTGAGCAAGTGTACAGGTTGAGACGCCCCGGATGGCGGCGGTGTGCCGATTGTTTGCACGCACTTGACCTGGCATCGCGCGCGGGGCCTCCCCTGCGTTGCTCGATGCCCGGGGGCGAGAGACGCGACTTCTCTTGAGCCCCGTTCCGGGCCTGTGCTAGCGTCCCGCTGCTCGACCTTTCAGCCATTTCAGCCATTCAAGCCTCCCCCTGGAACCCGGTGTTCGGCCGATGCCGCTCGAGCCGACTTCACACGGAGCGTGAAGCCGATGGTCGCAGCCTTGTGGATACTGCAATTTGGCGCACCGACCCGGGCCTCGGTCTGGTCCCTGATCGCGCACTCGGGCCCGTTCGCGAAGGCGATCCTCCTCCTTCTGTTCGTGCTCTCGATCTGGTGCTGGGCCATCATCTGGAACCGCGTGCGGCTCTACTCCCGTGTCGAGAGCGCGGATCGAAGGTTCGTCGCCTCGTTCCGCAGCCTGCCGCCTGCGGCCGACTGCCGCCTGCTGTGCGAGCAGCATCCCGACAGCCTGCTGGCCCGCGTGGCGCTGGCCGGGCAGCGCACGCTCGATCAGCCGCGGCCCGACCCCTCGCCCCAGCTCGCGTCGCGCTACCAGGTCGCCCAGCACGCCATGGATCGCTGCGCGGGCGACGAGAGCGCGGCGCTCGAGCGGCACGTCGGATTCCTCGCCACCACCGGGAGCGTGTCGCCCTTCATCGGGCTGCTCGGCACGGTGTGGGGGGTGATGAGCGCGTTCCTCAACATCGGTGCCCAGGGCTCGGCATCGCTGGTGGTGGTCGCACCCGGCATCGCCGAGGCGTTGATCGCGACCATCGCCGGACTCGCCGCCGCCATCCCGGCCGTGGTCGGATACAACCATTGCCTGGGGCGGCTGCGCGACCTCACCCAGGCGACCACGCAGTTCGCGAGCGAGTTTCTCGACCGGCGGCTGGGGAGCCCCTCCGCGTGAAGGTCACCTCCGCGCGCCGGCCGATGGCCGAGATCAACGTCACGCCCCTGGTGGACGTGGTGCTGGTGCTGCTCATCATCTTCATGGTCACGGCGCCGTTTCTGCAGGGCGGCCTCGAGATCGACCTGCCGAAGGTCGCCACCCGCGGGCTCGACGTGCGCGAGGGGCTGATCGTGAGCGTGCGCGCGGACCGCACCGTGGCCGTGGGGAACTCGGTCGTGCCCCTGGAGGGCTTCGAGGAGGCGCTGGATCGCGCGGGTGCCGCGCGGCGCCCGGTGTTCCTGAAGGCCGACCAGCGCGTGCCGTACGGCGTGATCGTCCAGCTCATCGCGCGCATGCGGCGGTCGGGGATCGCCGCGCTCGGGCTCGTGACCGAGCCCCCGGTGAAGGAACGGAAGCGCTGATGCGCGGCGCCGCGCTCGGGTCGGGCATCGTCCACGTGATGGTGCTGGCGCTGCTGTTCGCGGTGCGGGCCGGCGCGCCGCAGATCGTTCCCGGACCCGACGTGGTGCAGGTGGCGCTGCTCGATCCGAGCGCGCTTAAGCCCCCGCCGGCGGCGCCGGCGAAGCCGCCCGCCCCGGAGGTGGCCCCCGCGGCGCTCGAGCCCACCGACGAGACCGGGGTCAGGATCACGCCGCCCAAACCGAAGCGAAAGCCGGTCCATTCCGAGAAGCCGGAAGAGCCGGGCCCGGTGCCCGTGGCGCTGCCCTACGCCCCGGCCGGCCCGCCCGGCCTTAAAGGTGAGGTCGCGGTGGATGCCGGGAACTTCGAGTTCACCTACTACCTGCTGCTGGTGCGCAACCGGGTCTCGCAGAACTGGGCGCCGCCCACCGGGCTCGCGGCCGGCGGACAGCGGGTGCGGTCGGTGGTCTACTTCCGCGTGGCCCGCGACGGCTCGGTCTCCGCGATGGCCGTCGAGAGCGCGAGCGGCGTGGAGTTCTTCGACCGCTCGGCGCTGCGCGCGGTGCTGCTGAGCGCGCCGCTCCCGCCCCTTCCGCTCGGCTACGCGGGATCCGATCTCGGCATCCACTTCGGCTTCGAGTACGCCGCGCCATGATCCGGCGCGCCACGAACGCGGCCCTCGCGCTGCTCTCGCTCGCCATCGCACCGGCTGGGGCGCAGAGCCCGGGCGACGTGCGCATCGACATCACCTCGGGTGGCCGGCGCATCCGGGTTCACTGCGAGACGCTGCAGGCGAAGGGCGACCGCAACGCCAGCGCCAGCAGCGTGCAGGCCGACGACGTGCTGGCCGCCGACCTCGAGGCCTCGGCGGTCTTCAGCGTGTCGCGGGCCTGGGTGCCGGGCCAGCAGCCGTTCGACATCCAGGCCACCGTGGGTGGCCGGTGGTCTCAGTCCGGGAGCCAGATCCGGCTCACGGGCGAGGTGCGCGATGTTCCCGCGCGCCGCCCGATCCTGGTTCGGGAGTATCGCGGGCCGCTCGGTGAGTGGCGCGCGCTGGCGCATCGCTTCGCCGACGATGTCGTGCTCCAGTTCACGGGCGAGCCGGGGGTGGCTCTGACCCGGATCGCGTTCGTGGCGGAGGAGGGGCGCAACAAAGAGCTCTACGTCATGGACGCTGACGGCGCGCGCGCGCGGCCGCTCACCGCCGACCGCTCCATCGCGCTGTCGCCCTCGTGGTCGCCCGAAGGATCGCTCCTGCTGTTCACCTCGTACCGCGGTGGCTCAGGCCCGCAGGTTTTCGTCATCGCCGCGGACGGCGGACGGCCCTACCTGATCTCCGGCCGCGCCGGCCTCAACACCAGCGCGTCGTACTCGCCCGACGGCCGCGACATCGTGCTGACGCTGAGCGAGGACGGCAACCCGGAGATCTACCTGCTCGACGCCCGGGGTGGATCGCCGCGGCGTCTCACCAGCAGCCGTGGCATCGACACCTCGCCCGCCTGGTCGCCTACCGGGCGCGAGATCGCCTTCACCTCGGACCGCGGGGGCACGCCCCAGGTTTACGTCATGGACCGTGATGGTGGTAACGTGCGGCGGCTGACGTACGACGTGGACTACACGGATTCGCCGTCGTGGTCGCCGCGCGGAGACCGCATCGCGTTCGTGGCCCGCACCGGGGACGGGTTCGACGTCTACGTGTGTCGTGCCGACGGCAGCGGCGCGCGGCTGGTGGTGAGCGGAGGCCGCAACGAAAACCCGCGCTGGTCGCCGGACGGAAGACATCTGGTGTTCGCGTCGAACCGCGGCGGCGCGCCGGGGCTTTACGTGACGGATCTGGACGAGCGGCCGCCGCGTCGGTTGGACACCGGCGGCCTGCGCGCGTTGTCTCCGGCGTGGTCGCCCCGGCCACCCGGCCCGGGCTCCGCGCTCAATCTGAACCTGGAACACTCAACCCTGGGAGGTACCCGATGAAGCCCGCCACGAAACGCGTGTTCCTGCTCCTCGTCGCCCTGGCCGCGGCCGGTCTCACGGCCGGCTGCGCGCGCAAGGCCAAGGAAACCCCTCCGACGTCGCCGCCGGTCCCGCCGCAGACCACGCCGGCGCCCGTGCCCACCCCTCCGACTCCGACGCCTCCCACGCCGGCCCCCGTCCCCACGCCTGCCCCGGGGTCGCAGGCGGCCGCGATCGCGCTCGAGCCGGCGTTCTACGACTTCGACTCCTACGCGCTACGTGACGACGCCCGTGCCGCGCTGGACCGCAACGGGAGGCTGCTGCGCGACAACCCCGGCGTGAACATCACGATCGAAGGCCACTGTGACGAGCGCGGCACGGTCGAGTACAACCAGGCGCTGGGGGACCGGCGTGCGCAGGCCGCGCGCGACTACCTGGTGGCCGCGGGGGTCGATGCGGGCCGCATCCGGACCATCTCGTACGGCAAGGAGCGTCCGTTCGCCGAAGGCCAGGACGAGAGCGGCTGGGCGCAGAACCGTCGCGCCCACTTCGTGGTCCGCTCGTCGTGAACGAACCGCCTGCCGCCGCGGCCCGCGGATCGGGCACGGCGGGCGAGGCCGCGGGGCGGGGCGATGCGCCCCGTCCCGAAGGCCCCGGCGGGCGCGATGCCGTCCCGGCCGCGCCCGCCGCCGGACTCGCGCTCGTAGCACTGCTGGTAGTACCGCTCGGCGGCTGCTACGCGCCGCAGATGGTGCTCCTCAAGTCCGGACTCGACAGTCTCCGCACCCAGGTGGACACGCTGGTGGTGCGCGATTCCGTCGCCTACCGGGTGCTCGAGGAGACCCGGCGCGAGGTCGCGAGCCAGCGCGACATCCTGTTGAGCACCCGCGCCACCGCGGGCAGCACCACGCAGGAGCTGTTCGAGCAGATGGGAAGGCTCGAAGCCAAGCTGGAAGAGGTGATGGGGCGCTTCCAGCAGATCACCCAGCGCGCGACACCTCCGCCGCCCGCCGGGCCCGATCCCAACCAGCTCTACGATCAGGCCGCCCAGGACCTGACCCAGGGGCGTTACGCGATGGCCCTGACGGGATTCCGCGAACTCGTGCAGCGTTTTCCCGGCGCGGAGCTGGCGGACAACGCGCAGTACGGCGTCGGAGAGTGCTTCTTCGCGCAGTCCATGTTCGACAGCGCGGCGACGGAGTACGCGCGCGTCGGCGCGCTCCACCCCGAAGGTGACCGGGTGCCGGCGGCGCTCTACAAGCTGGCGCTGACCCACGAGAAACTCGACCGTCGGGCGGAGGCGAAGCGGACCCTGGAAGACCTGGTCAAGCGCTTCCCGCTGTCCGGCGAAGCCCAGCTGGCCCGTGAGCGACTGGGCCCGTCGCGCCGCCGTTAGCGCTGGCGCGGCGCTCGCCGCCGGCTTCTGGTTCGCGTGCGCCGTCGCGCTTCACGCCAAGCCCGCGTCGGCCGCCGAGCCCGGGCCCGCCGCCGGGCCGGCATCCGCGGCCGGCGTCGATTCCGCGTCGGCCTGCGAGGGCGTGCGAATCGGTTCCATCGACATCCAGCCACGCAACATCTACGAGCCCCTGCCGGGCGGCCCGCTCGTGCCGCTCTATCGGGCCGCGAACCGGCTGCACATCCGCACCCGGGCGCACACCATTCGCGAGCAGCTCCTGCTCGAGCGGGGACAGCCCTACCGTGACGAGCGGCGGCGCGAGACGCTGCGCGTGCTGCGCTCCCTCGACTATCTCGAGCCGGTCCGGGTCGAGCCCAGGCGTACCGGCGATTCCGTGGCCGTCACGGTCGAGACCCGCGACACGTGGACCACCTCGTCCGATTTCAACCTGGAGCGCGCCGGCGGCAAGCAGTACGGCTCGTATGGCATTTCCGAGCGCAATTTGCTCGGCCTCGGCAAGTTTGCCTCGATCGGCTACCACGAGGACCCGACCGGCATCTCGCGCAGCTTCTCGTTCTACGATCCGAGCGTGCTGGGCACGCGGCACCGCCTGAATTACGCGGCCGCCACCGGGACCGCCGGGTCCAGCGACGTGGTTTCGCTCGCACTTCCCTTCTACGCCCTGGAAACGCCCCGGTCCTACGGCGTCTCGTGGCGGCGCTGGAGCTCGGTGCTCCACCTGTTCCAGGGCGCGGGCGAGATCGCGAGCCTCGACCAGCGAATCTCCGAGATCGAGGCATGGGCAGGGCTGGGGGCCCGGCGCGGCGGCACCGTGACGCGGCTCACCGGCTCCTACCTCGCTCGCGACCGCACCTTCGGCCCGAGCCGGCTCGAGCCCGGAGCGCCGCCCGAGTTCGCCGGCGGCGACGAGCAACTGCGGCTGCGCCGCGCGGCGGCCGAGCTCACCCTGTGGAAGCCGCGCTACATCGAGATTCCGGGGGTGGAGCGCATGGGGCGGGTCGAGGACTACGACGTCGGCTCCACGCTGGCCTTGAAGCTTGGATTCGCGCCGCGCGCGCTGGGCAGCACCGCCGACGAGGGCTACGTGCGGCTGAGCGGGGGCGCCGGGGTCCAGACCGGCCTGGGATTCGGCCTGCTGAATGTCGGCGCCTCGACCCGGCTGCGGCGCAGCCCGCTCGAAGTGGTGCGCCGGGCGGACGCCCGCTGGATCCGGCCGAGCGGGCCCGGGCACGCGCTGGTGATCGGCGCGCACGGCGTCGCCGGCTCGCGGGTGGCGCGCGACTTCCAGGCGGTGGTGGGCGGCTTGAACGGGCTGCGCGCGTATCCGGTGCAGGCCGTCGCGGGGCGCGAGCTGGTGCGGTTGAACGTCGAGCAGCGCTGGCTGGTGTTGAGGAACCTGGGCGACCTGATCTCGATCGGGGCCGCGGTCTTCTCCGACGCGGCGCGCGCGTGGGGACCGGGGGCGGTGGGCACGGGCTGGTTCAGCGACGCGGGCGTCGGTCTGCGACTGGCCTCGCCGCGCTCCGCGCTGGGGCCGGCGCTGCGGATCGACGTGGCGTGGCCGCTGAGCCCGACGCGCGATGGCCAGCGCGCGCCGGTATTCTCGTTCGGCACCAGCCAGGCCTTCTAGGCCCGCCTGCGTCGCGCGTTCCACTTGACGCCCGGCGGCGCAGCCCCGTAGCGTGCGCGCCGTGAGTTCCACGCCAGTGAACCTCAACGCCGTCGCGCTCGACATTCCGGAAGAGAGCAACCTGATCGCCGGCCAGGCGCACTTCATCAAGACCGTCGAGGATCTCGCCGAGATCGTGGTCACCACCGTGCCCGGCGCGCGTTTCGGTCTCGCGTTCTGCGAGGCGTCGGGGCCATGCCTGATCCGGACCGACGGCAACGATCCCGAGCTCATCGCGGTGGCGGTCTCGAACGCCGAGCGGGTCGCGGCCGGCCATACTTTTTACCTGCTGCTGCGGGGCGCATATCCCATCAACCTGCTCAACGCCGTCAAGCTGTGTCCCGAGGTGGCGCAGGTGTTCTGCGCGACGGCCAACCCGGCGCAGGCGCTGGTCGCGCAGACCGACCAGGGCCGGGGCGTGATCGGGGTGGTGGACGGCTCCTCGCCGCGCGGGGTGGAGGACGACGGAGCCCGCGCGGCGCGGCGTGAGTTCCTGCGCAAGATCGGCTACAAGCGCTGATGCTGCGCTTCGGCACCTCGGGCATTCCGCGCTCGAGCCCGCGTCCCGGCACGGTCCACGGGATCGCGCGGGCGCGGGCGCTGGGTCTCGACTGCCTGGAGATGGCATGGGTGAACGGGGTCCGCATGTCGGACGCCACCGCGGAGAGCATCGCGGCGGCGGCGCGAGCCCATCGGCTCGCGCTCACGGCGCACGCGCCCTACTACGTGAACCTGTGCGGGACGGACGAAATCGTGCGGCGCAGCCTGGACCGGCTGGTCGAGACCGGCCGCCTCGCGTGGCGCTGCGGAGCGAAGAGCTTCTGCTTCCATGCCGGCTTCTACCAGCGCCACGATCCGGCCGAGGCCGGGCGGCGCGTGCGCGCAGGTCTCGAGATCGTGACCCGGCGGCTGCGTGACATGGGGGCGACGGTGGACGTGCGCCCGGAGTTGACCGGGAAGCCGAGCCAGCTGGGAACGCTGGACGAGATCCTGGGCTGGTGCGAAGCGGTGGAGGGGGTGCGTCCCTGCATCGACTTCTCGCACCAGTACGCCCGCCACGGCGGCGCATACAACCGCTACGAGGAATTCGCCGCCATGCTCGATCGGATCGCGCGGCGGCTGGGGAAGGCGGCGCTGCGGCGGCTCCACGTCCACATCGCCGGGATCCTGTTTGGGCCCAAGGGGGAGCGGCGCCACCTGCCGCTCCGGGAGTCGAAGTTCCGCTACCGCGAGCTGCTGCGCGCACTGCGCGACGCCGGGGTCTCGGGCTGGGCGATCTGCGAGAGCCCGGCGATGGAAGAAGACGCGCTGCGGCTTCAGCGCGCCTACGCGAGGCTCGGGTGAGCGCGGGCGGAGGAAGCTCGGCGCCGGCAGTGGTGATCGGAGCCGGATGCGTCGGCGCATCTATCGCCTACCACCTCGGGCGCCGCGGGGTGAAGGGCGTCACGGTGCTCGAAGCGGAACCGTTCGCGGGCGCGGGATCGACCTCGAAGGCCGCGGGTGGAATCCGCGCCCAGTTCTCGACCCCGATCAACGTGCAGATCTCCATGCTCAGCATCGCGCACCTCGAGCGCTTCACGGAAGAAATGGAGACCGACCCGGTGTTCTTCCAGGTCGGATACCTGTTCGTGCTCAGCGACGCGGAGCGCTGGGCGTCGTTCCGGCGCCAGGCCGAGATGCAGCGCGCGCTGGGTCTGCCGGTGCAGACCCTGACCCCGGCGGAAACGCTCGCGCTCGTGCCCGGGCTCCGGGTCGACGACGTGCTGGGCGCCACCTTCTGTCCGAAGGACGGCATCGCCAATCCCCACGAGATCACGCAGGCCTACGTCGCGCAGGCGCGAAGGCTGGGCGCGCGCTTCGAGTTCGGCCGCGCCGCGCGCGGGCTCACGCTCGAGCAGGGGCGCGTGACGGGCGTGGTCACCGACGCGGGTCCGATCGCCACGCCGCTGGTGGTGAACGCGGCCGGACCGTGGGCCGCCGAGATCGCGCGCTGGGCGGGCGTCGAGCTGCCGGTGCTGCCCTACCGCCGGCACTGCTTCACCACCGAGCCGCTGACTTTCGTGAACGAGCGAATGCCCATGATCGTGGACATGAAATCAAGGGTCTACATGCACCGCGAGAGCGGCGGCATGCTGCTCGGGCTCGCCAATCGCGAGGAGCCGCCCGGGTTCAACCTGAGCGTGGACTGGGAATTCCTCGAACGCATCGTCGAGCCCGCGATCCATCGCCTGCCGGCGCTCGAGGCGGCCGCGGTCTCGAATGGCTGGGCCGGCCTCTACGAGACCACGCCCGACCACAACGCGGTGCTGGGTCCGGCGCCGGGGGTGGAGGGCCTGATGCTCGCGAACGGCTTCAGCGGCCACGGCCTGATGCACGCGCCCGCGGTCGGCCAGCTGATCGCCGAGTGGATAGTGGACGGCAGGCCCAGCCTCGATCTCCGTCCGCTCCGGCTCGGGCGCTTCGCCGAGCAGGCAGCCGCGGCGGAGGCCAACGTCATTTGATCCTCATGCCGCTCACCCACCGCACGCTCCACCTGGGGCCGCTCGACAACAACTCCTACCTGCTGGTGTGCGAGGCGACGCGCGAGGCCGCGGTGCTGGACGTGGGATTCGAGCCGGAGGCCGCGATCGAGGCCATCCGTGCCGCGGGCGTCACGCTGCGGCTGCTGCTCAACACGCATGCTCACTACGACCACGCGGCCGGCATGCGCGCGGTGCAGGTGGCGTGCGGGGGCGAGTACTGGGTCCATCCCGCCGACCGGCCGCTGCTCGAGCTTCTGAGCGAGCAGGGTGCCGCCTTCGGCTTTCCGCCGGCGGAGCCTCCCGCGCGCGCTCACGATCTCGCCGACGGCCAGACGCTGACTCTCGGCGACGTCTCGATCGACGTGTTCCACACCCCGGGGCACTCGCCGGGCGGGGTGTGCTTCCGCCACGGCGAGACGCTGTGGAGCGGCGACACGCTGTTCGCGGGCTCGGTGGGGCGGACCGATCTCCCGGGTGGCTCGTTCGAGGCCCTCGAACGCGCGATCCGCACCCGGCTCTTCCCGCTCGGCGACGCGGTGCGCGTCCTCCCCGGCCACGGCCCGGAGACCACCATCGGCCGCGAGCGGCTCCACAACCCGTTCGTGGGCGAGAACGCGGGCCTGGCATGAGTGACAGATCGCGTGACTGGCCGGCTCGGCTGCGGCTCGATCCCACCGCGTTCATCGCGCCTGGCGCGGTGGTGGTGGGCGAGGTGACGCTGGGGCCCCGCTCGAGCGTGTGGTTCAACACCGTGGTGCGCGGCGACACCGCGCCGGTCGAGATCGGCGAAGATACCAACATCCAGGACAACTCCACCGTCCACGTGGACGAGGGCCAGCCGGCGATCGTCGGCGCGCGCGTCACGGTCGGGCACCGCGCCATCATCCACGGCTGCGTGATCGAGGACGAGTGCCTGATCGGCATGGGCTCTGTGGTGCTGTCGGGCGCCCGGATCGGCACCGGCTCGCTGGTGGGCGCGGCCTCGCTGGTGGGCGAGCGGCAGGTCATTCCGCCCGGGAGCCTGGCACTCGGCGCGCCGGCCCGCGTGATGGGCCCGGTCACGGACGCGCACCGCGAGGCGATTCGGAGCGGCAACCGGCACTACGTGGCGCTGTCGCGCAGCTACCTCGCGCGCGGCTTCGCGCGGCCGCACCCATTCGAGACCAGCGACAGCGGCACCACCGCACGCGACCGCGGGCCGATGAGCTTTCTGGAATGGGGCCAGCTGATGGGCACCATGGCGGAAGGCCCCGACTGGGTCGCCCACCGGCTCGATCGCCACGGCGCAGAGCGTTTCGGCACGCCGCCCGCCGCCGGCGGCTGGTCCGCGCTCGAGGTGCTGTGCCATCTGCGCGACGCGGACGTCGAGATCTTCGTGCCGCGGCTCGAGCGCATGCTGACCGAGACTAAGCCCGCGATCCCGGACGTGGACATGAGCGGATGGGACGTCGCGCGCGCCTATCGCGGTGCCGCGGCTGCTTCGGTCCTCGAAGCCTGGCGCGACGCGCGAGCTCGGCTCGTGGCGCGGCTCGCGCCGCTCACGCGGGCGGACTGGGCGCGGGTCGCGTTCCATTCCATTCGCGGGCCGTATCCGCTCGCCGACATGGTGCGCTACTGGGCCGACCACGACCTCACGCATCGCCGCCAGATGGCGAAGTCGCTCGGAGACCCGCGTTGATCCACGCCTACGGCCAGCCGGGAGCCCCGGTGCTGCGGCTGCTCGCGGCACTCGCGGCGCGCGGGCACGAGGTGGGTCCGGCCGGAACGCCGGCCCGCGATTCCCGCTCCACGCTGGTGCTGGCGGCCGGCGCCCCGCTCGACCCGATGGCGCTCGGCGTGCTGCTCGGGGCCTGGCGCGCGACCCCCGGGGCGCGCGCGCTGCTGCTGAGCCGCATCGGGGCGCATCCCGACGCGCGGCCGCCGGAGCTGCGCGCGCTGTGGCGGCTCGAAGAGCACGCGCGGGCGGCGGGCCTGCCGCTGCTCACGCTGCGGCTCGCGCCGCTGCTCGGGCCCGCGAGCCCGCTGTGGCTCAAGTTGCGGCAGCGTCCCCGCCTGCCGGGCGGCGGGCGCATGCTGCTCAATCCGGTCGCGGAGAGCGACGCGGTCGAGACCATGGTCCTGGCACTCGACGGCCGCGCGCGGTGGGAGGGCTGGTTCGAGGTCGCGGGCCCCGAGGTCTGGAGCCTGGCCGATCTCGCGGCGCTGGCGCGTGAGGCCGGCCCCGCGCCGCGCGCAGAGGGCGCAGACTGGGAGCCGCCGTTGCGCGAACTCGAGGCACAGCGACTGGCGGAGTCGGGGCCATGGCAGGAGCATTTCGACGTGCGGCCGCGGCCGCTCGCGGCGGCGGCGAAGGAATGGGCCGCATGAGGCGCGGGCGTCCGCCTCGCGCTCCGGCGCGCGCTCCGCTGCGGGTACGCGCCCGCGCGCACCGGGCGGAGTCTCCCGCGCCGCGCCCGGTGCGCTGCGCCGTGATCACCGTGAGCGACACGCGGCGGGAGGCGCAGGATCGCAGCGGGGCGCTCGCGGTGCGCCTGCTGGCGAAGCGCGGCCACGCGGTCGTCATGCGCGCCTGGGTGCCGGACGACGTTCGCGCGATTCGCGCCGCGGCGCGCGAGGCCCTGGCGCGGCCCAACGTGGACTGCGTGATACTGACCGGGGGCACCGGCGTGAGCCCGCGCGACCGCACGCCCGAGGCCGTCGCGCCGCTGGTCTCCGCCTGGCTGCCGGGCTTCGGCGAGCTGTTCCGCACGCTGTCGTTGGATCAGGTCGGCGCGGCGGCCTGGCTCTCGCGCGCCGCGGCCGGGGTGGCGAAGCAGCGCCTGCTGGTGATTCTGCCGGGCTCGACCCCGGCGGTGAAGCTCGCGATGGAGAGTCTGTTGCTGCCCGAGCTGGCCCACGTGATGCGGATGCTCGGGCGCTTTCGAACCGGGGAGTGAACATGTCGATCAAGCCCGACCGCTGGATCCGCAGGATGTGCCGCGAGCACCGGATGATCGAGCCGTTCGAGGAGAAGCAGGTGCGCGAGGGGGTGATCTCCTACGGCGTCTCCTCCTACGGCTACGACATCCGGATCGCGGACGAGTTCAAGATCTTCACCAACGTGAACAGCACCATCGTCGATCCCAAGCACATGGACCCGGCGTCCATGGTGGACTTCAAGGGCGACGTGTGCGTGATCCCACCCAACTCGTTCGTCCTCGGCCGCACCGTCGAATACTTCCGCGTGCCGCGCAACGTGCTGTGCGTGACCACCGGCAAGAGCACATACGCGCGCTGCGGCATCATCACCAACGTGACGCCGTTCGAGCCCGAGTGGGAGGGATTCGTCACGCTCGAAATCAGCAACACCACGCCGCTCCCGGCCCGGATCTACGCCAACGAGGGCATCGCCCAGGTGCTGTTCTTCGAGAGCGATGAGCCGTGCGAGACCTCGTACAAGGACAAAGCGGGGAAGTACCAGGCGCAGCAGGGCATCACGCTGCCCAAGTTATGACGCCCGGCTCTGCGCCGCCGCGTTTGCGCCCGCGCCGCGCGCGCGGCTAGGATGCGCCAGTTGCGCGCGATGGCGCTCGCGCCGGAGGGAGAGAGCGGATGCTGAAGGAGCTGGCCACGGGCCTCGGGGTCACCTTCGAGAACCTGTTCAAGAAGCCGTTCACCGTCAAATACCCGGAAGAGAAGCTCATCATGTTCCCGCGCTTCCGCGGGCTCCACATCCTCACGCGCCACGAGGACGGGCTCGAACGCTGCGTGGGATGCGAGCTGTGCGCCGTGGCCTGCCCGGCGGACGCCATCTTCGTCAAGGCCGCCGAGAACGATCCCAACAATCCGGTCTCGCACGGCGAGCGCTACGCCGAGCGCTACGAGATCAACATGCTGCGCTGCATCTTCTGCGGCATGTGCGAGGAGGCCTGCCCGGAAGACGCCATCTTCCTGGAGAAGGAGTACGAGCTGTCCGACTACCGGCGCGACGCCTTCATCTACACCAAGGAAGAGCTGATGGTCCCGCAGGAGAAGTCGGGCTACCTGCCGGCGCGCTGAGCGCGCGGCGCCGGCTACCGCGGACGTGACGGACACGGCGGGCCTCGCGGCCCGCCTTTTTCACGCCCGGCCCGCGAGCTGCTCGAGCAGCCGCGCGGCGAGCCGCTCCCAGGTCCAGCGCGCGGCCTCGGCCGTGGCGCTAGCGCCGAGACGCTCGCGCAGCCCGGCATCCGAGAGCGCGCGCTTGAGCGCGCGCCGCAGGAACCAGGGATGCCGCACCCGCACCACCAGCGCGTTCTCCAGATGCCGCGCGAAATCGCCCGTGCCGCTCGTCGTGCACACCACCGCCGTTCCGCAGGCCATCGCCTCGAGCGCGGTGTTGCACCAGCCGGCCTTGCGCTCGGCGGCGACGAACACGTGAGCCGACTGGTAGAGCGCGGCGAGCGCGTCCTGGGAGGGGTCGATCACGAAGCGCGCATTGGCGGGCAGCCGTGCCCCGTCGCGCGGGTCCTGCCGGTTGAAGGCGCCGAGGCTGTCGAACAGCACCACCTCGAACGCCGGAACACTGCGCTCGATGCCGCGCAGCGACTTCAGAATCAGATCGGTCCCCTTCTTGGGGCGCGAGCGCCGGCCGTTGAGCAGCACGCGCAGCGGGGACGCCGCCCGTTTCCCGGGCGCGGGACGGAACTGGTCGAGGTTGATCCCGCCGCTGCCGTCGAGCATCGGCCGGCGCGTGCGGCGCTCGAGGGCGCGCCGCAGCGCTCCCGAGTTGGCGGCGAGTCGCACGCGAGAATCGCCGAGAGCCCGCCGCACGCCGGGATCGCCCTCGATGACGCAGTAGTAGAGGTGGGTCGCCGCGCGGTGCGCGAGGAACGTCTCCAGCGTGTCGGGGTCTGCGCACACCGCGAGGTCCGACGCAGCGCGCGACGCCTCCCCGAGGGCGGCGACCCGCCCGCGGAACGGGAGCCACTCGGGCGGGGTTCCGTCGGGATGGTAGAGCGTCACCTCGTGTCCCATCGCGGTCCACGCGTTGCCCAGCTCGACGAAGCGGCGCACGCCCCCGAAGACTCCGACGTGCGGCAGGAAGGCGCTGATCTTCATGGCGCGGCACGCTAGCAGCAGGCGCGGGTCGGGTTCCAGCGAGACCCAGGCGATGCCGGCCCGCCGTTCACATCCGCGACGGGCCGCGTTCGCATGCGAAACGCGGGGGCCGGGACCGGTCTCGACTTCGCGTGAGCCCCGAAGGGTTACCTCCCTGCGGCACAAGCGACTCGCGCCGTGAGTCTCTTGTGGCACAGGCCCTGCAGTGAACCCCGGCACATACGAATCCCGCGCCGGCGTCGGTCGGCGCGACCCGCACGAAACCCTGCAAGGAGGATCCACTCATGGCCATCATCCGTTGGACGCATTCGCCCTTCGCTCCCGCCCGGGAGCTGTTCGGCATTCAGGACGAGGTGAACCGCCTCTTCGACGGGTTCTTCACCCGCTCGGCGCTGCGCGGCGACGTCGCGCCCATGTTCACCCCCGCGCTCGACATCGAGGAGACGGCGGAAGCGTTCGTGGTGCGCGCCGACCTGCCGGGCGTGACCCAGAAGGACGTGAAGGTCAGCCTGATGGGCGACACGCTCACGCTGCGCGGCGAGCGCAAGCAGGAGAGCACGAAGCAGGACGGCAGCATGCACCGGGCCGAGCGCGTCTACGGCTCGTTCGAGCGCTCGATCACGCTCGGCGTTCCGGTGCGGAACGACAAGGTGAAGGCGCAATACAAGGACGGCGTGCTTGAGATCCACGTGCCCAAGGCGGAAGAGGCCAGGCTGCGTGAGATCGAGGTGCAGGTCGCGGCCTCGTAGACGCAGTTCGAACGGCATACTTCTCTGCGGGCCACGCCCGGTCCGGCGCCCGCCGGACCGGCGTGGCTGCCGCACCTGACGGGACGGGAGCCAACATGGGCAAGGTCATCGGCATCGATCTCGGAACTACCAATTCGTGCGTCGCGGTCATGGAGGGCGGGGAGCCCAAGGTGATCGCGAACGCGGAAGGATTCCGCACCACGCCGTCGGTGGTGGCGTTCTCCAAGACCGGGGAGCGGCTGGTGGGGCTGGTGGCCCGCCGCCAGGCGGTGACCAACCCCGAGAACACGATCTACTCGATCAAGCGGTTCATGGGCCGCAAGCACGAAGAGGTGGGGTCCGAGATCAAGCTCGTTCCCTACGAGGCGATCCGCGGCCCGCAGGGCGACGCGCGGGTGCGCGTGGGAAGCGACGAGTACTCGCCGCCCGAGATCTCCGCCATGATCCTCCAGA
>CAZYQK010000016.1:0-31750 GCA_964650245.1 uncultured bacterium | reverse complement strand
GGCGCCACCTCGCACAGGAACGGAGGGCGCTGTTTCGTCGCGTCGAGAAAGCCGCTCGCGCCGCGCAGCACCGGCAGCTCGAAGCCCTCGGTGTCCACCTTGATGAGGCCGACGCGCGCGATGCCGCGCCTGGCGAGGTAGCCGTCGAGCCGACGCACCGGAACGGTGTGCCGCGCGCGCGCCGCGCCGCCTTCGAGCAGCCCCGGCACCATGGTGTTCCAGCCGATGTTGGCGTCCGCTGCCACCGCGATCTCGGCCGTGCCTTCGCGCTCGCCGAGCGCCACGTCGTTCACCGTGATGGCGTACGCAGGATTCGCCGCGCGCAGCGCCTCGAGCCGCGCGAAGTATTCGGGCACCGGCTCGAAGGCGTGCACCTGCCCGGTGGGGCCCACCAGCGACGCTCCGACCGCCGTGAGGTAGCCGATGTTGGCGCCCACGTCCACGAACGCGTCGCCGGGCCGGAGATGGCGCTCGAGCACCGCGACCTCGTCGGGCTCGTAGGCCCCGAAGAACATGTCGGCGACGCGCGGGTCGAGCGAGAAGTCGCACTCGAAGCGCACGCCGCGGATGCTCCGCGTGGCACGGCGCGGGAAGAATGGCACGCGGCGCGCCGCTCGCGCGAAAGACTTACGGAGGAAGAGGGCCGGGTCGGCGATCAGCAGGTTGCCGGCGCGCTTGAGGCTCATGCGCTTGCCCGCGCCAGCGCCCCCGCGAGTGTCGCGGCCACCCGTGCGTTGTGCTTGAGCAGCGCCTGGTTCGAGAACACGCTGCCGCCTTCGGTGAGTTCGCGCAGGCGCTCGAGCAGGAACGGCGTTACCTCGCGCCCGCGCACGCCGCGCCGCGCGGGCTCGGCGATCGCCTGCGCCAGCGCGGCCTCGTAAGCGTCGCGCGGCAGCTCGTGCTCTCGCGGGATCGGGTTCGCGACCACGACGCCGGTGCTCATGCCCAGCATGAAATGGGTGCGCACCGCCCGCGCCAGCTCCTCGATCGAGTCGTAGCGCCGGTCCACCGGGAGCCCGCTGTCGCGCCGGTAGAAGGCCGGGAACTCGTCGGTGCCGACGCCGTAGACCGGGACCCCGCGCGATTCCAGCAGCTCGACCGTCTTCGGCAGGTCGAGCACCGCCTTGGCCCCGGCGCACACCACCGCCACCGGATAGCGCGCCAGCGCGTCGAGATCGGCGGACACGTCGCCGCTCTCCGCAGCGCCGCGATGCACGCCGCCGATGCCGCCGGTGGCGAGCACCTCGATGCCGGCGTGCGCGGCGACGAACAGCGTGGCCGCGACCGTGGTGGAACCGGGCTTTCCGCTCGCGACCTGCGCCGCGAAGTTGCTGAGGTTGAGCTTGGCGGTCTCCGAGCCCGCCAGCCGGTGCAGCTCGTCGAGCGTGAGCCCGACGCGCACCTTGCCGTCGAGCACGCCGATGGTCGCGGGTACGGCGCCGCCCGCGACCACTTCGGCCTCGAGCTCCGACGCGATCTCGACCCCCTGCGGATGCGGGAGCCCATGCGTCACGACCGTGGTCTCGAGTGCCACCACCGGGCGGTGCGCCTTGAGCGCCGCGGCGACGAACGAGGAGAGATCGAAGTAACCGTTCACGCGTTCAGCTCCCGGCCCGCGAGCCCAGCCACTCGCGCAGGCGCCGTTCCGCCTCGTCGCGCGTCGCGGCGAGCAGCCCGCGCGCGCCCCAGTCCTCCAGCGCGAAGCTCGCGGAGACCATCCCCTGGTCGAGTGCCACCTCGAGCGGTTTGCCCGCGGCCATCGCGGCCAGGAAGCCGCCGGCGAACGCGTCGCCCGCGCCGGTGGGGTCGCCGCTCAGCCTTGGCACCGGCGGCCACTCGTGGAAGGCGCGCCCGCGCGCGTCGTAAAGAATGCCGCCCCGGCCGCCGCGCTTGAAAGCCACGAAGCGGAGCCGGCCCGTGGCGATTGACCGCAGTGCTCCGCGCGGATCGTCCGCTGCACCCGTGAGCCGCAGATCGTCCTCGCTCACGAACAGCGCGTCCACCTGCGCGAGCACGCCGCGCCACGCGGCGAGGTTGTCGTCGCGGATCGGCTGGTGAGGGTCGAGCGAGAGCGCGGAATCGCGGCGCGGCGAGAGGGCCGCCACCAGCGCCGCCTGGATTTCGAACGGCATGGGCGCGAGATGAAATGCGCGCGCTTCGAGATAGTGCGGCAGAAGATCGTGCGGCCGCGGCGAGACTTCCTCATGGCCCGGCGCGCCGAGGCGGTGGATCACGCGGCGCGCGCGCTCCTCGTAGAGCAGCCAGGTGCGCAGGCCAGGGCCCTCGAGCCGGCGCACTCCGGAGAGATCCACCCCGCGCGCGGCCAGCGCGTCGAGTGCCGCGATCGGGTAGTCATCGCCGGCCACGCTCGCCACGCCGACCGACGCCCCCCACAGGCGCGCGCCGAGCGAGGCGTAGAGCGCCGCCCCCCCGGGCTCGCCCATCAGCGTGCGGCCGTCGGGGAAGACGATGTCGTCCACCAGCAGGTTGCCGGCGATGACGAGGTCGAGGGTCAACGTTCCGGCTCCAGCGCGGCGAACGCGCGGGCGACGAGCGCGACTCGCTCCGGATCGAGCGCATTCGACCACAGCCCGTCGCGCTTGACCGCCGAGCCCACGATGCAGCCGTCGGCGCTCACGTAGTGCGCGAGATTCTCGGGTGTGATGCCGGACCCCACGAACACCGGGATCTTGACCGCGTCGCTCACGGATTTCACTTCCGCGGGGTCGGCGGCGCGGCCGGTCGAAGTACCGGTCACGATCACGCCGTCGGCCATGAAGAACTCCGCGGCGCGGGCGGTCTCGACCAGATCCACGTCGGCCGTGATCGCGTGTGAGGCGTGCTTCTTCTTGACGTCGGCGAAGATCGCGATGCGCTCGGCGCCGAGCGCCCGCCGGTAGCGGAGCAGCTCGCCTGCGCTCGCCTGGAGCAGGCCCTCGTCCGCGACGTGCGCGAACACGAACGCCTCGGCGCGAATGAACGACGCGCCGCAGGCGAGTGCCACCGCCAGCGCTTCGCGATTGGCGGCGGCCAGCACCTGCACGCCGAGCGGAAGCGGCACCGCGTCTCGGACCGCGCGGCCGATCGCCGTCATCGCGGCCACGGTCTCCGGGCCGACGCTGCCGCCGAGATATGGCCGGTCGTGCATGTTCTCGATCATGAGCGCGTTGAATCCCGCGTCGCGGTAGACGCGGGCTTCGGCCACCGCGCGCTCGATCAATTCGCCCATGCTGGACGCATGGGACGGGCTTCCCGGCAGAGCGCCGAGGTGGAGCATGCCGATGAGCGCGCGCGCGGCGGAAAAGCGAACTCGAAAGTCGGATCGGTCGGTCACTTGCGCGATCCTATTCCTTCCCCCACCAGCCATCCAAGTTCGTCACCACCTCCGGCAGATTTTCCACCGGCTCCGGGTAGCCTGGCTTCCACGTCGCATCGATCCCGAGCGGGCCGCGACACGACAGCCACGCGCCGCGCGTCTCCACCGCCGCCGGCACGATGTCGCGCGCACAGTCGAAGCGGGTGAAGATCCCCCACAGCAGCAGCTCGTCGTCGCCGAGCGGAACGTCCGCGCTCACCGCGACGATCAGCTTCAATTTCGCATACTCCGGCCGGCGAACCAGCCTCTCGATCACGGCGCGCCCGGGGCTCACGACCCCCGCGCTCAACGCCTGCGCCTCGGCCGCCGTGGCGACCGCGCCCGCTCCCACCGCGCCCTTCACCTGCACCACCAGCAACCCGCCCCACGCGAGGCGGTGTGCCGCGATCGAATCGTCGAACGCGCGCGGGTCCGCGACGGTCGCGAGCGGCGCCGCCACCGCGCGCCCCGGCTTGGTCTGCGCGTCGAGCACCATCTTGCTGCCCAGGTTCATGGTGTATGAGGTGAAGTCGAGCGTGTCGAGCGGCACGCCCGCCAGCAGCATGAAGTCCTCCGCCGGATCGAAGTGCAGCGCGATCGCGCCGAACACCGCCGCGCGGTCGCGCGGGTTCACGTCGGCGTCCACCAGCACGATCGCCTTGGTCAGCGAGAGCTGCCCCAGGCCCATCAGCCCGAGCGCGGTCTTCTTGGCCTCCTTCGCGAAGCGGTTCTCGACCGCCACCGCGAGCAGGTTGTGGAAGCCGGCCTCGAAGTAGGCCCACAGGTCGCGCACCTCGGGGTGGATCACGCGCAGCACGCCGGTGAAGAACTCCTGCACCGCCTCGCCCATGAACTTGTCTTCCTGCGGCGGCTTTCCCACCACGCTCGCCATGTAGACCGGCGCGCGGCGATGGGTCACGGTCTTCAGATGGAACACCGGGAACGGCGCGGCGTGCGAGTAGTGGCCGAAGTGGTCGCCGAACGGGCCTTCGGCGTGGCGTTCGCCGGGTGGCACCAGACCCTCGAGCACGAACTCGGCGACGCCGAGTTCGTGCTCGAGGGCCGGGCGGCACCAGGCCCTCGAGCACGAACTCGGCGTCGGCGAGCACGTCCATGCCGAGCGTCCGTGCGCGCGCGAGCCGCGTCGGCGCGCCGCGCAGGAAACCCGCGAAGGCCAGCTCGTCGATCCCTTCGGGCAGCGGCGCCACCGCCGCCAGCAGGGTGCAGGGATCGGCGCCCACCGCGACCGCCACCTCGAGCGCCTGCCCGCGCTTCTCCGCGGCGTGGTAGTGGAAGCCTCCGCCCTTGCCGATCTGCCAGTGCATGCCTGTGCTACCCGGGTCGTAGCGGTGCATGCGGTAGATGCCGAGGTTGCGCGTGCGCGTTTCGGGATGCTCGGTCTGCACCAGCCCGAACGTGACGAAACGCCCGCCGTCCTTCGGCCATAGCTGGAGGTCGGGCAGGGCGGAAAGGTCTGCGCCGAGCGTCAGCTCCTGTGCGGGGCCGGCGCCGATCCGCTTCGGCCGCATCGCGAGCACGCGGCGCGCGCTGCCGCGCAGCTTCCACAGGTCGCCGAGGCGGCGCGGCGGGAACGCGTGGAGGATCTCTTCCAGCTCAGCACCCACCGCCGCCGGCGTGCGTCCCAGCGCCCACTCGATCCGCCGCCGCGCGGCGAGCACGTTGACCGCGAGCGGGATCTTCGAGTCGAGCACGTTCTCGAACAGCAGCGCCGGGCCTTCCGCCTTCGCCTCGCGGCAGGCGATCTCGGTCACCTCGCAGCGCCAGTCCACCTCGCGCGTCACGCGCTTCAAGTCGCCGCGGCGCTCGAGGTCGGCGAGGAACCCGGAGAGCGTGCGGTGCCCGCTCACGGCTCGAGCCCGTAGCCGCGCAACAGATCCGCGAATCTCGGATCGCTCCGGAGCGGATCGAGTAGCGATTCTCGGATCACATCGAGCAGCGGGCCGTCGCGCTCGCGAAAGGCCCGATCCAGCAGGGCGAGCGCGGGCGCGTTCTCCCCGAGCTGCGCGTGAACTTCAGCGAGCAGGCTCGGGAGCACGGCACTGCGATGCGCGGCGTCGGAGAGGAAGATGAGACTCTGCCGCCAGTACGTTCGTGGGTCGGGTTCCCGGGCGGCCCGCATCAGCGCGTCGTAGCCGTGCAAATCGTTCCCGACGAGCGAGTCGGCGGTCCGGTAGCTGGCCACCGCGAGCGGGTGCTGGCCGCGAGCATCCTGATTCCTGGCGATCCAGATGTAGGTGACCGAGAAGGCCGGGTCGAGCTCGAGCACGCGCCGGTATTCCGACATCGCCTCGGCCCAGCGGCGTTGCGTCTGGAGGATTCGCCCGCGCGTGTTCCGGATGATCAGAGCCAGGGGATCGACGGCGAGCGCGCGGTCGATCTCCGCCAGCGCCTCCTTCGACCTTCCCAGGTGGACCAGCAGAATGGCGTGCCAGTGGAGGGCCGTGGCGTAATTGGGATTGAGCCGCAACGCCTCACGGAACTCCGCCTCGGCGCCAGCCCAATCGAAGTCGGCCTCCATCTTCACGAGCCCGAGGGCGGCGTGCGGCTCGGCGAGCCGCGGATCCAGCTCGAGCGCGCGTAGCGCGGACGCCCGAGCGGCGGGAGCGGTCTCGGTCGCCGGTCGATCCAGGTAATCCCCGATCACGGCATAGACGTCCGCGAGCCCGGCGTGGGCGAGGGCGTAGGTCGAATCGATCGCCAGCGCGCGCCGGAAGTGCACGATCGCCTGCTTCAATGCCGCCGAGTTGCGCTTGTTCCAGTAGTAGCGGCCCCTGAGGTAGGCCTCGTACGCCTCCGGGTTCACGGGCGGCTCGGCGGCGGCGCGCGAGCGCGCCTCGGGCGCGAGCGCCGCGCGGATCTCGCCTGCGATCGCCTGCGCCACCTCGGCCTGCAGCGCCAGAACGTCGCGCAGGTCGCGCTCGTAGCTCTTCGCCCACAGGTGTCGCTCCTGCGCCGCCCGGATCAGCTGCGCCGTGATCCGCACGCGGCCGTCGGCCCGGAGCGCACTACCCTCGATCACCGCGTCCACCCCCAGCTCGCGCCCGATCTGCGGGATTCCCTTGGTCGTGCCCTTGTAACGCATGGTCGAGGTGCGCGAGATCACGCGCACGCCTTCGAGGCTCGCCAGCCGCGCGATCAGCTCGTCGGTCATGCCGTCGGCGAAGAACTCCTGTTCCGGATCGCGGGAGAGGTTCTCGAGCGGCAGCACCGCCAGCGAGCGGATGCGCTCGGCATTCGCCCCGCCGAAGAGGCGGTCGCGAACGCCGCCCTGGTTCAGCGCCAGGCCGAGGAAGGCCAGGATCGGGAGCAGGAACGCGGTGCCCGTCAGGAGCCGCGACCGGGGCCCGCGCCGCGCCGTGACCGGAGGCACGACCGGCCCCGCCGTCACGGCTCCGCTCAACCCCTGCTGCGCCGCCTCGAGCACGGCCCGCGCCTCATCGGCGCGCTGATAGCGCTGCGCCGGGTCCTTCGCCAGGCAGCGCGCGATCACGGTGCGCATCCCGGCGGGGAGCGATGCCGGCAGGGGCAGCGGCTCGGCATTCAGGATCGCGGCGCCCAGCTCGAAGCCGGTCTCGCCGCGGAACGGCGGAGCGCCCGCCGCCATCTCGTAGAGCACGACGCCGAGCGCCCACAGGTCGCTGCGCGCGTCCGCGCGCTCGCCGCGCAGCACCTCGGGCGCCATGTACTGCGGCGTGCCCGAAACCACGCCGGTCGTGGTCGAGACCGCGCCGGGCATGGCGCCGGTGGCTCCCGGCAGCAGCTTCGCAAGCCCGAAGTCGAGGATCTTCGCGCGGCCATCAGCCGCGATCATGACATTCGAGGTCTTGAGATCGCGATGGATCACGCCGCGCTCGTGCCGTGGGCGAGCGCCGCCGCGATCTGGACGCCGTAGTCGATCGCGGTCGCGGCGGGCAGACCGTGGGCGGGAATGCGCTCGCCGAGCGGGCGCCCGGCGATCAGCTCCATCGCGATGAACACCTGCCCGCGGTCCTCGCCCACTTCGTGGACGGCGCAGATCCCGGGATGCCCGAGCGCGGAGGCGGTGCGCGCCTCGCGCAGCAGGCGCGCGCGCGCATCCGGGTCGGCGACCGCGTCCGCGGGCAGGAGCTTGAGCGCCACCTCGCGCCCCAGCGTTTCGTCGCGCGCCCGGTAGACCACCCCCATCCCGCCCGCACCAAGCGTGCCGGTGACGCGAAAGTGCGAAATGGTGGTGCCGATCAAGCGGCCTCCCGGCGACTGTCTACTCCAGCTCCTCTTCCCGCCAGCCCGGGCCCGCGCGCTCGCCGAGCAGTGCCAGCACCTTGTCGGTGAAGCCCGCGACCAGCTCTTCGATGTTTTTCGGATTGCGATACCAGGGCGGCGAGATCGGCATCACCGTCACGCCTTCGCGCGAGAGCTTGAGCGCGTTCTCGAGCGCAATCGAGCTGAGCGGCGTCTCGCGCACGCACACTACCATGCGCATGCGCTCCTTGAGCGCGACCGCGGCCGCACGCGTGATGAGGGTGTCCGCGATCCCGGCCGCGATCTTGGCCAGGGTCGAGACGCTGCACGGCACGATGACGAACGCGTCGTAGCGGTTGGAGCCCGAGGAGAACGGCGCGGCGAGGTCGGCGTCGGCGAAGATCTTCTTGACGTGCGGCTCGAGGTCCGAGGGCTTCAAGCCGGTCTCCGAGTGCAGCACCTGGCGCGCCCAGTCGGAGAGCACCAGGTACTTCTCGCCCGCGCAGCGCTTCACGAAGTCGACGCCGAAGGCGCTCCCCGAAGCGCCGGTCATGCCGATGAGATAGCGCGCCATCGCGTCAGCCCGGGTAGCGCGAAGCGAGAATGGTGAGCAGCACCGCGGCGCCCACCCAGACGTTCACCTTGAAGAACGCGAGGTTCACGTTCTCGGCCCAGCGCTGCTCGAGGAACAGCAGGACGCCCACCGCGCCCAGCGTCAGCGCGGTCAGCCCGGTCCCGACCAGCGAGGGGCTCGCGGGATGAAGCCCCCGGAAGTTCGCGCCGACCACCGGCGCCAGCGCGAGGCACGCGAACGCCAGCAGATGTAGCAGGCCGGACACGCGCAGCGCGCGATCGCGCCCCAGCCACGCCACCATCGAGCGCACGCCGTGCTCGCGATCGAAAGCCTCGTCGAGCGTGGCGTAGATGATGTCGAAGCCGCTCACCCAGCACAGCGCGAAGGCCGCGAGCCACAGCGCGGCTCCGGGCCGAGCGAGATCGGGATGCGCCGCCGCATAGCCCGCGAGCGGTGCCAGCGCCAGCGCCGCCCCCACGCCGAAGTGGCAGAAGGGCGTGAAACGCTTGAGGTAGGGATAGGCCGTGAATACCACGAGCGGCACGAACGCTACCCTGAAGAACCACGGGCCGAGCGCACCGCAGGCAGCGAAGTAGAGGACCACGCTCACCGCGAGCAGCCCCCACGCCTCGGCGAGCCTCATCCTTCCAGCCGGCAATTCGCGCGTCCGGGTGCGCGGGTTCAACGCGTCGAGCCGGCGGTCGATCAGGCGGTTCAGCGCCATCGCCGCGGTGCGCGCGGAGACCGCGGCGAGCGCGATCAGCCCCCAGCGCGAGGGCGGCATCGCGGGCCCGGGCGCGCTGAAGATGCCGGCCAGGATCAGCGGCAGCGAGAACAGCGTGTGCTCGAAGCGCACGAACGAGGCGTACGTGCGCAGGCGCGCTGCGGGCGAGAGCGGAAGGGTGGAGGCCGTCATGTTGGAGGCGGACCGCGCCGCGAGTCGGATGTCGCGCGGTGCGGTCGCGGGCAGCAGAGACTAGGCCGCCCGTTTGCCTCCGTCGAGTGCTTTTCCCGATGCCGAAGCGCCGCCGGGGGCGGTGGAGGTCGTGGGTGCGGCGCCCAGCGTCCGGCCCTGGCGCGCGGCATGGATCAGCACCTCCCGAATGCGCGCGCGCGCCCTGGCACTCAGCAGCACGAACTCGAGCCCGAGCCGCGCGAGGCCGTCGCCACCTGATACTCCCTGGGGCTCGAACGACACCCAGCGAACCCGGGCGGTGAGCCCGAGCGGCGCGCCGCGTCCCGGCAGCTTGAGCTCGATGGTGATGAGCGCACCTTCGAGAGCGTCGCGCAGGTGCCGCAGCTCGCCAGGCGGGAATCCCACCCCCATGCCGGCGGGTGACAGATCCACCAGCCGGCCGCCAAACGGGGCGACCCGGTTTCCCGCGACGCCGAGCAGCGCGACGCGCGACTCGAACGCGACCGTGACCCGTGTGCCGCGCCGGCGCTCGATGGGCGCGTTGACCGCGAGCATAGGCTCGGCGACCGGATCGGGCACCGGGCGCTCGACCCGGCGCGCCCCGGGCGCGGCGCGCGTGGCCGGCTTCACCGCCCCTGCCGGGCGGGCGGGCCGCGTGGATGCGGCGTCGGGTCCGGCGCCCGGCGTGAGAGCACGCAGGGTCTCGAGGTCGAACGTGAGACAGGCCGACGGCAGCTCGGGCGCGAGCCTGAGCCGGGCGCTCGCCGGCGCTCCGGTGCCGGGCGCGATCACGCCGCCCGCTTCGGCCGTGAGCTCGACGAACGGGCCATCACCGTCCGGAATCACCGACCACCGCACGCGGCCGTAGAGCACCACGCGCGCTTCGTCGGGATCGCACGCCAGGTCGCGCGGCTCGAGCACGAGGTCCTCGATCCGGCACGCCTCCGCCACGCGATGGAAATCGCGCGGGGCGAGCCGAAGCAGCGCCGCGGAAGAGAGCGCGGCGCGGGCGGGTTCGCCGGCGGCCTCGCGGCTCCCCGCGCCGCCGGTCACCCTGCCCAGCGCGCTGAACCACCGATGGATCGCCAGGTATCGCTTGCTGTGGGCGCTTGCCGTGGAATTCAACTGGTCGAGCAGCCGCTGCGCCCCGAGCGCGCGGAACAGGTCGCGCTGGCCCACCGCCAGAGGCAGCACGTGCTCGACGTGGACCTGGGCCAGTCCGCGGTTTTCGGCACGCAGGTAAAGGGCCGCGAGCAGCAGACGGCTCCCCAGCTCGTCGGGCTCCGCATCGACGTGGGGGCGGAGGAGATCGATGCACTCGTGCCAATCGCCCCTGCGGTAGGGCTCGAGCAGGCTCTGCCAGGGTGACGGGATGGAGTTCAAGCGGGAGCTCCCTGTGCTGGCTCGAGGCTTGGGGCCGGGGCTTCGAGGCGTTCTTCCCGTGGTGAATCGGCCTCCCGGACCGCCCCCTGAAGGGCCTGGTTCCGGGGGCGGGGTGGCCACGACCACGACGCCGGGACTCCGGGGACTCAGGCGGAATTCAACCCGGTTGGGCTATTCTTCCCGCGTGCATTCATCCGTGATCACCCGGCGCGCGTTGGCCGTCGCGACCCTGGCGACCGGCCTCGCGCTACTTCCCGTGCAGGCCAGTGCCGCGAAGGATGCCGGCCAGGCTCGCGTCACTCTCCCGGCCGCCACGCTGCGCGCCGGCGAAACGGTCGAAGTTCGCTGGGGCGGTCTGCCGCCCGGAGTCGAGGAGCTGGAGATCCTGCTTTCGCTCGACGGCGGGCGGTGCTTCAGCGTGCGCGTCACGCCCGAGTGCGACCCTCACGCGGGCCGTTACCTGTGGCGGGTGCCGAACCTGGCGACGAGCGACGCGCGGCTGCGGCTCCGGCTGGGCATCGGTGGCCGCGAGATCGAGGTCGAGCCGAGCGCGCGGTTCGCGATCGTGGGGCGCAGCGATCTCAGCCCCGAGTTCGACCAGTTCCACGAGAACGGCTGGTGGGCCGGGCTCGCGCGGGGCACCTCGGGGCCGGCGTGCGGCCTCACGGCGCCCGCGGCCTCGCTCGCCGCCGCGCGACCGGTGGGGGCCCTCGCGCCGTCGCCGCGCCAGGACTCCGCGCGCGCCTCCCGCGTCGCGCATCGCGACCATCGTGTCGCACACGGGACCCCGTTCCAACAGCCCGCGCCGCGCATCGATTCCATTCCGAGGTTCGTCCCGCTGCGCGCCTGAGATTCCTTCCTCTCGTTCACCGTCGGTCTATCCACGACAACCGAGGAGGGAATCGTGTCGATCTCGCGATCGGCCGGGATGCTCCTGGCCGGATGGATAGCTCTCATCACCCCGCCGCTGGCGGCCCAGCTGCACGCCTCCGCGCCGCCGTTGGCGGCGCGCGTGGACACCGCGGTGGTGTCGCTTCCGGAAGTGACGGTGGTCGGCTCGCGCGTTCCGGAGCTGCTCCGCTTCTCGCCGGCCGCACTTTCCATCGTCGGCCGCGACCGCTACGCC
The DNA here is from genome assembly GCA_964650245.1 of uncultured bacterium. Classification (GTDB taxonomy): domain Bacteria; phylum Eisenbacteria; class RBG-16-71-46; order RBG-16-71-46; family RBG-16-71-46; genus WS-2. The sequence goes on along the minus strand of CAZYQK010000016.1, from coordinate 20,154 downwards.
AACACCCGCAACATGAGCCTCAAAGACGCGCTCGGCGCCGTGCCGGGCGTCTTCATCCAGAGCCGCGCGGGATCGCAGGACGTGCGGCTCACCATCCGCGGCTTCGGCGCTCGCGGCAGCGGCGACCGCTCGAACGTCGGCGGCATGCGCGGCATCCGCGTGCTCACCGACGGGGTCCCGGTGACCGAGCCCGACGGGCGCACCGCGCTCGATCTCGTGGATCTGGCGCTCGCCGACCGCATCGAGGTGTCACGCAGCAACGCCTCGGCGGTGTACGGAAACGCCTCCGGCGGCGTGGTCAATCTCCGCACCAATCTCGAATTCGAAGACCCCTACCTGGAGTACGGCGAGATGGGCGGGGAATTCGGCTTCCACCGCGAGCAGCTCGCCGCGGGATTCCCGATCGGGCGGGCGCGCGCGGTGCTCGCACTCTCGAACTCGACCATCCAGGGATGGAGGCGTCACAGCGAAGGCGCGCGCAGCCTCGCACAGCTCCGACTGGCGAGCGAGCTGGGCCCGCGCTCGCGCCTCGTGCTCCTGCTCGACGGCGTGAGCGATCTCAACCGCTTTCCGGGCGCGCTCACCGCGGCCGAGGTGGCCGCGGACCCGCGCCGGGCGAACCCGTCCTACGTCACGCGCGACGAGCGCCGGCGCAACCGCCAGGGACGGGTGGCCGCCACGCTCGACCAGTCGCTGAGCACCTCGCAGAGCCTGTCGGCCAGCTTCTTCGTCGAGCCCAAGATGCTCCAGCGCTCCGAGCGCGGGCGGTTCCGCGACTTCACGCGCTACCACGTCGGCGGGGCCGCCGTCTATCGCGGCTCGCGAGCGCTCGCGCCCGGCACCGAGGCCACGCTGAGCGCAGGCGCGGACGAGGCATACCAGGACGGGGCGATCCAGTTCTACAGTCTGACGCCCGCCGGAGGGCGCGGCACGACGCTGCTGGCGGACAAGCGTGAGGGGGCGAGCAGCGCGGGCGGGTTCGTGCAGGCCGAGGTTCGGTGGCACGTGCGCTGGTCGGCGCGCGTCGCGGGTCGCTACGACGACCTGTGGTTCATCGCCGAGGATCACGCCGATCCCACGCTGAACGCGACGAAGCGCTTCGTGCGCTGGACGCCGAAAGCCTCGCTCGCGTTCACGGCCGCCGAGCACACCCTCTACGCGGCGCTCGGCGGGGGCGTCGAGGCGCCCGCGTTCAACGAGGTGGATCCGCCGCCCTCGGTGCCCCCGACCAGCCTGAACCCGCTGCTCGAGCCCGCGCACTCGAGCACGTACGAGCTGGGCGGACGGGGCACGCTGCCCGCCTCGGGGGCCGCGGGGACGCTGCGCTACGACGTTGCGCTCTACTGGATCGAGGTGCGGGACGACATCATTCCCTGGAACGACGGGGCGTATTTCTTCACCGCGGGCCGGACCCGCCGGCGCGGGCTGGAACTGGGACTGGAGTGGTCGCCGCTCCCTCCGCTGGCGCTGGCGGGTGCGCTCACGCTCTCGGACAACGAATACCTGCGCTACCTGCGCGACAATCTCGTGTTCGACGGGCGAGAGGTGGCCGGACTCCCGGGCAAGCTCTTCAGCGGCTCCGCGCGGTGGACACTGCGTGGCGGCCTCGCGCTGGAAGGAAGCGTCGAGAGCGTGGACGGCTACTTCGCGGACGATGCCAACACCGTCGGCACGCTGCCCTACACGCTGCTCGGCGCGACCGCGTCGTACACGCGCGCGGTCGGGGTGACCCGGCTGCGCGCATTCGTCGCGGGCCAGAACCTGGCGGACCAGGCGTACGTCGCGTCGACCTTTATCAACGGCACGGGCGGCCGCTTCTACGAACCGGGCCTGCCTCGCAGCTACTCGGGAGGAATCTCGGTGCGCTGGCGTTGAGCCCGGGCGAGTCGTCGACGGGCCCGGGCCGGATCGCACCGATCCGCTGTGCGGCCGCGCCCATCCCCGACCGACAAGGCAGCGGAGGCGAGTCCGCTTTGGCCACCCGGCCCCCGATTGCGAGCAACCGCCACGGGCCCGACCTGCCGCTCCTTGCCTGTCGTGGTCGAGATCTTTCGATCTCGCCAGGGGCCCATCGCAATCCACGGACCACGCGCGGCACGAAGGCGAGGCGCTCACGCAATCGCATGGGCGAACGGCGACTCGCTGGCCGCGCCGGGCCGCGCGGATCCGGTCTGGCTCGCCGCGCATTGTCCACGCGGTTCCCAGCGCTGTCGTCGACGCGACGACCCCACGGCCCTCGGGGCTGTGCGTCTCCCGCACCAATCGCTCGCCGCACCGGAAACTTCGTCACATCGCGCGGTCTCGACGCAGTGAGCCGCCGCGCAAGCAGGCCCAGAAGCACGCCGAAAATACCTCTTGACCCGCTGCACGCGTGTGCACTATGGTGCTGCGCGTGCCGGGTCCCTCGATCGGCCACTGCATTTGGAGGGAGCGAACCTCATGTTGAACGACCGGGCGCGGGAAATCCTGGGCTTCATTCAGCGCTTCACGCGCGAGCGCGGCTTCCCGCCCACCATCCGCGAGATCGGCAAGGAGTACGGCATCTCCTCCACCAACGGCGTGCGTTACTACCTCAACCTGCTGGAGAAGGCGGGCCACCTCAGGCGCAGCGGCAAGATCTCCCGGGGTATCGAAGGCCTCGCGCGGGCCGCCCGCAGCGGCGGTATTCCAATCCTGGGGCGGGTCGCCGCCGGCCAGCCCATCCTGGCCGAGGAGTCGCTCGAGGGCACGCTCGAACCCTCCGAGGTGTTCGGCGACATCAGCGGCATGTTTGCGTTGCGCGTGCGCGGCGACAGTATGGAGCGCGCGGGGATTCTCGAGGGGGACTACGTTGTGGTGCGCCAGCAGGAGCGGGCCGAAGCGGGCGACATGGTGGTGGGGCTCCTGGGTGAAGAGGCCACGGTCAAGTACTACCAGCCGAAGCGCAGTCACATCGAGCTAGTCGCCGCCAATCCCAGGTACGCGCCGATCGTGGTCGGGCCCGAGAGCGAGTTCCGCATTCTGGGCGTGGTGCGGGGAGTGCTCCGCACCATTCGAAACTAGAGGGCATCGGTTGGCCGCAGGGCTGCATCGGAAAAGCCGCACTCGATATCCCCCGGGAGCACACCGCTCCCGTTTTTCAGGCACCGGAGCTGCACATACGTTCAATCATCCCCGCAGGAGGAAGGACCGTGAACCACGAGCTGGCTCCCGAAGTGAGTGAGGCAATGCACGGCCGCTGGGAGCCGATCTACCGCAGCCAGCTTCACTACCTGGTCACCTGGTACACGCGCGGCCGCCGTCCGGTGCTCAAGGATCGGCACGTCCGGGCACTGCAGGCGCTGGTCCAGCAAGTGTGCGAGGAGCGCGGCTACACGCTGAGCGACGCGGTGGCGGGCGCCGATCACGTTCACCTGCTGCTGGGCCTCAAGCCCTCACACAGCGTGGCAAGCGCGGTGCGCGAGCTGAAGGGCCGCACCGGGGTGACGCTGATCGCGCAGTTTCCCGAGCTGCGGGTCTGGCTGCGCGGCCACCTGGCGTGGGATGAACGCTATTCGGTCGAGACGGTGAGCGCGCCGCGCATCGAGCGCGTGCGCGACCGGCTCCACGCGCTTCACGGTCCCCCCGAGGAGCTCGCCGCGGCGAGCTAGCCCCACGTGCGGTCGCCGGAGTGACCGGCCGGCGACCGCGCGTCATCATGCTGCGGGCAAAGTCCCCCGGACGCCACAGCGGCCACGCGCCGAACGGCGGCGCGCCTCGCTCAGCCTCATTCACCCTCGCTCGGCCTGAGCCGGCACGCTCTCGGGTGCCTGTCGCGAAGCCAGCGCCGAAGCCACCAGCACGAGCAGCGCGCCCAGCCACTGGAGCGGGCCCAGTCCCTCGCCGAGCCACAGCGCCGCCGAGACCACCGCGACCACCGGCTCGAGCGTGGCGAAGATGCCGGCCTGGGTGGCGGGCATGCGCCTGAGTCCCGCGTAGAACAGCGCGAACGGCGCGAGCGTCGAGAACACTCCGAGAGCCAGGAACATCAGCCAGAGGTCGGTCCCGTAGCCCGCGGCCGCGATGCGCCACGGCGGCGTAACCGCCGCCCAGAACGTTCCGGCGATGAGGAAGGTGTAGAGCAGCACGGTCTCCGGTGCGTAGCGTTCGAGCCCGCGCTTCGAGAACACGACGTAGAACGCGAACGAGAGCGTCGCGCCGAAGCCCGCGGCCCAGGCGAGCGGTGTGGCGTGGGGCGGCCGCGCGTGCAGCGAGCCCGGATCGAGATTGCCCACCAGCAGCGCGGTCCCGACCAGAGCGCTCACCACGCCCCACACGGTCGCGGCCGAGACCCGGGCGCCGCGCAGCACCGCCCAAGTCACGATCACGGAGGGTGCCAAGTACTGGATCAGGATGGCGAGCCCCACGCCGAGCGTCGAGATGGCGTAGTAGTAGCTGCCCTGCACCGCCGCCACGCCGCCCAGGCCCAGCACCAGGAAGTAGCCCCAGTCCTCGCGCCGCACCCTGAGCGCGGCGGGCCTGCGCCACGCGAGCCACGGCAAGAGCAACGCCACCGCGATCGCGAGACGGAGCTCGACCACGGTCAGCGCCGGCACGTGGCGGTCGCGGAACACGAAACGCGCGAGCGTCGCCGACGTGCCCCACAGCAGCGTGGCGCCCATCACCAGCCAGCGGCCGCGCGCCGCCTCGAGCCTAGAGGAGCTGGCGGCGCGTGAGCCGGTAGGTGCGCTCAATCGTTCCCCGCCTGATGACCAGCGTCGTAATCGAGCCGGGGCGGCCCTCGAGCCGCCGAGACAGCTCCACGATGTCGAGCGCGGAAGCGGCGCCGCCATCGAGTGCCACGAGCTCGTCCCCGGCCGCGATCCCGGCGAGCGCCGCAGGCGATCCTTCGGCCACCGCCACCACGCGCGCCGCGCGTTCGTCGCGCTCGAGCTGCAGCCCGACGTGCGAATACTCCCACGGCCGCTCGTCCCAGTTCTCCCGCTCGCGTTCCAGCCACATCACGCGATGCGGGTAGTCGATGGTGACGCGGTAGTGCTTGAGGAACGAGTAGCCGAGCAGCCCGTGGATCGCCTCGCCGGTCGCGCGCGACAGCACGTCGCCGAGCTCGCTCCGGATCACGGCGAGATCGAGGCCGCGCACGCGCTCGCCGCCGCGCACGGCGCGCAGCTCCAGCTCCGGCACGCGCACCAGCCTGGCACTCGCCGCCCCGAACAGCGTGGGCGCCCATAGCCCGCGCAGCTCACGCCACTCCCGCGCGCGGGGCGCGAACTGTTCGATCGCCCAGTCGAACGCCACGCACTTGGTCGCGCCGGTGTCGACGATGAGCGAGAGCCAGCGGCTATAGCGTGGCGGACGCGGATCCGAGACCCGCGCCTCGATCACCAACTTTCCGTCACCGGCGAGATGGAACGGCACCGGCACCGCCGCCGCCGAAAGCACGTCGCGGAGCGCCGCGCGCGAACCCGCGGCACGCGCGACGTCCGAATCACGCCCGCCGCCCCCCACCTCGGAAGCGTCGGCGGCGCCGCCGGCGACCGGCACCAGCGCGAGCCGCCGGTTCCGGTAGTCGATCCGCACCGCGCAGTTCGCGAGCAACCGCTCGCCCACCAGGCCGAGCACCGGCCGGTCGGTCACGCGGCGCACGACATCGCCCTCGACGGTCAGCACCGGCGCCACCTGGTCGTACTGTCCGCCCCCGAATTCCAGCCGCGGCAGCGCGCGCGGCGCGATCGCCACCTCTCCGGCAGCGCTCAGGCTGTCCGCGAGGCCGAGTACCAGCGCCAGCGTGCGGTCGAGCGCGAGAAAGCCGGCACCGGTGTCGAGCACCAGCGGCCCGGTGGTGTCGCGGCCGCCGTAGCCGTGAAGCGTGCACTCGATCAAGATCACCCCTTCGAGGTTTTCGAAGGCGACCTGCCGGGTGCCTTCGGGCCAGGCTCGGCCGGCCACGTCCGGCACGCGCTCCGCCGGCGCGAGGGGACCGGAGACGCCCGGCGACGCCAGCGCCACGACGGCGGTGAGAGCGAACGCGGCGAACGTGGCGACACTCGCGCGCGCGGCACCGGGCCACGCGAAGGCGACCGCCGCGGCGGTTGGGGACGGCTCAGGCCTGCGTTCGCTCATGACACTCCGCGGCGCGGGACCGGATCCATGATGGATTGGGAGTTCGTGCGGCGTCCGCAGCGGCAGGCCTCGGGTCGAAGCTCGCTCGGCCGGCGCGGCGGCCCCGGTCATGCCGACGCGGGACCACCGCGCCGATCACCGCATCACTGTGGCCTTGGTGGAGAGGGAGTGCGCCCCCTGGGTGAGCCGCACCAGGTAGACGCCCGGTCCCAGGCTGCCAGCCCGAGCCATGGTCACAAGGTGGTGCCCCGCGCCCGACGAGCCCACCTCCAACTCGAAGAGCCGCCGCCCGGCGACGTCGAATAGCTCCAGCTTCGCCTGCTCTCGCCCCGGCAGCGTGAAGGAGGCCACCAGGTCGCTGGCTGTCGGATTGGGGCGAATCCTCCCCAGTGCCAGCGCATGGCTCTTCGGCACGTCTACTCCACCCTCGCCCTCGTAGCGCTCACCATGGGGTCCCGGGATCCCAAGCCGGTAGTCGTAGTGCGCTCCCGCCAGGACGTCGCGGTCCACGAACGCGATCCTCCCGGTGCCGTCGCACACAGCGCGCCCGCGCGCAGACCAGTCGGCGCCTTCGCGGCGGTAGATGATGACCTCGACGCCTCCCCCACCCGGGTAGAACCACACGAGTCGCACCTCCTCTGGCCAGGCATTGGCTTCAACCAACGCGATCTGAGTTGGAGTCGGGAGACTGATTTCCGTCAAGCAGCCCCCAAGGAAGCCACTCAGTGCCCTGACCGCATCCGCATCATTCCAAAAGCTCAGATACGTCACGAGAGCGTGCGGCATATTGAGCGCATTACAGACCGCTTCCTTCATCAATCCGTTATTCCTATAGTCATCAAACTGGCTGTGCGTCGACCAATCCAGGTCATCCTTGCCTCGGCTGATATGGCACCCGCGGCAGTACTTCTTCACTACCGTATTATAGAGCGCCGCGTGAGCAGCACGACCATTCCACCCGATCGGTACGAATTCTCCGTTGAATGCTTGCCCCATCTCCGTCACCTTATTGTTGTACCAGCCATTTATCAGTTCCGCCGTCGCTGTTGAAAATGTCCCCCCCTCTCGGGGATCGGTATGTTTTGCGGGCGAATCCAGGACTCCCGCGTTGAGTTTCCGCAACTGCTCTCGCAGATCAGGGTCCTTCGGCCCGTTCCCATCCTTCCCCCCTCGCTTGGCTTTTTCTCGAAAATACTCAAAAGAACTGAGATCGAAAGGCAAGAACTTCGCCCTGATGTCGGGCGTCCCATTTTGTTTGTATTGGTCACCAGCGTGGCAGTTGACACACAAGGCTGGTATGGGCTTCGGCCCTTGCCCGTCGAGATCAGCGTTGAAGGCCCGCTCGCCTTTGTCATTGAAGACAAAAAACTTCATGAATGGCGTGCGCATCCCGGCGGGGAGGGCGAGATCGGGGGAATACTCCATTGCGACGGTTGCGAGTGGATTCCGATTCCGATTGGCGTCCGTGACAGTATTGAAATTTGTGACGTAGTATGCGATATTGCCGCTGTTCTTGGTCATTGACATGCGGCGACCGAAGGCAAGGTCGCCAGCGTTGAAATACACCGCAGTAACGACACCGTCGGCGGGATCACCGTTGGGTTTGATGAATTGATTGCGCTTCTGCCACTCGCTCAAATTCTCCCGTTGATCGACTTGAGGACCTACGAACGCATCGGCCTGGTCAATTCTCTGATTGTACGCTCTCGCTTCGGGGTTGATGTTCGTGGGCTTCTTGAGGAAGCGATCCGGCTTGACTCTTCTGTTCAGGGGCTGGGTCAGGAACGCATGGCCATTGCATTCGTTGTATGGGTACAGAAGCTTCTGCCCGGGCCCTCCAGCGATCGCGTCTCCCGCGCGCACATCGAAGGTCTTGCTGATCTCCGTGTTGTCCTCATCCTTGACGACCGTGATTTCCACGCTCGCATTCGGAGCAAACGCTGGGCTGAGATTAACGGGGACATTCAAGGGCTCGTAGGATGTCTTGCCACCACTCACGTATCGGATCCTGCCTTTGAGTGGGATAGTCGCCGGATCGACGATGACTCGGATACACGCGACGTCGGGCTTCTGGTCCGAATTCTGTAGTACCGAGAAGTGGCTGAGCGTGGCCGTATAGGTGTCACCAATTAGCGTGGCCGTGCCCGCCTGATTCCAGATTCCTTCGATGCCGTCATAAGTCCAGACGGGGATTTGCGGCGGCGCCGACAAGCCGGGGTTGGAGGCTGGGAGCCGCAGAATCGCCTGCGCTCCTTGCGCGAGGTTGTAGATCCGACCTGCGGTGTCGCGGATCTGGATGTCGACGGCGCCTTCGCCCACGAGGCGTACCATTAGGGCTGAGCTGTCACGGCCGACATCCTCGCCCGGCAAGTGGCCGCCCGGGTCGGTGAAGGGGATACCAAAGAGCGAGGCATTTACGGGCCCAGAGGCAAGGACGCCGTCCTGATCCGCGAGGGAATTGGCGGGGATGGTCAGTTCGACCCCAGCGACCGCGATAGTGTTGGTGCTCTCCGGGTCAAGACTGTAGAAGACCTGGGCAGGTGCAAGTTCGTAGGTGCTATCTTCGAGGGGATCGTAGAGCACGTCCGATCGCAGGGCGTACCCGAACTTCGAGATGGTCAGGACATACCGGGCGTGCTCTGCGATTTGTATCAAGAAGAAGCCGGACGTATCGGTCGCGGTGGAGTCGCCATTCACTGTCACCATTGCCCCGCTAACGGGATCCCCGCCCGGCGACTGCACCACACCCGAGAACAGGGCGGTATCACTGCCCGCAATGAGCTGCATGGACTGCAGCACGTGGCTGTGGCCGTCATTCACCAGCACATGCATTGAATAGATGCCCGGGCTCGAGGGCACTTGCCACGGCACGCTTGGTCCGTCCACGCTGACGAAGCTCCCCTCGTATTCGCTCGGGAGCCACTGGTAGTGAAGCTTGTCGCCGTCCGGGTCGGCGGCCATCACGGTCACGTTCACCAGGGTTCCGGGCGCCACTCGACGCACGCCGGTATCGCCGACTGCAGCAACCACCAGTTCGATCACCGGCGCGGAGTTGGCGAACATGAAGTCCGCGTGGAGCATGAAGGAGGGGTTGATGTCGACGCTGGCCACCAGCCCTTGAAAACTCGCGCGAACAATGCTCGCCGAGGCGGATACCCCCGCCACGACGAATTCGCCCAAGTCATTCAGGTAGACTGGCCCTCCGATCCGGACGTGGCTGCTGTTGAGAATCTCGACCGTCGCCCGGTCATCAATGTCGAAAACCCCGTTGACGTAGCCCGGTGTGCTGGAATCAGCGAGTGCGACGCGGCCCGCGATCTCCACCGCCATTGCTGTCAGCTCGATGGGATCGGCGAAGACCGTGCTGTCGCCCAGAACAATCGGGAAGGGAGATGTATAGGTCAGAAATCCCGGAGCCTGGGCGCGCAACAGATAGGATCCTTGCGGCTGACTCGGAATGACAAATTCTCCCGCGAGCTCGGTGAGCACGGACGCCGTCTCCGGCAGAGCCTTCGATTGCGGAATCAAAGAGACTGAGACCGACGGAAGCTCGATCTCCTCACCGTCCACCACCGCCAGGACGATGCCGTGCACTTCACCTCCCGGCGAAAGCGCATCGTCAGGGGCGAGAGGATGTGAGCCGAGCGATTGGCGGAAGCTGCTCAGCCCGAAAACGACGCACGAGAGCAGGAGAAGGAACCGGACGGCAAAAGCGAAGGACGGCCTGCGAGAGGAACGACGGGGACGGTGCATGGGGCGGCCTCGCACAAAGTGATGAACGGGCCCGAGGGTTCGGGGCCACAAGACACGTTTGGAATTCCGGCTCGCCGGCTGACGGTCCGCTTCCCATCTGCTCGTGTCAAGCGTTCAATAGGGCTCCTACTAGAAACCCGTAATTGCCGGGCCCGGGGACACATCTCGGAGACGGAGTGATGGCAAAGTCCATGGAACAGTCAGGGGCTACAGCAGCCAATGAGACACGATTCAGGCGCTCCGCCGAGGCCGGCGAAGTCGCTGCGCGAAGCACCGAACAGCACGGAGGAAGCCCGGGAACGGGAGCATCTCGAGCGTGAGGGCGACACCGCCGAGCAGGCCTGCGACGAAGATGAAGGAGGGCTGGATCGGAGGGCATGAGCAGGCAACTCGCCCCTCGAGCTGGGTGCTTCGTCACAGTTGAACTGAAGGAACGAGCAGGGCATTTTTGCCGGGAGGCGGATGGAACCGCCTGGGCAAGGAGGCCCACCATGCCTCGAAAGAATCGGGTGACGCTGACGGATGAGCAGCGACGCGGATTGCGGCGCTCGATTGTGTCTGGCCAGGGGTCGGCACGGAAGCTGATACACCCACGGATTGTGCTGAACTCGGACCCCGGCCCAGGCGCCCCGGGCGGGAGTGCCGCGAAGGTCAGCCATGCTTTGGAAGTCGGGGCGGAAACGGTGGAGCGCGTGCGCCACCAACTCGCGCGCGAGGGATCGGCGGCGGCGCTGGTGCGCCGACGCTCCAGGCGGGTGTACCGTCTCAAGCTCGACGAGTCAGCGGAAGCCCATCTGATCGCGCAGATGTGCGGGGAGTCCCCGGCAATCCCGATCGGTGGACTGGCGCTCCACCACCGACGACGCCCGGATCAAGCTGAAGCAACTATGTCCCTCGATTCGGTGATGACGGAACACTAGTGGTCCGTCAGCCATCAATCGAGGAGTCGAGCGCCGCCGTCCTGGCCGCGCTGGGCGCTGCCGGGCTGATGCCCACGGGCCCGTCATGCGAACCTTGACGGACTACCTAGGATAACAACATGGCCGGACCTCGGAACCGAAGCCTGTCGCCCCGAGCCGCGGGTCTGATCGCCGGCGCGCTCGCCTTCGCGCTCTATCTCGCCACCAATCATCCGCAGGCGCTGGCCCACGACGCCGCGGAGTTTCAGACGCTGGCGGCGACCGGCGGCATCGCGCACGCCGGCTACCCTCTGGTTGTGTTGCTGCTCACGCTGCTCGGGCGGCTGCCGCTCTCGACCATGGCGTTCCGAGCGAACCTGCTCTCCTGCCTGGGAGGCGCCCTGGCGGTGGGGTTCGCGGCCTACGCCGCGGCCCGCCTCACGCGCCGGCCGCTCGGCGCGCTCGCGGCGGCACTGGCGCTGGCGCTTTCGCTCACGCTCTGGAGCGAATCCACGCGGGCCGGCGTTCACGCCTTCACGCTCGCGCTCGATGCCGCGATCTTCCTGCTCGCGCTCCGGTTTGCGGAGCGTGGCGGCGGCCGGAATGCCCTCGCGCTCGGCCTATTGATGGGATTCGGCATGGTCAGCCACCTCACGGTATTGGCGCTGGTCCCGGCCCTGACGGGCGCGGTACTGATGGCGGCGCGGGCGCGGCGGCTCCGCGTCGCGCACCTCGCCCCGGCGCTGCTCGGGCTCGGGCTCGGGCTCTCACCGCTCGCCTATCTCATCGCCCACGACCGGCCCGAACAACCGATGAACTACATCGAGAGCACGCTCGACCTGGGCTCGGGACAGTATTTTCCGGCCGGTGCCAGGCTCACGCCCGCGCAACGTGCGGCGTGGCTGGTCTCGGCGCGTCAATACCTGGCGCACAACACGTTCTGGCCGTTCGAGGGGTCCGGCTATCGGCTGCGCATCCTGCTATTCGACCTTCTCCTGAACGAGTTCCCGATCTGGGGAATTCCGATCGCGCTGCTGGGCGGTTGGGGGCTGTGGCGACGTCACCGGCGCGAGGCGCTGCTCCTCGTACTCTGGCTGGCGGGGACGATGTTCCTGCTGCTGCTCGGCGCCGCGCGCGGGATGGTCGCCATCTTCTTTCTGCCCGGGGCATGGCTGCTGTCGCAGTTGATCGCCGCCGGGGTTGTCAGGATCGCGGGTGAATCCCGGTTGCGCGAAGCGGTGCTGGCGGTTCTGCTGGTGGCAGCGCCGCTCCTCCGGCTCGCCGTGGCGGCCCCACCCGCGCCGCTCGCCGGCCGGCCGACCGTGGATCTGGTGTGGAGCATGTGGCCCGAACGGTGGAGCCCGTTTCGGACCGACACCTCCTGGGAGGCGTTCGGGCGCGGGGTGATGGGCGAGATCCCACCGCGTGCGGTGCTGATGTCATGCTGGGAAGAGGGCATGACGCTCTGCTACTTCCGCTACGCCGAGCCGCTGCGCACCGACGTGGACGTAAAGCTCACGTGCTGGGATCCGCGGCGCGTGCGGCGCGAGATCGCGGCGGCTGGCGCGGCGGGTCGCGAGGCCTTCGCGACCTTCGACCCCACGCTCTGCGGAATCCCCGCGCTCGAGGCGGAACCGCGCGGGAGCTGGGCAAGGGGCCGGCTGTGGCGGGTGGCGCTGGCCGCCGACGGGCGTTAGAGGCGTCCCCGACGCCGCTCGTCATCAGGCTGTACGCCAGCCGATCTTGTCCAGAGCTCGCCGGGCCTTTGGGACGCGCGTCGCCGCCCGCAGTGCTACCTTCGGTACTCCCGTTGGCGCCCGCGGTCCGCCCCGAGCTCCACAGCCTCGATCCCTGACTCCAGCATGGTGCAGCGACCGGTGAAGAACACTCCGGGCTCCATCACCACGCTCATCGCCGAGACGTCACCCTCCATGCGCGCGCCCGACTTCATCTCGACCGTGCCGAGCGCGCGGACGTTGCCGGTTACCCGGCCCCTGATCATCGCTTCCTTGACTTCGATATCGGCGTGCATCAGGCCGTGCTCGCCGATCTCGAGCCGCTCGCAGTTGAGAATGTCACCCTCGAACTCGCCGTCGATGCGCAGCGTGCCCGTGACCATCAGAGTCCCCCGGAAGCTGGAACCCACGCCGACCACGGTGTTGGCCGGCGGAGGACCATCGCTCTCCGCCGCTCGCGTCCTGAACTTCATCATGGGAACCCGCCCTTTCTCGTCCGGCTCGAACCTCGTACCACCGGCCGTCACCACCCGATCGCGCTAGCTCCGCAACCAGCGGCGCGACCTCAGGCTTACATCACGCCCCAGGCCTGGAGCAGCCGCTCGAGATCGTCCTGGCTGTAGAACTCGAACTCCACCCGACCGCCCCGACGTCCAGCGGCGATCGTGACGCGGGTGCTGAACTTCTGCTGCAGCTTCGTTTCCCACTCGGCGAGCCCTTCCAGGCGTGCGGCCCGCGGCCGCGAGTGCTGTCGGCGCAACCGCCTACGAACGAATGTCTCGGTCCGCCGCACCGAGAACCCCTTGGCGTGGACGTAACGCGCCGCTGCCAGCTGGTCACCGCCGGCTTCCAGGCCGAGCAGCGCCCGGGCATGCCCGGCGGTCAGTGTTCCACGTGAAACCATCTCGCGGACCTCGGGCGGAAGGCTGAGCAGGCGCAGCGAATTGGTGATCGAGCTGCGCTGCTTTCCCACCCGCTCCGAGATCTGATCGTGGGTCATCCCCACCTTCTCGATCAGGGCGTGGTAGGCCTTGGCCTCGTCGATCGGGTTGAGATCCTCGCGCTGGATGTTCTCGATGAGCGACAGCTCCATCATCTCGCTCTCGCTCACGTCTTTGACCAGCGCCGGGATCTTGAGTAGCCCCGCAACCCGCGCGGCACGGAGCCGGCGTTCGCCGGCAACCAGCTGGTAGCCGTCCTCTCCCATGCGCCGCACCAGGATCGGCTGCAGCACACCGGTCGCCTTGATGGAGAGCGCCAGCTCCTGGATGGCTTCGTCGTCGAAGCGCGAGCGCGGCTGAAACGGATTCGCACCGATATCGGCCAGCGGCAGCTCGCGCACCCCCGGCGGTGGACCGTCGAGCGTGCCCACCGCCGACGGAATCAGGGCTTCCAGCCCTCTACCCAATGCCTTCCTATGCATGGTCCAGAACCTCCCGCGCCAGCTCCCGATAGCTCTCGGCGCCGGTGCTGTGTGGGTCGTACAGAACGATGGGCTTGCCGAACGACGGTGCTTCACTGAGTCGCACATTGCGTGGGATCACGCTCTTGTACACCCGCTCCGCGAAGAACTTGCGCGCTTCGTCCGCCACCTGCTGCGACAGGTTGAGCCGGGCGTCGAACATGGTGAGCAGTACGCCCTCGATGCGCAGCGCCGGATTCAGGTGGTCCTGCACCAGGCGGATCGCTCCGATGAGCTGGGTGAGACCCTCGAGCGCCAGGTACTCGCACTGGAGCGGGATGAGCACAGAGTCGGCCGCGGTAAGGGCGTTCACGGTGAGCAGGCCGAGCGAAGGCGGGCAGTCCATCAGCACGAAGTCGTAGTTTGCGCGCGGGGCGGCGAGGCAGGTCTTGAGCCGTGTTTCCCGCGCCATCATGCCGACCAGCTCCACCTCGGCTCCCGAGAGGCGCTGGCCGGAGGGCAGCAGATCCAGATTGGCGAGCGCGGTGGGGACCACCGCCTCGGCGAGCTCCACCTGGCCGATCAGTGCCTCGTACGTTCCATGGCGCTGATCATTGCCGTTGATCCCGAGGCCGCTCGAGGCGCTCCCCTGCGGATCGACGTCCACCAGCAGCACGCGCCGGCCTTCCTGCGCGAGGCAGGCACCGAGGCTGATGGCTGTCGTGGTCTTGCCGACGCCGCCCTTCTGGCTGGCAATTGCGATTACGCGTCCCATTCCCTGAGTTTGCGGGGGCGGACTCCCTGCCCACCTTGGCTGCGGAATTGATCGTGAGGTTGCTTCAGCGCCGCCAAGATAGGACTGCCCGTGGCCGGGAGCAAGTGGATTGTTTCACGTGGAACAGCGTCGGACGAATCAGCGGATCGGTTTCACTTCCTTTTGAATCGAGCGACCGCCGTCTGTCCGGTTCCGATCCCGAGCAGGCCGTCGAAGTCCCACTGAAACTGCCATGTCTGATCGCGGGCCATCTCCGCCTCACGGCGGCCCCCCTTCCAGACGAACGCCACGCCTCCGGGCCGCACGAGCTGGGCGGCAATGGCAAGCGCCGGTCCCAGCGTGAGCGTGGCGCGCGAGGTGAAGCCATCGTAGGTGCCGGCGTGCTCCGACAGGTGAGCGATGGCCTCGGCCCGATCCAGCACGACGCTCACATCGGTTAGCCCAAGCTCCTGAATCGCCTTGCGCAGAAACAGTGTCTTGGTGCGCCGGGACTCGACCAGCGTCCAGCTCGATCCCACTCCGGCCAGTGCCAGTGGGATCGCCGGAAATCCTCCGCCCGAGCCGAGATCTACCCAGCGCTTCATTCCCGTGGCCTTCAGCCAATGCGCGGGTTCGATCGATTCGGCCAGATGGCGGGTCACGATCCGCTCCTCGTCGTTCTTCGATATCAGGTTCGACACCTTTCGGTTCCATTGGAGAAGCAGCTCACCGAACCGACGCAGCCGGTCGAGCGTCGGGTCGGCATTCGCTCCGGTCTTGAGAACGTGCGGAATGAGATCGTCCCAGGGCTGGCGCGCAAGCTCCTTGCTGACATCGGGCCAGCGCAGATCTGCGGGGGTGGATTCGACGCTGAGGCTCGCGGGTCCGGCACGGAGGGGGCGCCTCGAAACCACCTTCCGATCGACGCGCCCGGCGCGAATGGGAGCGGCTCCCTCACGGTTGTGGCTGGGCCGCGTTCGCGAGCTGGATCGCCGACGGCGTTCGGTTGTGGTCGCGCCTGGTCGTGAAGCGGGGCGAGGCTTGCCCGGGCGGCGCCGGGAGGAGCTCGAGACCCGGGTGCGGGACGCGGGGCGTGGTGTGTCCGGGCGGGGCCGGGAGCGGCGCGGGGCCCGGGTGCGGGACGCGGGGCGAGAAGAACGGCGCCTAGATTGCACGCCCGCACTTTAGAGAGAAACGGTCCCGATGGGAAGTCCGGCCGCGGCGGAAGCGTGCCCCGCCCGCCTCGCGCGCGGCGCTACCCGCGCGGCGTTTCGGTCTGGCGCCGCGCGTGGACCAGCAACACCGCGATGTCCGCGGGCGAGATCCCGGCGATGCGCGCGGCCTGCCCCACCGTCGCCGGTCGCCATCGCGTCAACTTTTCGCGCGCCTCATGCGAAAGCCCGACCAGCTCGCCCGCCCACATCGCGTCCGGAAGGATCCTGCGCTCCATGGTCGCCGCGCGCTCGGCCGTGCGCTGCTGGCGCTGGATATAGCCGCGGTAGCGCGCGCGCACCTCGAGGCACTCCGCCCACGCCGCCGGCAGTGCGGGCTCGATGCCGAACGCGGCGAGCGCGGCGTACCCACCGCCCGGCCGCGCGACCAGGTCGATCGCCCGCAGGGTGCGGGCGGGTTCAACCGTGCTGGCGTTACCCCTGCCGCCGCCGGTAACGCCACCGGGGCCGGCGGACTCGCTTGCGGCCACCCGCGCCGGCACCGTGACCGTCACCCGGGCGAGCCGCCGCTCCTCGGCCTCGATCGCCGCGACTTTCGCGCGCACTCGCTCGCGCTGTTCGCGGCTCAGGAGCCCGAGCGCGAACCCGATCTCGCTCAGGCGCTCGTCCGCGTTGTCGGCGCGCAGCAGCAGCCGGTGCTCGGCCGCCGAGGTGAACATGCGATAGGGCTCGCGATGCTCCCGCGTCACGAGATCGTCCACCAGCACGCCGACGTAGGCCTGATCGCGGCGCAGCACCAGCGGCGCGCCGCCCCGCACCCGCAGCGCGGCGTTGACGCCGGCGATCAAGCCCTGGGCCGCTGCCTCCTCGTAGCCCGAGGTGCCGCAGATCTGCCCGGCCAGGAAGAGGCCGGGCACCGACTTCACCTCGAGCGTCGGCTTGAGCTGATGCGGCAGCACGAAATCGTACTCGACCGCGTAGCCGGGCCTGATCATCTCCGCCCGCTCGAGCCCGCGCACGGTGCGCACGAACTCGAGCTGCACCTCCTCAGGCATGCTCGACGACAGGCCGTTCACGTAGATCTCGGGAACGTCCCGGCCCTCGGGTTCGAGGAATACGTGATGCGAGCCGCGCTCCGGAAACTTCACCACCTTGTCCTCGATCGAGGGGCAATAGCGTGGCCCGGTGCCGCGGATCGCGCCCGAATAGAGTGGCGAGCGATGGATATTCCGGCGAATCACCTCGTGCGTGCGCTCGCTGGTGCTGGTGAGCCAGCACAGCGCCTGCTCCAGCTCGAGCGATTCGGTCCAGTGCGAGAACGGCTGCGGCGGCTCGTCGCCGGGCTGGGGCTCGACCGCGTCCCAGTCGATCGAGTCGCGATGGAGACGCGGCGGCGTGCCGGTCTTCAGGCGCCCGCGCTCGAGGCCCAGCTCGGCCAGGCACTCGCTGAGTGCCCGCGCCGCGTGCTCGCCGATGCGCCCGCCCTCGAGCCGGCGCGGGCCGATGTGGATGAGCCCGTTCAGGAACGTGCCGGGCGTGACGACCGCGGCGCGGCAGCGGAGCAGCCGCCCGTCCGCGAGCTCGACACCTGAGAGCGTTCCGCGCTCGAGCCGCACATGGTGGGCGACTCCGGCGACCCGCTCGAGCCCCGCCACGCCGTCGAGCAGCCGCGCCATCTCGACCGAGTAGCGGGCCTTGTCGCACTGGGCGCGTGGCGACCACACCGCCGGACCGCGCCCGCGGTTCAGCATCTTGAACTGGATCCCGGCGCGGTCGGTCACCAGCCCCATGACGCCGCCCAGCGCGTCGATCTCGCGCACCATGTGGCCCTTGGCGATCCCGCCCACCGCGGGATTGCACGACATCTTCGCGGTGTCGCCGAGGTTCACGGTGAGGAGCGCCGTATGGAGCCCCATGCGCGCGCACGCGACCGCGGCCTCGCAGCCGGCGTGGCCGGCGCCCACCACGACCACGTCGTACCGCAGATCGGCGGCGGCCGGAGCGGAGGCGGGGCTGCTGGCGGGGACGGGCCCGGGTGTCACGCGCTCGAACACGCCTACTTCCCCACGCAGAAGCGGCTGAAGATGCGCTCGAGCAGGTCGTCTCCCACGCTGCGCCCGGTGACCTCGCCAATCGCGGCGAGAGACTCGCGCAGCTCGAGCGCCACGATCTCACCCGGCGCCCCTCCGCCGGCTGCCGCGCGCGCGCGGGCCAGCGCCTCGCGGGCGCGTCCCAACGACTCGGCATGCCGCGGATTGGCGACCGCGGCGCCGAGATCGCCGGGGCCCGCCTCCGCTCCCAGCAGCCCGGCGAGCGTTTCGCGCAGCGCGTCGAGCCCGTCGCCGCGCGCCGCCGACACCGCCACCGTGCGCGCCGGGGCACCGTTCAGCAGCGCCGTCACATCGAGCGCGCTCGTCACCGGCGGCAGATCGCGCTTGTTGATCGCGACCAGCACGCGTTTGCCGCCGAGCCGGGCCGCGATCCAGCGATCCTCGGTTTCGAGCGGCGCCGAGCCGTCCACCACCCACAGCGCCACGGCGCAACGCTCGAGCGCTTCGCGCGTGCGGGCGATCCCGATCGCCTCGACCGGCCCCTCGCTCTCGCGCAGACCGGCGGTGTCCGAGAGCGTGAGACGAACCCCCGCCACCTCGATCGCCTCGCTCACGCGGTCGCGCGTGGTGCCGGGCATCTCGGTCACGATCGCGCGCTCCTCGCCCAGCAGGGCGTTGAAAAGCGACGATTTCCCGACATTGGGCCGGCCCACGATCGGCACCCGCACCCCCTCGCGCACCGCCCGGGCGTAGGCCGCGCCCTCGAGCAGCGCTCCCAGCTCGCGATCCACATCGCCGATCGCTGCGATCACGTGCGGCGGGACCTCGATTCCGCCCACGTCCTCTGCGAAGTCCACCCGCGCCTCGACCTCGGCCAGCGAATCGGTGATGCGCTCGCACGCCGCGTCGAGCCGCCGCGACAGCTCACCCGCGAGCTGGGCGAGCGCCAGTGAGTGCGCGGCCTCGGTCTCGGCGGCGATCAGGTCGGCGACCGCCTCGGCCTGGGCGAGATCGATCCGGCCGCTCAGGAACGCGCGCAGCGTGAACTCCCCGGGCCGCGCCAGCCGGGCGCCGGCCCGGAGCAGCGCGGAGAGAACGCGCTCGGCCGGGAATCGCCCGCCGTGGCACGAGAGCTCGACGACATCCTCACGGGTGTACGAATTCGGCGCGCGGAACACCGCCGCCACGACCTCGTCGAGGCGGCGGCCCGGGGCGGCCGCGGCCGCCTCCGGCCACACCGCCCAGCCGTGATGCAGCGTGTTCGCCGCAGCTGCCGCGAGCGGGCTCGCGCCGCGGAACACCGCGTCCGAGACCGCGAGCGCCCCGCTTCCGCTCACGCGCACCACCGCGAGCCCGGCCGTGCCGGGCGCGGTCGCGATCGCGGCGATGGTGTCTTCGAGCGGGTGCATCTTCACTCCTCGCACCATGACGAAGGCGCCGGACTCGAGCGAGCCCGGCGCCTCGCGTCTCGGTGATCCGGGCTACTCGTCGTCTCTCGGCCCCTCGGGGAAGTCGGCCGGCGCGACGGCGAGACGTTTGATCATGGCGGTGCCGAGCGCGTAGGTCTTGACCCGGGCGTCATCGCGCAGCGTCATGTGAACCACCCGGCGCTCCTGCGCGTTGAGGTACTCGCTCACCACCTCCGACTCGTTCTCGAGCGCTTCCTCGGCCAGCTGCCGCGCGAGTTCTTTCAGCTCCTCCTCCCGGCGTTTCCAGAAGTCGTTGATCTCGAGCTGCAGGTGATAGCGCGTCCCCTCGCCGCGGTTGATCATGCGGTTCAGCAGGTGCTGGAGCGCCTGCCGCACCTCGCCCTTGCGCCCGGCGAGCAATTCCTCATGCTCGCCGACCACCGCGGTCACGTCCACTCGATCCTCGTCGGCGGTGGCGGTCACCGTGGCCTCGAAGCCCATCGCGGCGAGGAACTGCTCGGTCCAGCGCTTGCCCTCGGCTTCGAGCTCGGCGGGCGACAGCATCGGCCCCTCGGGCGCGCCCTCGCGCGATTCACGGGGCTCGCGGCTCTCGCGCGATTCACGGGGCTCGCGGCCTTCGCGCGATTCACGGGGCTCGCGGCCTTCGCGCGATTCACGGGGCTCGCGGCTCTCGCGCGGCTCCGAAGCCGCTATCATCGGCTCCTCGGCCTCCGCGACCGCCGCTGCGGGCCGCTCATCGCCCGGCCGCGGCTCGCGTTCGATGCGGCCCGGTTCGCGCTCGCGGCCGCGCCCTCCGCGGCGCCCGCGCCGCCGGCGCCGGCCCTCGCCGTCCTGCCCTTCCGGCCCGGACGCTCG
>CAZYQK010000015.1:10401-31790 GCA_964650245.1 uncultured bacterium | reverse complement strand
TGGTGGGCGGCGCCGCGGTGACCGAGGAGGTCTTCCCCGGGTTCAAGTTCTCGGTGTTCTCGTACGTGGTGAGCCTGCTCCGCCCCGAGATCATCCGCGAGCTCGACCTGCCGCGTCACGGGCTCCAGATCCTGCCGCTCGAGAGCACGATCACCCCGCTCGACAACGGCGATTACCTGGGTTCGTGGGCCGACCCCGACGAGAACCGGCGCGAGCTGTGCCGGCATTCGCCTCGCGACGCCGACGCGACCGCGGTCTTCGGCCGGCTGATGCACCACATGGCGATGGCGGTGAAACCCATCCTCGGCATGGTCCCGCCCGATCCCGCCTCGCTCGCGCCGTCCGACCTCGCCGGCCTGCTGCGCCTGGGCGGGCACTTCCGCTCGCTCGGGGCCGAGCGCTTCCACGCGCTCCACAAGCTCATGACCATGAGCAGCGCCGACTACCTCGACGAGTGGTTCGACTTCGACCCGCTCAAAGCCACGAAGTCGGCGAGCGGGATCATCGGAACGTTCCTCGGTCCGCGCTCGCCGGGCTCGGCCTATGTTCTCCTCCACCACTACATGGGCGAACTCGACGGGGCGTTCCGGGCCTGGGGGTTCCAGAAGGGAGGCACGGGCGCGATCAGCGAGGCTATCGCCGGGGCGGCGCGATCCTTCGGCGCCGAGATCCGCACCGGGGCCGCGGTGGAACGCGTGCTGATCCGCGGCGGACGGACCACGGGCGTGGCGCTCGCGAGCGGCGAGGAGATCGCGGCAAGCCTGGTGGTCTCGGGGCTCGATCCGCGCGTCACCTTCACGCGGCTGGTCGATCCCGGCTCGCTCCCGACCGCACTGGTGGACGGGGTACGCCGCTACAAATTCCGCGGGTCCTCCGGGAAGGTGAACCTGGCGCTCGCCGGGCTGCCCGACTTCACCTGCCTTCCGGGCGCGGGCCCGCATCTGCGCGGCGCCATCTCGATCAGCCCGAGCGTGGATTATCTGGAGCGCGCGTACGATGACGCCAAGTACGGGGAGTTCTCGCAGCACCCCTACATGGATGTCGTCATTCCCTCCATGATCGACCCCGGGATGGCGCCGCCCGGGAAGCACGTCATGAGCATCTTCGTCCAGTACGCGCCCTTTCACCTGAACGGCGGCTGGACCGACGCGCGCCGCGAGGCGTTCGGCGACGCGGTGGTGAAGACGCTGGCGCGCTACGCGCCCAACATTGAGTCGCTCATCCTCCACCGCCAGGTGCTCACACCCGCCGACATCGAGCGCATCACCGGGCTCTCCGAAGGCAACATCTTCCAGGGCGAGCTGGCGCTGCAGCAGCTCTTCTTCCTGCGCCCGGTACCCCGCTGGGCACGCTACCGCACTCCGTTTCACGGCTACTGGCAGTGCGGCGCGGGAACGCATCCCGGCGGCGGGATCATGGGAGCGTCGGGCCGGCTGGCGGCGCTCGAGATCCTGAGGTCGTCCCGGTGACGGCGCCCGCCTGGGACGTGGTCGTGATCGGCGCCGGGGCCAATGGCCTGGTGGCCGCGGCCGCGCTGGGCCGAGCCGGGCACCGGGCGCTGGTGCTCGAGCGCGCCGAAGCGGCGGGTGGCCAGGGGCGGCTGATCGAGTTCGCCCCGGGATTCCGCGCGGCCCCGCTCGGCCTCGATCCCGGCTGGCTGCCGGGGCCGATCGCTCGCGGAGCGGGGCTCGAGAGCCTCGAGCGGGCCGATGCCGACACGAGTCTCAGCGTCGCGGCGGAGCCGGGGCGGTTTCTGACGCTCTCGCGCGACGCCGCTCGCGCCGCCGAAGCCATCCGGGCGTGGTCGCCGGCCGATGCCGCGCGCTGGCCGGCGTTCGTGGCGCGGCTGCGAAAGCTGGCGGGATTCCTCGAGGCGCTCTACCAGATGCCGGCCCCCGACATCGGCGCCAGCGCGCCCGGCGAATTGCTGGCGCTCGCGGGACTGGGCCGAAAGTTTCGCGCGCTGGGCCGGACCGACATGATCGAGCTGCTCCGGACGCTGCCGATGTCGGTGTGGGAGTTGCTCGACGACCAGTTCGAGTGCGGCCCGCTCAAGGCGGCGGTCGCGACCGGCGGCGTGCTCGATCACCAGCAGGGGCCGCGCTCGGGCGGCACCGGGTTCGTCCTGCTCCACTACCTGGTCGGCGCGACGGAAGGCTCGGTGCGGGGCCGCCTGCCCTGGCGAGCAGGACCGGCCGCGTTCACCGAGGCCGCCGAGACGGCGGCGCGCCGCGCCGGCGCCACGATCCGCACCGACGCCACGGTGGAGCGGATCACGGTGCGTGACGACGCGGTCACGGGCGTGGTGCTCGCCGGCGGCGAGGAGATCGGCGCGCGCGCGGTGCTCTCGACCGCCGGTCCCGCACGTACGCTCCTCGAGTGGGTGGATCCGGTCTGGCTCGATCCCGAATTCCTGCACGCGGTCGGGAACATCCGTCACCGCGGCTGCACTGCGTTCGTGCTCTACGCGCTCGACGCGCTGCCACCGTTCCCGGGGCTCGCCACCGAGCAGGCGCTGGGCGGTGTGGTGTCGCTGACACCCTCGCTCGCCGCGCTGGAAGGGGCGGCGGACGCCGCCAAGTACGGAACGGTGCCCGAGCGGCCTCACGTGGAGATTTCCGTGCCCACCGTGCTGTGGCCGAACCTCGCCACCGGGGGGCGGCACGTGCTGGTGGCCAGGGCTCAGTACGCGCCCTATCGGCGGCGGGACGGCGCGACCTGGGATGCCGCCGCCCGCGACGCGCTGGCGGAGGTCGTCACGGCGGCGATCGAGGCGGTGGCGCCCGGCTTTCGGTCGCGTATCCTCCACTGCGAGGCGTGGTCGCCGCGCGACCTCGAGGAGCGCTTCGGGCTCTGCGAGGGCGCGCCATCGCAGGGCGAGTTGGGGCTAGACCAGGTCCTGTTCATGAGACCGGTGGCGGGCTGGGGGCGTCACGCCACGCCGATCACCGGGCTCTATCTCGGAGGCGCCGGATCCCATCCCGGTCCTGGCATTCTCGGCGGGCCCGGCTGGCTCGCCACCCGGCGCCTGCTCGCCGATGCGCGCCGGCGCCGCTAGGGAGACAATATGACGGCTTTTCAGCGCACCACGTCCACGTTCCGGCCGGGCTCGCGCACCATGCCCGGGGAGCGCTACACCTCGGAGTCCGTCCTGGCCGAAGAACGGGAGCGCATCTTCGCCCGCGGCTGGAACTGCGTCGGCCGCGCCTCGCGACTCTCGGCGCCCGGCGACTTCGTCGTGCGCGAGATCGCGGGCGAATCCATCATCGTGGTGCGCGACCGGAGCGGAAACCTGAACGCGCTTTTCAACGTCTGCCGCCACCGCGGCACGCGCATCTGCCGTGAGGAGTCGGGGCGCTTCGGAGAGTCCATCCAGTGTCCCTACCATGCCTGGACCTACGGCACGGACGGAAAGCTGATCGGTGCGCCCCACATGCAGGAGGTCGAGGGCTTCGACAAGGCCGACTATCCGCTTCTCCGCGCGGCGATCGCAGCATGGGAGGGCTTTCTGTTCGTGAACCTCGCCCCCACTCCGGAGCCCTTCGAGACCGTGTGGGCTCCGTTGCTCGAACGTTTCGCGCGCTACGCGCTGTCCGGGCTCGCGGTCGGGCATCGGGTCACGTACGACGTGCGGGCGAACTGGAAGCTCGTGTTCCAGAACTATTCCGAGTGCCTCCACTGCCCGACCATCCACCCCAAGCTCGCGTCGGTGCTGCCGTACCAGAGCGGCGCCAACGATCTGACCGAGGGTCCGTTCCTGGGCGGCTACATGGAGATCAAGGACCCGAACCGGAGCGCGACCATGAGCGGCGCGGCCTGCGGTCGGCTGGTCAGCGAGGATCTACCCGCGGAAGATCGGCGCCGCGCCTATTACTACTCGCTGATGCCGAATCTGCTGTTGAGCCTGCACCCCGACTACGTCAACTACTACCTGCTGCGTCCGGTGGCGACAGACCGCACGGTGGTGGAGTCCGAATGGTTGTTCCCCCCCGACACCCTCGCGGATTCCAGCAACAACATCCGGGACGCGATCGAGTTCTGGGATCTCACGAACCGCCAGGACTGGGACATCGTCGAGCGCGGCCAGCTCGGGATCGCGTCGCGCCGCTACACCCCCGGACCCTATTCGGCGCGCGAGAGCATCCCCGCCGCCTGGGACCGTGAGTATCTCCGGATGATGGGCCACGGATAGTCGCGGCATGCGGAATTGAGCCGCTCGCACGGCCACTGGAAGCGCCGGATTCAGGCCGCCATCGCAGGCTGCGCGGGTGGATGGCGCTCTCGGCTCATTCCCATCGTTGCCTCCGCCTCCGCCAGCAGTCTTGCTCGCGCGCGCAGCTCGCGGCTCATGACCGATGCCCTGTGTCCCACCCCCAGCAATTCCCTCGTTACACGCCACCCGCCCCGAGTGGCTGCTCTCAGGACCCAGCCGACGATTTCGGATGCGGGGATCGCTTCGAATGGCGAGAGTTCGCGCGCGAGGACGGCGGTCATCCTCGACTTCAGCTCGGGGCGGGCATCGAGCTGCGAGAACGCGAACCGGAAGAGCCCCAGGGGAGGTTGTGGGGCGGCAATCTCCTGACCCATGAAGTACAGGGGAAGGATCGCCACGTCACGAGCGCGCCACCAGCGAGCGAGCGCCGCACTCGTCCCGTCGCCAAACGCAGCGGCGAGACTCCGCGCCTGGAGGAGTGCCTCGGTGATCCCGTCTCCCAGCAGGAACTCCTTGTGGACGCCGGCGTCGCCCACCAGCGCCCACCCGTCGCCCACCGCCCTTCGGAAGAAGTAGCGCTCCTTCACGGTACCGCGAACCTTGCCGTCCGGCTCGGATTCCCGAATTAATGGGCCGGCGACTGGATCCGCCATCAGGGCGGCATGGAGCGCTCGGGGCGGATCCGCCCGCCAGGCATCGGTCCGACTCGCCGGCGGGGAGCTCCCAATGAGGAGCTGATCGTGATCCGTCTGGAAGATGGCGCAGATCCGGCCGGCGAGGTGACTGAAATACATGTCGAAGCCGTACGCGAGATCCGACTTCCAGAAGCTCGGGGCGTGCCAGTACGCCCAGAACACGGCTCGTGGGGCGTCGTACCCGAGGTACTCCTCGGATGCGGCCAACCGTGCGACGCTCGACCAGCGGCCGTCGGCTCCAACGACCAGACTCCCAGTGAAGACGCGTTCGTGGCCGTCGATGACGGCCTGTACACCCCGCACACGACTATGGTCCCGTACCAGGGAAGTGACCCGGGCGCGATCGATCATCTCGGCACCCGCGGCGCTCGCCGCCTGTTGGAGCAACCCGTCCAGCCGCTCGCGTCGAGGACAATAGGCGGCCGCCGGTTGTTCGAAATCGATCAACGTGCCTTCTAGATTCAACCGGATGACCCGGCTCGGTGGCGCGACGGAACGCACGGGCTCTCCGACGCCCAGTTCGTCCAGAACATCCATGCCCGCCGAATGAACGTTGTGGGTCGAGAGCACCTGGTCGCTCGGCATGGCGTCCTTGTCGAGGAGGAGAACGTCGGCTCCGGCACGCGCCAGGAACGCGGCCAGCGAGGCCCCCGCGCATCGCGCGCCGACCACGATGACGTCGTAATCACGCCTTCGAGTGCTCGCCATCCCTCGGATCCCTCACCCCTGTCTCGTCCCACCGCGCCGTCGGATGCGGAAGCGGGACGTGTCCCTTCTATCGGCAGGCGGAACGGCCGTCTTGCCTCCTGCAGCTCCGCCTCCTGCCTGTATGCGAGAAGCCCCCGCAACTCGTTGAGTCGCAGGGGCTCTCGGACACTGGCTCCTCGGGTAGGATTCGAACCTACAACCCTCCGGTTAACAGCCGGATGCTCTGCCGTTGAGCTACCGAGGAAAAGCGATGGACGCCTGCTCAGCGGGACGGCAGCAGGACGGGACATCGGCAAGACAGGCGGAGCAGTTTAGCCAGCGCCCGCAGAGAGGGTCAAGCGAACCGACGAGGGCGACTTCGACTTCGCGCCGATGGCTCCGCCTGGTTGCGCGCGCGAGGCGTGCCCCCGCCTTCGCGAGACGCGGCGCACCGCTCACGACGCGACTCGGCGCCGCTCCCGCTCAGCGCCCCGCCCGGTCCAGCACCTCGCGCACGCAGGCGGCGAGATCGTCGGGGCGAAACGGCTTGTCGAGGAAGGCGCTCGCGCCCAGTTTCTCGAGGTGTTCGCGATCCGGCTGCGTGACGTAGCCGGTCGCGATGATGACCCTGAGATCGGGTTTCTCCCGCAGCAGGTCGCGCAGCACCTCGCCGCCCTCGAGCTTGGGCATCGCGAGATCCAGAACCACGAGCGCGATATCGGCCCGGTGCCGCCGGAACACCTCGAGCGCCTCGTGACCGTCCCCCGCGACCAGCACGCGATAGCCCTTCCGCTCGAGAATGGTCTGCGCCACGGTGCGTACCACTTCCTCGTCCTCCACCAGCAGCACCGTCTCGGTGCCCCCGGGAGCGCCGGTCGAGGGCAGTGATCGGCTCGCGGCGGCCGCACCCTCGAGGCGCGGCAGGTACACGCCGAAGCAGGTCCCGTGGCCGGGCGCGCTCTCGCATTCGATCCAGCCGCCGTGCTGCCGCACGATGCCGAACACGACCGAGAGACCGAGCCCGGTGCCACGGTCGGATCCCTTGGTGGTGAAGAACGGCTCGTAGATGCGTGCCATCACATCGGGCGTCATGCCGCGTCCGGTGTCGCGCACGGTGAGCTCGACGAAGTCGCCCTGGCGTCCGATTCCCGATGAGCCCGCGGGCTCGCCGGTGCGCGTCACGTTTCGGGTGGCGAGCGAGAGCTTCCCGCCCTCCGGCATGGCGTCCCGCGCGTTCACGCACAGATTGATGAGCATCTGGCTCATGCGCGACGGATCGGCCCTCACCTGCCACAGTTCGCGGGCCAGCCGCGACTCGATCTCGACGCGCGGGCCGAGCGTGTGAGCGAGCAGCCGCACCGCTTCCTCTACCAGCTCGTTGAGATCGAGCGCGCGCGGCTGGAGCGACGAGCGGCGACTGAACGTGAGCAGCTGCCGGGTCAGCTCGGCGGCGCGCCGGGCAGCCACCTCGCTGTCTCTCAGGCCCTGCGCCGCGGGATGGTCGGGCGGCAGGTCGGCGAGCGCGAGCGGAACATTGCCCAGGATCACGGTGAGCAGATTGTTGAAGTCGTGCGCGATGCCGCCCGCCAGCTCGCCCACCACCTCCATCTTCTGCGCCTGGCGCAGCTCGTCCTCCAGCCGCCGGCGCTCGCTGGTGTCGGTGAGGGTGACGAGCAGGCGCTCGGGGGCGCCGCCCTCCGCAACCGTCAGCGGAGCGATCTTGATCGACCAGCATGAGGCGCGGCGCGCCAGTCCCGGGAGAACGACGTCGAGCGCACTCACCGTCTCACGGCTCCGGACCGTGCGCTGCACCAGGCCGTCGAGGATCCCGCCGGCGTACTCCGGAAAATGCTCCGGGAGGCGCGTCCCCTCGACACCGGGCGCCGCGGAAGAAACGTCGAGCAGACGAGAATAGGCCTGGTTGCACGCCAGCACCCGGAGGCTCGGAAGCTCGACCAGCAGCAGCGCCGCGTCGAGCTGGTCGAGCATCTCCCCGTGCAGCCGGTGCTCCGAGCGCAGCAGGAAGAGCTCGCGCAGCACGTCGACGGCGACCGCAGCGCGCTCCTCAGGGAGGCTCCCGTGGGACGCGGGTCCGGCCGGTAGCGCGGTTTCGGTCGGCATGGATCAGCACCCCAGCCCGGCCCCTGGTTCGGACCGGGCGCGTCCTGCGCGACAGTTTCGAACAGCGGACGTCTGGAACACGAGTGCTGATCCTTCCCCGGTCGGATTGGGGGTTGACCACGCGCCGCGGAGAGCAATACCCAAAGTTCGCGCCTCTTTCCAGTATTTTTTTGGAGAAATCTGTCGCGACGTATTCCGGGGTCTACCGCGCCGGGGTCTTGAGGGTGGCAGCGAGGGTGACCTCGCGGGTGCGTGCGGCGTAGCCCGCATGACTCGGCGTGGGTCGTTGCCCGAGGTGCCAGGCCACGACGGCGGGGAGGTAGTCCGCGATGGGTGTCGCGACTAAGCCGAGCTCGGCCGCGGCGCGCGCGGGGGCCCGCGTCGGCCAGATGTGATCCCGGTGGGGGCTCACGGCGCGCCGGCTCGAGGCGCGCGCCTTCGGTCAGGCGGCGGGTCTCGACCGTTTCGGCAGCGGATCGTCCGCGGCGGCCCGACAATCGGGGCACTCCCCGATCGCTCCGGCCTCCACGCCCTGCCCGGCGAAGGAGCGCTCGGCGTCCTGCCACCCGCCATCCGCGCCACGCACCCGGCCGCACCTTCCGCAGCGCGCGGGCGGGCGGGCGCGACGTTCCAGCTCGACGCGCGCGTTCTCGAGCTCTGCGTTGGTCAGCGTGAGCTGCCCGACCGTGCGCCGCAGCTCCTGAGTGAGGAGCACGATCCGGAGCCCGGCCCGCACCCGGGCCATGAGCTCGCCCTGGTCGCACGGCTTCACCAGGTAATCGTCGGCGCCGGTCTCGAGGCCGAGCAGGCGATCGCTGATCTCGCCCTTCGCGGTGAGCAGGATGAAGTAGGGCGCGGCCTCGCGCAGCCCGGTCTTGACCGACTGGCAGAGCTCGAGCCCGTCCACCTGCGGCATCATCCAGTCCGAGATCACGAGGTCGGGCTCGGCCGCGACGATCGCCTTCATGCCGTCGCGGCCGTCACCGGCGGTGAGCACGTGGTAGCCCTCGGCCTTGAGCCGCCTCTCGAGCACGCGCTGATAGAGGGGGTCGTCCTCGACCACCAGCACCTTGATGTCCGCGGCGGCTTTCACGCGGCCTCCCCCAGGTGTTCGCGGATCTGCAGGGCGAACGCGGCGTGGTCGATGATCGGCTTCGCGACGTAGCCGTCAGCGCCGCTCTCCACGAGCAGCCGCTCGGGATCCCCGCGCATGGCATGCGCGGTGGCGAGCACGACGGGGATTCCAACCGTCTCGGGATCGGACTTCAGGTGCCGGCACAGCTCGACGCCGCTCACCGGCTTGCCCTGCCAGCGCGAGTTGGTGAGCGAGACATCCATCAGCACCAGCCCGATTACGCCCGCGCGGGCGAGGCGGAACACCTCCTCGGGTGACTCGGTCACCGTGACGCTCGCGCCGCAGCGCTTCTCGAGCAGTTTCCTGAAGAGGGCCGCGTTGTGCACGTCATCCTCCACCACCAGGACGTGACTCATGCCGCGTGCTCCAGCGGCTCGGCGCCGCCTGAGTCCGTGCCGGCCCCCTCGCCTCCGGCGCGGGCCGTCACGGTCTCGGCCGCCACCTGCATGTGCCAGTCGATGATGTGCGGCAGCAGCTGCGGGTTGTCGTGGACCGACATCTTGGGCAGGACGTCCAGCACCAGCCCCTGCTCCAGCAATCGGCGCTCTTCTTCGTTGCGGCCCTCGGGGAAATTGGTCAGCACCAGCACCGGGAGCTCGGCTGCGATCCCGGTGAGCGTCATCTCGCGCAGCACGTCGTAACCGCTCACCTCCGGCATCATGAGGTCGAGCAGCAGGAGGTCGAACCCGCGCGGCTGGGTGCGGAGCGCGTGCAGGCACTCCTCCCCGTTCGCCGCGTGCTCGAGATGGAAACGGTCCTCGGGCAGGACCTTGCGCACGTATGCCGCGACCGACGGGTCGTCGTCGGCCATCAGGATCCGCACCGTGCGGCCCTGGATCGAGCCCAGCAGCTCG
Source organism: uncultured bacterium (assembly GCA_964650245.1). Lineage (GTDB taxonomy): Bacteria > Eisenbacteria > RBG-16-71-46 > RBG-16-71-46 > RBG-16-71-46 > WS-2. Next base: position 22,085 of record CAZYQK010000015.1, on the reverse strand, counting down.
TGGATCTTCGCGAGCAGGGCGTCGCCCTCGATCGGCTTCATCAGGTGCTCGGGACGCCGCGCGAAGGCGGTGGACTTGAGCTTGTCCTTGAGCTCGTCGTCGAAGCCGGTGACGAAGATGAGCGGAATGTGGCGGGTCTTGGAGTCGGAGGTCATGCGCTCGGCCAGGTCCCAGCCGGTGCGCAGCGCCGCGCCCTCGGGGCAGGTGAGCGCGTAGTCCAGCACGACGATGGCCGGGCGCAGCCGCCGCGCCAGCACCCAGCCACCCTCGGCATGCGCCGCCTGCACCGTCCGGTAGCCGCTCTGGTGGAGCAGCGTGGTGAGATAGCGCCTGAAGCCGGCGTCGTCCTCGACGATCAACACCAGCGCGCCGTTGGCCGGCCCTTCGATGCGGTCCGAGAGCTGATCGTTCGCGGGGCTCGCCGCCTCGGCGGCCTCCGACCAGATGGGCAGCGAGAAATACATGCGGGTGCCCCTGCCGATCCCTTCGCTCTGCGCGCCGATGATGCCGCCCATCAGCTCGACCAGGCTGCGCGAGATGGCGAGCCCGAGCCCGGTGCCGCCGTACTTGCGGGTGGTGCTGCCGTCGCCCTGCGTGAATTTCTCGAAGATGAGCTTCTGGCGAGTGGGGTCGATCCCGATGCCGCTGTCCTGCACTTCGAACATGAAGTGGCCCAGCTCCGGGTGGGCCCGGGCTCGCACCCTGATGGAGCCGTTGGGGGTGAACTTGAGGCTGTTGCCGACCAGGTTGATCAGGATCTGCTTGATCTTGCCGAAGTCACCGCGCACCGCGAGCTCGCGGCCTTCCGGAGCGTCGAAGCTCAGGTGGACCCCCTTCTGCGCCGCCTGGACATGGGTCACGGTGTAGACCTCGTCGAACAGCGCGTGGATGTCGACGCGCTCGATGTCGAGGGGGAGTTTGCCGGCTTCGATCTTGGCGATGTCCAGCACGTCGTTGATCAGGCCCAGCAGGTGGCGCGAGCACTGCAGCGCCTGCTTCAGGAAGTCCCGCTCTTCCTCCTTCGAGTCGCACAACCCGTCCAGCACCAGCTGGAGAAATCCGATCATTCCGTTGAGCGGCGTGCGCAGCTCGTGCGAGGTGTTGGCCAGGAACTCGCTCTTCAGGCGCGAAGCCTCCTCGAGCTGCGCGTTCACTTCCTCGAGGCGGCGGTTGCTAACCTCGAGCCCGTCGGCGAAGGCGTGGATGCGATGCTCGGCCTCGACCCGCTCGCTGACGTCGCGCACGATCGCGGTGTAGAGCATGTCCTCGCCATCCCCGGCGCTTCCCAGCGAGAGCTCGACCGGCAGCACCGTGCCGCCTCGGCGAAACGCCTCGGTGCGCGAGACCGCGCCCGGCGCGGGCAGCTGCAGGCCGCCCGCGGCGCCCGGGGCTCCCCAGTGCAGGAAATGGTGGAGCGGCTGGCCCTCGATCTCGGCGGACGGCCGTCCGAACAGGCTCTCCGCGGCGCGGTTCACGGACAGCATGCGGCCATTGCGGTCGAAGGTGAGGATGGCGTCGAACGCGGTGTCGAAGATGGCCTGAACGCGCCCGGCGTGGCGGCGTGTGACCTCGGTTTCGCGCCGGGCGAGGCCGGTCGCGTATTGGCGCCGCCAGAACCAGACGCCCAAGAGCGCGAGCAGCAGCATCGCGAGGTCGAGCGCGAGCAGGCCCATCACGGTGCCGCGCGTGGCTTCCATCATCGCGCCGCGGTCGACCTGGCACACCATGCCCCAGCGCAGCTCGGGCAGGAAGCGGGTCACCGTCCAGAGCGGGCGGCCGCGCGCGTCCACCCCCTCGACGCTCGACTCCACCCCTTCCACGGCGATCGCCGCCGGTCGCAACACTCGCGACGAGAGCGGCCCGCGTTCGCCCGCCTGGAGCGAGAGGCTCGCGGGCGGCGAGGTCAGGCACACGATCTCGTCCCCGACGCGGCGCACCAGATAGGCGCCGGCGGTGGAACCGAAGCCGGGCCAGCTCATGAGCAGCGGCAGCAGCGCGTCCTCGGCGTTGGCGTGAAACACCATCACCGGGGCGGGGCCGCCGGGCGTCGCGGCCGGGAGGGGAATCGCCAGCGTGAGCAGCTGCGGCCCGCCCGCGGCGGTCGGGAACGCCTCCAGGACGCTCTGTCCGGCGGACGCGGCGCGCGCCGCGAGCCCGTGGTCGTCGTGGAGGTCGGGCCCCGCGAGATCGCGGCTCGAGACCAGCAGCGTGCCGTCCGAGCGCGTGAGATCCAGGGCGTAGAGCTGGAAGGTGCCCGCCGCGCGCTCGAGTTCGTGTCGCAGCTGTCCCAGCCCCTCGGGGGCGAGCGAGCCGTCCGCGGCCCGCGCGGCCCACGCGCGGAGTGCTTCCTGCTCGGCCACGAAGCGGGCCTGGTGCTCGAACTGCCACAGCAGGTCGCGCACTTCCTCGCGCTTGGCGTCGGTGTGATCGGCGAGCTGGCTCCAGCGCTGGCGGACGAGGTGGGTGCGCGCGCTCTGGAGAATGCCGAAATTGAGCAGGACGACGCTGATGACGGCGAGCGCGATCAGCCCGGCCGCGATGCGGCGCGACTCCCGCCGCTGATCCACGCCCTGCGAGAGCAGGAAATGGGCGGCCTGACCCCCCGCCGCGCGTGGCGCGTTCGTTCGAGAAGAGGCCGCGGCTTCCGGCCTGGTCCAGACCAGCTGCTCGAAGAGTGGCATAGGTATAGGGGGGTGCCGGGCGACACCTCCCCCGCGCCTGTCTTCGGCCCGCGGCGGCGAAACTTGAGGATGAAACGGGCGCTTCGGGCGCCGCCGGCCGCCTACTTCTGCCAGTACCGGGGCCGGACGTTGGCCGCGAGCACGCGCTTGCGCAGCCGGAGGCTCGAGGGTGTGACCTCAAGCAGCTCGTCTTCGCGGATCCACTCGAGCGCCTGCTCCAGCGACAGCCGGCGCGCCGGGAGCAGGTGGATCCCCTCCTCCGAGGTCGAGGCGCGCATGTTCGTCAGCTTCTTCTCCTTGACGATGTTGACGTCGATGTCCTCCACGCGGGCGTTCTCGCCTACGATCATGCCCTCGTAGACCCGCTCGCCCGGCTCGACGAGCATCTCGCCGCGATCCTGAACGCGCTCGATGGCGTAGCCCGTGGTCTTCCCCCCGCGGTCCGAGACCAGCGCGCCGGTGACGCGGTGCGGAATGTCGCCCTGCCACGGCTCGTAGCCGTCGAACAGATGATTGAGGAGCCCGGTGCCCCGGGTGTCGGTGAGGAACTGGCTGCGGAACCCGATCAACCCGCGCGAGGGAATGCGGAACTCGAGGCGAACCCGCCCGGTGCCGTGGTTCACCATGTTCGTCATGCGTCCGCGGCGGCGCCCGATCTTCTCGGTGACGACGCCCACGTAGACTTCGGGACAGTCGATGACCAGGCGCTCCATGGGCTCATGCTTCACCCCGTCCTCCATGCGGGTGATGACCTCCGGCTTGCTCACCGCCAGCTCAAAGCCCTCGCGGCGCATCATCTCGATCAGGATCGCCATCTGCAGCTCGCCGCGGCCCGACACGCTGAAGTTGTCCGGGGTCTCGCCCGGCTCGATGCGAATGCTGACGTTGGTGAGGATCTCGCGCTCGAGCCGCTCCTTGAGGTTGCGCGAGGTCACGTACTTGCCCTCCTGCCCCGCGAACGGCGAATTGTTGACCGAAAACACCATGCTCACGGTGGGCTCGTCGACCGTGACGTGGGGTAGCGGCCGCGGGTCCTCCGGATCGCCGATGGTCTCGCCGATGTTCACCTCGTCGAAGCCGGCCAGCGCCACGATGTCGCCGGGGCCCGCCTCCTGCACCTCGACGCGCTCCAGCCCCTCGAAGGCGTAGAGGTTGGTGACCCGGGTGCGGTCCACGCTGCCGTCGAGTCGGCACAGGGCGACCTCCTGGCGGGCGCTCACCCGGCCGTTCACGATGCGGCCGATCGCGAGCCGCCCCACGAAGTCCGAGTAGTCGAGGTTGAGGATCAGCATCTGGAGCGGGCTCAGCCGGTCGTAGCGGGGCGCGGGAATGGTGCGGATGATCTCCTCGAACAGCGGCAGCATCCGGTGGTCTTCGCCGTCGGGCGTGAGGCGGCAGATCCCGTCGCGCGCGACGGTGTAGAGCACCGGAAACTCGAGTTGGTCCTCGTGCGCGTCGAGATCGATGAACAGGTCGTAGATCTCGTTCAGCACCTGCTGCGGTCGCGCGTCCTTGCGGTCGATCTTGTTGATCACGACGATCGGCGGCAGCGACAGCTCGAGCGCCTTCTTCAGCACGAAGCGGGTCTGGGGCAGCGGGCCCTCGCTGGCGTCCACCAGCAGCAGCACGCCGTCCACCATCTTGAGGGTTCGCTCGACCTCGCCGCCGAAGTCGGCGTGCCCCGGGGTGTCCACGATGTTGATCTTGTGGCGGCCGAAGCGCACCGCCGTGTTCTTGGCGAGGATGGTGATGCCCTTCTCGCGCTCCAGGTCGCCGGAGTCCATCACGCGCTCGATCACCGCCTGATTCTCGCGGAACACCCCGCTCTGCCACAGCAGTGCGTCCACCAGCGTGGTCTTGCCGTGGTCGACGTGGGCGATGATCGCGATGTTGCGGACATCCTCGCGGATGGCCTGCGATCCGTCGGCGGCTCCGGCTCCCGGCCGCGCGGCGGATGAAGTGGTGTCCAAGCGTCCCCCTAACGTGGTTCGGCCGCCGGCTTCTCTCCGGCGTCCAGATCGTCGCGCAGACGCGGCCAGTAGCCGGGCCGCGCCGTCAGCGCGTCGTACGAATAGACCGCGAGCGATTCGAAGCCGAGCGCGCGCGCGCCCTTGATCTTGGCCGAGGCGTCCGCGGGAGACGTGTTGTAGACCGCGATCCCCGGCACCACCCGGCCGCCGGTGCCGAACTCGGCCGCGAATCCCACCAGCTGGCTCATGACGGTCTGCACCGCCGGCGCGTAGCACATGGCGAAGGCGCGGTCGATCAGTCCGTCGCGAAGCCACGCGGTCCAGCGCTGGGCGTGCGCGCGCACGGCCACCGCGAACTCCGGGTGGACCGCGGCGCTGAGCGCCACCTCGGGCCGCGCGGCCCGGACCGAATCGCGCACCTCCTGCACCACCGCCGTCACCGCGTCCATGCGAAATCGTGCCCACGCCGAATCCACCGCCGCGCGCCCGGCCGCCGGCAGGCGGCCGAAGCGGGCCGGGTCCACCCCGGTGCGGAGCGCGAACTCGGCGCGCGTCGTCGGATCGAAGCCGATTCCGACCCCGGGCTCCCGGATGTAGTCGAGCTGGATCCCGTCCACCGCGTAACGCGCCACGATCTCCTTCGCGATCGCGCCCACAAACGCCCGCACCGCGGGATGTCCGGGCGACAGGAACACTCCCTCCAGCTTGAGCCGCCGCCGCTCGCGCATCCCGAGCGACGTCATGCGCCGCCCGTCCTCGAGCCGGGCGACCCACTCCGGATGCGCGTTCAGCACGTGGCGCGGATCGCGCGGACGCCCGGGGGCGGACCATGCCAGCATGCAGTTCATCCAGGCGTGGATCTCGAGCCCGGCCGCGTGGCCCCGGCTCACGATTTCGCCGAGCGGATCCACGTCGCTGCGCCCCAGGGCTTCCGCGCGCGGCAGCAAGTCCGAGCGGTAGAACGCGTCCCCGCGCCCCACCACCTGGACCAGCAGCCCCCGCACGCCCATCTCGCGCGCGTCCCGCACCACGCGCGCGATGCGCGCCGTATCGAGCAGCGCGCCGCGCACCACCCACAGGTATTCGAAACGCCGCGCCCGCCCCGCCGCAGTGTCGGGCGCCGCGGACGAGTCCGGCGCGGCGGCCGGGGGGCCTCCCGGCCGAAGGTTCGCTTCTATGAGGCGGGAAGGCCCTCCGGCCGTCGCGCCGGACGCCTGCGCCTCAGCAAGCGAGGCGAGCGAGGCGAGCGAGGCGAGCGAGGCGAGCGCAGCGAGGCCGACCGCGAGCGCCGTGCTCGGCGCGCCCCGCGATGGCGCCCGGGTCAGCCGGTCTTCACCCCCGTCCGCGTGCGCTTCTTCGCCGGGGCGCCGACCGGGGCCTCCCGCGACTTTCCGCGTTTCGGCTTCTCGGTCTCGGCCGCCGTCGCTTCCGCCTCGGCCGCCACCTTGGACTTCTTGACGGGCTTGGCGCCCTTGAGCGCGGCCTCCTTCGTCTCGGCCGCCGCGATGCGGTCGGCGCGCTCCTTCTCCTTTTGCTCGGCGGTCTTCACCAGCTCGAGGTAGGCGGTCTCGCCGGCGTCACCCAGCCGCGGACCGATGCGCAGGATGCGGGTGTAGCCGCCGTTGCGCTCCGCGTACCAGGGGGCGAGGGTGGCGAACAGCTTGGCCGTCACCGCGGGCTTCATGACGAAGCGCGCCACGTGGCGCCGGGCCGCGAGGTCGCCACGCTTGGCGAAGGTGATGAGTCGCTCCGCCAGACGCCTCGCTTCCTTGGCCTTGGCCACGGTGGTCACGATGCGCTCGTACTCGAAGAGCGCCGTGACCAGATTGCGCAGCACCGCGCGGCGGTGCGACGCGGTGCGGCTCAGCTTGCGATGGTCCTTGCGGTGTCGCATGAGTGGAGTTCCTCTCTCGGTCGCCGCCGCGGCGCGGGGACGAACGCTCCTAGTGCTCCGCTTCGATCATGGGATGGGGCTCGCGGTACCGGCTCGTGTCCATCCCGAAGTGGAGGCCCATCTCGCCCAGGATGTCCTGGATCTCCTTCAGGGACTTGCGGCCGAAATTGCGGTACTTGAGCATCTCCGGCTCGCCCTTCTGCACCAGGTCACCGATGCTCTTGATCTCGGCCGCGCGCAGGCAGTTACTGGAGCGCACCGACAGCTCCAGCTCCTCGACGCTCTTCTCGAGCAGCTTGCGCACGCGCAGGATCTCCTCGTCGACCTCCTCCTCGACTTCCTCCTCGATCGGCTCCTCGAAGTGGATGAAGAGGTTGAAGTGGTCGCGCATGATCTTGGCCGCGACCGCCACCGCGTCGGACGGCAGGATGCTGCGGTCGGTCCACACTTCGAGCGTGAGCTTGTCGTAGTCGATGCGCTGGCCGAGCCGCGTGGCCTCGACCTGGAAGTTCACGCGCGTGACCGGCGAGAACAGCGAATCGATCGGGATCACGCCGATCGGGCGGTCGGTCGCCGAGTGCTGATCGGCGGAGACGTAGCCTCGCCCGCCGTTGATCTCGACCTCCATGCGGAGGTCACCATCGCGGTTCAGCGTGGAGATGTGGAGATCGGGATTCAGGACCTGGACCTCGGCGTCCACCCGGAGGTCGCAGGCGCGCACCTCGCCCTTGCCCCGCATCTCGAAGGTCCCCTTCTTGGGACCGTCGCCGTGCAGCTTGAGCCGCACCTGCTTCAGGTTGAGGATGATCTCGGTCACGTCCTCGATGACGCCCGGGAGCGTCGAGAACTCGTGAAGCACGCCGTCGATGCGCACCGCGGTGATCGCGGCGCCCTGCAGCGACGAGAGCAGCACGCGCCGCAGCGCGTTGCCCAGCGTGATCCCGAACCCGCGCTCGAGCGGGTCGATCACGAACTTGCCGTATCCATCCGTGTTGGCGGGATCGGGCGTGACCTGCTTCGGCATGGTCAGGTTCTTCCACTTCATCTTCAAGCCTCCCTCGGGGCTGGCGGTCGCTACTTCGAATAGAGCTCGACGATAAGCTGCTCGTTGATCGGAACCGGAATGGACGCGCGCGTCGGGATGTTCAGGATGCGGCCGCTGACCTTCTCGGCATTGAGCTCCATCCACTCCGGCACGCCCTGGCCCTTGCGCGCTTCGAGCGAGGACTGCACCGTTCCGAGTTTCTTGCTCTTCTCGCGCAGCGAGACTTCGTCGCCGGCCATGACCTGCAGCGATGGGATGTCGACCGCGCGGCCGTTGAGCGTGAGGTGTCCGTGCCGGACCAGCTGCCGCGCCGCGCTGCGCGACGGCGCCAGGCCGAGCCGGAACACGACGTTGTCCAGCCGACGCTCGAGCATCTGGAGCAGCACCTCCCCGGTCACGCCCTTGGAGAGCGACGCCTTCTCGAACGTGTGGCGGAACTGCCGCTCGAGCAGGCCGTAGATGCGGCGTGCCTTCTGCTTCTCACGCAGCTGCTGGCCGTAGTTGGTCTCCTTCACGCGCCGGCTCTTGCCGTGCTCGCCCGGCGCGTAACCGCGCCGCTCGAATGCGCACTTGTCGGTGAAGCAGCGCGCGCCCTTCAGGAACAGCTTCATGCCCTCGCGCCGGCACAGCCGGCATCGCGCATCGTGATAGACCGCCATGATTCCGCTCTCCTAGACCCGTCGCCGTTTGGGCGGGCGACAACCGTTGTGCGGGATGGGCGTCACGTCCTTGATCGCCGAAATCTCGAGTCCCGCCGCCTGGAGCGAGCGGATGGCCGCCTCTCGTCCACCGCCGGGGCCCTTGACCCAGACCTCGACGCGCTTCATGCCCTGGTTCAGCGCCTCCCGCGCGCTCGCCTCAGCCGCGACCTGCGCGGCGAACGGCGTGCTCTTGCGGGATCCCTTGAAGCCGACCTTGCCGGCGCTCGCCCAGGTGACGACGTTGCCGTCCGTGTCGGTGATGGTGATAATGGTGTTGTTGAAGCTTGCCTGCACGTGAGCCACTCCGCTGGCGCTCACCTTGCGGTCACGCTTCTTGGCCTTCTTGACATCCGCCACTCGAAACCTCCGTTCGGGACGGCCAGGCGGCCGCCCGCTCGCAGTCGGGTTACTTCTTCGGCCCCGGCTTCGCGGCCGTCGCCGCCTTCTTCATCACGCCCGCGGTCTTCTTCGGGCCCTTGCGCGTGCGCGCGTTGGTCTTGGTGCGCTGACCGCGCACCGGCAGCCCGCGCCGGTGCCGCAGTCCCCGGTAGGCGCCGATGTCCATCAGGCGCTTGACGTTCATCGCCATCTCGCTGCGCAGCGAGCCTTCCACCTTGTACTCGCGCTCGATGACGTTGCGCAGCTTGCCGGCGTCCTCGTCGCTCAGGTTCTTGACCCGGACGTCGGGACTAACCCCGGTCGTGGTCAGGATCTTCCTCGCGGTCGTGCGCCCGATTCCGTAGATGTAGGTCAACGCGACCTCGATCCGCTTGTCGGACGGCAGGTCGACCCCCGCAATACGTGCCACGATGCTCCTCCCTCGCTACTTCTGACGTTGCTTGTGCCGCGGATTGCGGGTGCAGATCACGCGGATGACGCCTTTGCGACGCACCACCTTGCAGTGCTCGCAGATCTTCTTCACCGCCGTACGGACCTTCATGTCGAGAAACCCTCTACTTGTAGCGGTAGACGATCCGGCCGCGGGTCAGGTCGTAGGGCGACAGCTCGACCGTCACCTTGTCCCCCGGCAGGATCTTGATGAAATGCATCCGCATCTTCCCCGAGATGTGGGCGAGCACCTTGTGGCCGTTCTCGAGCTCGACGCGAAACATGGCGTTCGGCAACGGCTCGACCACGGTGCCCTCGACCTGGATTCCTTCTTCCTTCGCCATCTCGGCCCCTACTCGTCCGCTTCCGGCAGCGAGAGGATTTCCGGCCCGTCCCGCCCCACGGCGACGGTGTGCTCGAAATGCGCACTCAGGGACCCGTCCTTCGTCACCACCGTCCAGCCGTCGGGCTGTGTCACGACTTCCGGCCCTCCGGCGTTCACCATTGGCTCGATCGCGAGCACCTGCCCCACCATCAGTCGCGGGCCCCGGTCCGGAGTCCCGTAGTTCGGGACCTGCGGCTCCTCGTGCATCTCGCGCCCGATCCCGTGCCCCACCAGCGCGCGCACCACCGAGAATCCGGCGCGCTCGACGTGCGACTGGATCGCGTGCGAGATGTCCCCGACGCGGTTGCCCGGCTGCGCCTGCGCAACGCCCTGCTCCAGGGCCTCGCGCGCCACGTCGATCAGGCGCCGGGCTTCCCCGCTGACTTCTCCGACCGTCACCGTGCACGCCGCGTCGCCGTGATAGCCGTCTTTCTCCACCCCTACGTCGAGCCCGACGATGTCCCCCTCCTTCAGGCGCTGCGCGCCGGGAATGCCGTGCACCACCTCTTCGTTGACGGCCGGACAGAACGACGCCGGGAATCCCCGGTAGCCCTTGAACGCGGGCCGTCCGCCGTGCGTCCGAATGAAATCCTCCGCCAGCCGGTCCAGCTCTCCGGTCGTGATCCCCGGCCGAACCTCCCGGCTCAGCATCCGCAGCGTGCGCGCCACCAGCTTTGCGGCCGCGCGGATCGCATCGATCTCGCTCTGGTCCCTCAGGTAGACCACGTCGCCATCCGGCCGGCCTACGGGCGGCCGAGCGCGCCGACCAGGCGCCCGTACACTTCGTCCATCGTTCCGCCACCGGCCACTTCCCGGAGCCGTCCGCGTGCGCGGTAGTATTCCACCAACGGCGCGGTCTGCTGCCGGTACACCTCGAGACGCCGGTCGACCGTGGCCCCGGCATCGTCCGCGCGCTGCACCAGGTCCGCGGCGGGATGGTCGTCGCAATGACGGCCGTCGCGCGGCGGGGCGCTGATCAGGTTGTAGGCCCGCTTGCACACCGGGCACTCCCGGCGCGCCATGAGCCGCGCCGCCAGCTCCGACTCCGGCATGGCGAGGCACACCGCCGCGTCGAGGCCCTGGGCGCGCTCGCCGAGCATGCGGTCGAGCGCGTCGGCCTGCGGCACCGTGCGCGGGAACCCGTCGAGCACGAAACCCATCGCGGCGTCCGCCTTCGCGGTCCGCTCCCGTACCAGTCCGATCATGACGTCGTCTCCTACCAGCAACCCGCTGTCCATCTGGCGCCGGGCCTCGAGCCCGAGCGCCGTGCCGCGCGCCCCGGCATCGCGCAGGATCTCGCCGGTCGAGATCAGCGCCCAGCCGCGCTCCCGTGCCAGCCGCCGGCCCTGCGTGCCCTTGCCCACGCCCGGGGGTCCGAGCAGCACCACCCGCACGTCACATTCTCTGCCGGCCGCGGATGCGGCCGCGCTTCACGAAACCCTCGTAATGGCGCATGAGCAGATGCGACTCGATCTGCTGCAGGGTGTCGAGCGCCACACCCACCACGATCAGCACGCTGGTGCCGCCGAATCCCATGAACGGCAGGCCGAAGGCCGCCATCAGCGAGTCGGGCACCACCGCGATCAGCGCCAGGAACACCGCGCCCGGCAGCGTGATGCGCGTCAGCACCCGGTCGATGTACTCGGCGGTCTTGCGCCCCGGACGGATGCCCGGCACGAAGCCGCCGTACTTTCGCATGTTCTCCGCGAGGTCGTTCGGGTTCAGGACCACCGCGGTGTAGAAGTAGGTGAAGAACACGATGATGACCGCGTAGACCACGTTGTAGAGCACGCCCAGCGGATTGAACCACTGCCCGAGCGCCGCGAGCGGACTGGTGGGGGGCACGAAGCCCGCCACCGTGGTGGGCAGGATCATGAGGCTCGAGGCGAATATGATCGGAATCACGCCCGCGCTGTTGACGCGCAGCGGGATGTGGGTGTTGGCCCCCCCGTACATGCGCCGGCCGACGATGCGCTTCGCGTACTGCACCGGAATCTTGCGCGTCGCCTGGGTCATGATGACGACCGCCGCCACCACCGCCACCATGATCACCAGCACGGCCAGCACGGTCAGCAGCGACAGCGTGCCCGCCCGGAAGCTGTTGATCGCGGAGAACATCGCGTTCGGCACGCCGCCCAGGATGTTCACGAAGATGATGAGCGAGATCCCGTTGCCGATGC